>NZ_JBQPXM010000002.1:0-467331 GCF_052245235.1 Pseudomonas sp. B392_1p
GCGGACTCAGGAGGATTCGAACCTCCGACCGCTCGGTTCGTAGCCGAGTACTCTATCCAGCTGAGCTATGAGTCCGTAGGGCGCTTGATAAACCAGATCACCGCTGGTTGATGCGAGAAAACCATCATTACTGACAGCCTTCCCTGATGTGGCGGACTCAGGAGGATTCGAACCTCCGACCGCTCGGTTCGTAGCCGAGTACTCTATCCAGCTGAGCTATGAGTCCACATTTGCAACTTGTTTCGCGATTCTTACAACCAGCCGCGAAACTTGAAAATAATGGCGGAGAGGGGGGGATTCGAACCCCCGACACCCTTTTGAGATGTACTCCCTTAGCAGGGGAGCGCCTTCGGCCACTCGGCCACCTCTCCGCAACACGGGGCGCATGATATACAGCTTTACCCCGCTTGCAAAGCCTTTTTTATAAAAAAAAGTCAGATAAATTAATGGCTTGGTTCCTGATCCTTTTCCTTCTGGATGCGCTGGTAGATTTCCTCACGGTGTACGGCAACTTCTTTAGGAGCGTTCACGCCGATACGCACCTGGTTACCTTTCACGCCCAAAACAGTCACGGTGACTTCGTCACCTACCATGAGGGTTTCCCCTACCCGGCGAGTCAGAATCAGCATTCCTTTCTCCTTAATGGATTCTTCAGTAGTACAGGACAACAACAGTCTGCAAAAAAGGGAAGGTTCCACGCGAAGGGTGCGCTGACCTTCCAAATATTGACCGACCTGCGGGAAGCAAAATTTCCTTCAGACCCATCAAAAAGACAGAAGGCGCGCAATGCGCGCCTTCCAAACATCAGGATTCAAGCGTCCTGGCGGTGATCTGGAGCATCCAGTTCGAATGCGGTGTGCAGGGCACGCACAGCCAGTTCCAGGTATTTTTCTTCAACGACCACGGAAACCTTGATTTCCGACGTCGAGATCATCTGAATATTGATTCCTTCTTTGGCAAGGGCTTCGAACATGCGACTGGCCACTCCAGCGTGGGAGCGCATACCGACACCAACAATGGATACCTTGGCGATGCTGACGTTGCCTTTGACCTCGCGAGCGCCAATCTCGTCAGCGATCCCCTGCAGGATTCCCAGGGCATTTTCATAGTCTGGGTTGTTGACGGTAAAGGTGAAATCCGTGGTGTTATCGTGCGAAACGTTCTGCACGATCATATCCACTTCGATATTCGCAGCGCTGATCGGACCCAGGATCTTGAAGGCGACCCCGGGAGTATCCGGCACGCCACGAATGGTCAGCTTTGATTCGTCGCGGTTGAAAGCGATGCCAGAGATGATCGGCTGTTCCATGGATTCCTCTTCATCAAGGGTAATGAGGGTGCCCGGCCCCTCTTGAAAGCTGTGCAGCACGCGCAGCGGGACGTTGTATTTACCGGCAAATTCCACCGAACGGATCTGCAAGACCTTCGAACCAAGGCTGGCCATTTCCAGCATCTCTTCAAAGGTAATCCGCTCCAGGCGACGCGCCTTAGGTACGACGCGCGGGTCAGTGGTGTAGACCCCGTCCACATCGGTGTAAATCTGGCATTCATCGGCTTTCAGCGCCGCCGCCAGGGCGACACCCGTGGTGTCCGAACCGCCGCGGCCCAGCGTGGTGATGTTGCCGTGCTCGTCCACCCCTTGAAAACCGGCGACGACGACGACCTTGCCCATCTTGAGCTCAGCGCCGATCTTCTGCGCATCAATTTGCAGAATCCGCGCCTTGGTGTGGGTGCTGTCGGTGAGGATACGCACCTGGTTACCAGTAAAGGACACTGCCGGCACGCCGCGAGTGATCAACGCCATGGCCAATAGAGCAATAGTCACCTGCTCGCCGGTGGACACCATCATGTCCAGCTCACGCGGTACCGGCTTGCCATTGGTAATTTGTTTGGCCAGATCGATCAGGCGATTGGTCTCACCGCTCATGGCGGAAACCACCACGACGATATCGTCGCCGTTCTCCCGGAATTTCTTGATCTTCTCGGCTACCTGCTGGATGCGTTCAACGCTACCCACGGAGGTGCCTCCAAACTTTTGTACGATCAAAGCCATGTCAAAAACCGCCTGAGTCCTTGAAGGCGCCCATTAGACCCACCAGGGGTCAAACTACCAGGGTTCGCTGGGCGCGCTGCGAACCCTGGCTTTCAGCAATTACAGACCTTGTTCGACAAATCCCTCGGCCAATGCCAGGGCCTCGTCCAGTTTGCCGGCATCGCTGCCGCCGCCCTGGGCCATGTCCGGACGTCCACCACCCTTGCCACCAACGGCGGCTGCCGCCTGGCGCATCAAATCGCCGGCCTTGAGTTTGCTCGTCAGGTCCTGAGTCACGCCGGCTACCAGCACGACTTTGTCGTCCTGAACACCACCGAGCAGGATCACCGCACTGCCAAGCTTGTTCTTCAACTGATCGACCAGCGCCAGCAATGCCTTGCCATCCAGGCCGTCGAGACGCGCCGCCAGCACTTTTGCGCCCTTGACGTCGACTGCCGAGCCAGCCAGGTCACTACCGGCCGCGCTGGCAGCCTTGGCCTTGAGTTGCTCCAGTTCCTTTTCCAACTGACGGTTACGCTCAAGCACACCAGCCAGTTTTTCCAGCATGTTGTCGCGGCTGCCCTTGACCAGCTGCGCGGCTTCCTTGAGCTGCTCTTCGGCGGCATTCAGGTAGGCCAGCGCGAGTTCGCCGGTAACCGCTTCGATGCGGCGCACACCGGCGGCTACGCCGCCTTCGCTGGTGATCTTGAACAAGCCGATGTCACCGGTGCGCTTGACGTGGGTGCCGCCACACAGCTCGACGGAGAAACCGCCGCCCATGCTCAGCACACGCACCTGGTCGCCGTACTTTTCACCGAACAGCGCCATGGCGCCGCGAGACTTGGCCGTCTCGATATCAGTCTCCTCGATATCCACCGCCGTGTTCTTGCGAATCTCGGCGTTGACCCGATCTTCCAGCGCCTTGATTTGCTCGGGCTTGATCGCCTCGAAGTGACTGAAGTCGAAACGCAGGCGCTGGCTGTCCACAAGCGAACCTTTTTGCGACACATGCTCGCCCAGGATCTCGCGCAGCGCAGCGTGCAGCAGGTGAGTCGCCGAGTGGTTCAAAGCGGTTGCCTGACGCACCGAGGAATCGACGGTCGCATCGACCGCGGCCCCGACCTGCAAGCTGCCACTGTCCAGGATTCCATGGTGAAGATAGGCACCGCCGGCCTTGCTGGTATCACGCACATCGAAACGCAGGCCTTCGGCAGCAAGATAACCGCAGTCACCCACCTGACCGCCGGATTCGGCATAGAACGGCGTCTGGTCAAGCACCACCACGCCCTCTTCGCCCGCGTTCAGGCGCTCTACATTCATGCCTTCCTTGAACAGCGCGACCACCTTGCCGCTGCCCGACGTGCCCTGGTAACCGATAAAGCGCGTCTCGCCCTCTACCTTCACCAGGCTGTTATAGTCAAGGCCGAACGCACTGGCGGAGCGTGCGCGCTCGCGCTGGGCATCCATCTCACGCTCAAAGCCCTGCTCATCGATGGTCAGCTCGCGCTCGCGGGCGATATCGGCGGTCAGGTCAACCGGGAAGCCGTAGGTGTCGTACAACTTGAACACCACATCGCCGGGGATGACCGTGCCAGACAGCTCAGCCAGATCCTGCTCAAGAATCTTCAGGCCCTGCTCCAGGGTCTTGGCGAACTGCTCTTCCTCGGTCTTCAGAACGCGCTCGATCTGCGCCTGCTGCTGTTTCAATTCGGGGAAGGCTTCGCCCATCTCGGCCACCAGCGCGGCGACAATCTTGTGGAAAAAGCTGCCCTTGGCACCCAGCTTGTTACCGTGGCGGCAGGCGCGGCGAACGATACGGCGCAGCACATAGCCACGGCCTTCGTTAGACGGCGTCACGCCGTCAGCAATCAGGAAGCCGCAGGAACGAATGTGATCGGCAACCACTTTCAGCGAGGCCTGACCTTCATTGGCGCAGCCGATGGCGGCTGCCGACGCATTCAACAAGCTCTGGAACAAGTCGATCTCGTAGTTCGAGTTGACATGCTGCAACACCGCGCTAATGCGCTCCAGGCCCATGCCGGTGTCTACGCTCGGCGCCGGCAGCGGGTGCATCACACCGTCTGCAGTGCGGTTGAACTGCATGAACACGTTGTTCCAGATTTCGATGTAGCGGTCGCCGTCCTCTTCCGGCGAGCCGGGCGGGCCACCCCAAATGTGCTCGCCATGGTCGAAGAAGATTTCGGTGCACGGACCGCAAGGGCCGGTATCGCCCATCGCCCAAAAGTTGTCCGAGGCGTAAGGCGCACCCTTGTTGTCGCCAATGCGCACCATGCGCTCGGCCGGCACGCCGATTTGCTGGGTCCAGATATCGTAGGCCTCATCATCACTGGCATAGACGGTGACCCACAGTTTCTCGGCAGGCAGGCCCAGCCATTGCGGCGAAGTGAGGAATTCCCAGGCGTAATGAATCGCGTCGCGCTTGAAGTAATCGCCGAAGCTGAAGTTACCCAGCATCTCGAAGAACGTATGGTGGCGTGCGGTATAACCGACGTTTTCCAGATCGTTATGCTTGCCGCCGGCGCGCACGCACTTCTGGCTGGTGGTTGCGCGGGTATAGGCGCGCTTTTCCAAGCCGAGGAAACAGTCCTTGAACTGATTCATGCCCGCATTGGTAAACAGCAAGGTCGGATCATTCGCCGGAATCAGCGAACTGGAGGCCACACGGGTGTGCCCCTTCTCTTCGAAGAAGCGAAGGAAGGCTTCACGGATTTCTGCGCTTTTCATAAATTCTTCCAGAAAACGGCGGTGGCCCAAACGCCACGCGGATAGCCGGCAAAGGGCGGCATTATATCGACCCGAGACCGTTGATGCAGCGCTTTGTTCAATTGGCAGGGTCAATTGGATAGTCAGGTTTTTTCAATGCGAAACGCCTTGAAAAGGTCAATCACCTTGACTATATCGGCAGCGCCGACGTCGATATGAGTCACCAGGCGCATACGTGGCGCCGCGGTGAGGCGAATCTGTCGTGCGGCCGCGTACTGCTGCAGCGCCTGTGCGTGCTCGCCAACCTGCACATAAACCATGTTGGTCTGCACCGGCTCCACCGCCCACCCATGCTCACTCAAACCCTCGCCCAGGCGTTGCGCGTTGGCGTGATCCTCGGCCAGACGCTCGACCTGGTGGTCCAATGCATACATCCCAGCCGCAGCCAGAATGCCGGCCTGGCGCATGCCGCCCCCCAACACTTTGCGCCAGCGGCGCGCCTTGTCAATAAGCGCCTCTGAACCGCATAGCACCGAGCCAACCGGCGCACCCAGGCCTTTGGACAAGCACACAGAAACCGAATCGAAATGCCTGGCGATCTCCGTTGGCGATACGCCCAGACGCACCGAGGCATTGAACAGCCGCGCTCCGTCGAGGTGCAGAGCCAGGCCATGCTGATGAGTGAAGGCACGCGCCGCCGCCAGATACTCGAGCGGCAGCACTTTGCCCTGCATGGTGTTTTCCAGCGCCAGCAAGCGTGTGCGTGCGAAGTGGAAGTCGTTTGCCTTGATGGCCGCCTTGACCCGATCCAGATCCAGCGAGCCGTCGATGTCCATTTCCACCGGCTGCGGCTGGATGGAACCCAGTACAGCCGCCCCGCCGCCTTCGTATTTGTAGGTATGCGCTTGCTGGCCGACGATGTATTCGTCGCCGCGCTCGCAATGCGCCATCAGGCCCAGCAGGTTGCTCATCGTACCGGTGGGTACGAACAGCGCCGCGGCAAAGCCAAGCCGTTCGGCCAGGGTTTGCTGCAATGCATTAACGGCGGGGTCTTCACCGTAGACGTCGTCGCCGAGCTGAGCCGTGAGCATCGCTTCGCGCATGCCAGGGGTGGGCTGAGTGACGGTGTCGCTGCGCAAATCGATGACAGGCATTGCACGCCTCCCTATATAAGACATGAGGACTGCTCTGGATGGGCACCGGCAGCAATAAATCGCCACTCACAATCGCCACTGAAAGCGCTGGGCGCGGTGAATTGGGGTCAACAGCTGCGCCGCCGGATACCAGCGCTACCTCTACGCCAAGCAGCGTTTGCTGCCGCTAGCAGATCAATGGTCGTGATTGCAGTCCGGACCATGGACGTGCTCGTCATCGCCCTCAAGGTCGGCGGGCTCCATTTCCAGCTGCAGGCTTACCAGGTTGGTCGCCAACGGACGCAGCAAGAGGTTGGCGTATTCGGTGTCGTTTTCGTCGACATCCACACCAATCATCAACTGACCGTTGCCCACCTGCTGAATCCACACCTCCCGGCCCTGCCACATCACGGCAAAACGGGTGCAGGTGGTTTCCAGCTGGGTGCCATCGGTGTCTTCAAGAATCAGTTGCAGAGGGGCATCGCTCATATCAATCTCCTAAGGGAAAAGCAATGAACGGCAGGTAGCCGACAGCAGCACTGTCGATTCATTTGCCGTTCATTCGTTAGAAAGGTGTAGGGGCCGCAGTTTAAAGCGCTGCTTCCGCTCATCCAATCCCGCATCGCACCGAATGCGCAAATGCGGATCAGACACATCGTTTTCCGCCGGACGGTCATGAGCAAAGCGGACAGGCCCATGATCAGGTGAGGTTATCGGCTCGCAGCGGCACGGCGCGCACTTGAGCACCCGGCGACAAGCCCAGCCGCCGAGCTGTCTGCGGATCAACCACCAGAGTCCCGGCCGCCATGCGGGCTTGTCCCACCGTCACTCGGCATTCTTCGCGCTTGCGGTTGTGAATCAGGAAATCACTGGCGTCATCGCCGGGCGTACCTACTGCCAGCACCAGCAAGCGACTGTCGCGCACCGCGCGGATCTTGGCGGTCTCACATTCCAGTGCCGGGCCGCCGTCAAAAATATCGACGTAGCCCTGATGGGTAAAACCCTCGCTCTGCAGCATGGTCAGCGCCGGCTCGCTTTCCGCATGAACCTTGCCCAGCGCCTCGCGCGCCTCCTCAGACAGGAAGCAGGTATACAGCGGAAACTTGGGCATCAGTTGGGCGATGAAAGCCTTGTTGCCGACACCGGTAAGGTAATCGGCGCGGCTGAATTCCATCTTGAAGAAATGCCGCCCCAGACATTCCCAAAATGGGGCGCGGCCTTCGGCATCGGAAATTCCGCGCATTTCGGCGATCACCTTGTCGGCGAACAGTGAGCGAAACTCGGCCACAAACAACAGGCGCGCCTTGGACAGCAGCCGACCATTGAGGCCTGTACGGTGATCGGCATGCAGGAACAACGAACACATCTCGGTATTGCCGGTCAGGTCGTTGGCCAGGAACAACGTCGGAATCTGCCGATGAATGTTCAGCTCCAGCGAGGCGCACACGGTGAGCCCGACCCGGTAGTTGTACCAGGGCTGACGCAGGCCAACCGCGCCGGTTATGGCCGAAATCCCCACCACCTTGCCGTCATCGTCTTCCAGCACGAACAAGTAATCAGCATCCGCCGCTGCCGCCTCGCCGCGGAAACTGACTTGTGCCCAGGCAATGCGCTGCGCCAGGCGCTCCTCGCTCTCCGGCAGCGAGGTGAGGCCAGCCCCCGTGCTGCGCGCCAGGTCGACCAGCGCCGGCAAATCGGCACTGCGTACGGGACGAACGATCATGACTCCTCCGTATGGCTGCCAGCCGCACACTGCACGCCACGGGTTGTAACGCTCCCGGTTAGGCCGACAATGGCGCACCACATGACATCTGTATTCAAATTGCGATCAACCTGACAGTAGCGCCTTCGCCTACGCCCAGCGCTTCGGCCGTTACGCGGTCGAGGCGCACCGGGGCGCCGGCCTCCCAATCGAGACTCACTGCGATGGCGCGAAAATCCTGCAGCAACCCATTGGCCAGCAGGTAGGGCCGCCCGCCGGTGCGCATCGGCTGATCGTTCAGCTGCACCGGCAGCACCTGGCTCTGGGCGATCGAACGAATGCCTGACGTACGTGCATGCAGGGTCGGACCGCCATCGAAGATATCGATGTAATGCTCGGTCTCGAAGCCTTCACGCGTGAGGATGTCGAAAGAGTCTTGCGCCTGCGGATGCACCTGCCCCATGGCCTCTTGAGCGGCATCGGACAGCAGCGGCACATAGATAGGGTAATGCGGCATCAGCTCGGCCAGGTAGCTGCGGCTTTTCACGCCGGAAAGATGCTCGGCCTCGGCATAACTCATGTCGAAGAAATTACGCCCTACTCCATCCCAGAATGGCGAGTCGCCGTTGTCGTCACTGTCGCCGATGATCTCCACCACCACCGCCTCGGCGAAACGCTCCGGGTGGCTGGCGATGAACAGCAGTCGTCCTCGCGACACCAGCTCGCTGGCCAGCAACGACTCAGACCGCTCGACGAAAAAGCTGGTCAGCAAGGTGTTGCCGGTCAGGTCGTGACACAGCGACAGAGCATGGGTCTTGTTGTGAATGTTCAGCTCGCGGGACGCATGCACGAAGGTTTCGTTGCGAAAGGTGTAGAAGGGCTCGGAATAGCCGGCCGAAGCCACCAATCCCGAGCATCCCAGCAACCGCCCGCTGGAGCTGTCCTCAAGCACGAAGAAGTAGCTTTCCTCGCCATTGAAGATCACCTCGGCTGCAAACGAGGCTTCCGAGGCCAGGATCTTTTCACGCAGCCGTTCCACATCATCAGGCAACGACGTGACGCCCAGCGGACTGTCCGCAGCCAGGCGCTTGACTTCAGCCAGGTCGGAAAGTTGCGCGGGGCGCATCACCAGCATGCTGTGACTCCTGTTGTGGGGGGGCGGTACGGACCTGTCAGCCCTGGTTGACCAGGCGCGCCACGGCACGCTCGAAACGGTTCAAGCCTTCGTCGATATCCGCCTCGTCGATCACCAGGCTGGGAGCGAAGCGCACCACGTCGGGGCCGGCCTGCAGAACCATCAGGGCCTCCTTCTCGGCGGCGGCCAGAACCTGGCCCGCCTTGCCCAGCCAGCCTTCGGTGAGCTGCGCACCGATCAGCAGGCCGCGTCCGCGAATCTCGTCAAACAGGCCGTATTGCGCACCGATCTGCTGCAGGCGTGTCTTGAAGATTTCGTGGCGAGCTTTGACGCCATTGAGCACTTCGGGGGTGTTGACGATATCCAGCACCGCCCCGCCTACCGCGCAACCCAGCGGGTTGCCTCCGTAGGTGGTGCCGTGCACACCCACCGAGAAATAACCGGCCAGCTCCTGGGTGGTCAGGATCGAGGCAATCGGGAAGCCGCCGCCCAGGCTCTTGGCGCTGGACAGAATGTCCGGCACCACGTGGTGGTGCATGTAGGCGAACAGGTCGCCGGTACGGCCAACCCCGGTCTGCACTTCGTCGAAGATCAACAGCGCATTATGCTTGTCGCACAGCTTGCGTACGCCTTCCAGGTAGGCTTGCTCGGCCGGACGAATCCCGCTTTCGCCCTGGATCGGCTCCAGCACTACGGCACAGGTCTTGTCGGAAATGGTCGCTTCCAGCGCCGCCAGATCATTGAACGGGACGTGGGTGATGCCCTGTGGCTTGGGCCCGAAGCCATCGGAGTATTTCGGCTGGCCAGCCACGCTCACGGTAAAGAAGGTGCGACCGTGGAAGCTGTTGAGCGCAGAGATAATTTCGTGCTTCTCAGGACCGAAGCGGTCATGGGCAACGCGGCGAGCAAGCTTGAAGGCGGCCTCGTTGGCCTCGGCGCCGGAGTTGCAGAAGAACACCCGCTCGGCAAAGGTGGCGTTCACCAGCTTCTGGGCCAGGCGCAATGCCGGCTCGTTGGTGAATACGTTGGAGACGTGCCAGAGCTGGCCGGCCTGCTCGGTGAGCGCCTCGACCAGTCGGGGGTGACAATGCCCCAGCACGTTCACCGCAATGCCACCGGAGAAGTCGATCAGCTCTCGGCCACTCTGGTCCCAGACCCGAGAGCCTTCGCCACGCACGGGAATAAAGGCGGCGGGCGCATAGTTGGGAACCATGACCTGATCGAAATCAGCGCGTTTAACGGGCACGTGTGGAGCGGACATCGAGACGTTCTCCTGCCATGTCTGGCCAAGATGAGAGTGTTGGAAATTCTTGCGAAGCATGACCATCGCCAGGCGAAGGCTGCTCGGCAGAACGCGCCGGGGCCATCCGGCTGGCCCGGCAGCGCAGTTTAATCACTGTTGATTCCAGTGTGCGCCTATTCACGAAAAAAACTGTCAGCCTCGATCTGCCGGCGCCGACGGCGTGGTCAGGTCGAACGGCGTGCCACTGCGACGCTGGTTGCGATCTTCACGCGGCGTGGCGCCAAAGAAATTGCGGTAAGCGCTGGAAAAATGCGGCCCCGAGGAGAATCCACACGACAGGCCGATCTGGATAATCGACTTGCTGGTCTGGATGAGCATCTGGCGCGCCTTGTTCAGGCGCAGCTCCAAGTAATACTGACTGGGCACACGGTTGAGGTACTGCTTGAAGATACGTTCCAGCTGCCGGCGCGATACGCTCACATGCTGGGCGATTTCGTCGGTGGTCAGCGGCTCCTCGATATTGGCCTCCATCAGCAGTACCGCCTGGGTCAGCTTGGGGTGGCTGGAGCCAATGCGATTCTGCAGCGGTACGCGCTGGCGCTCACTGCCCTCGCGGATCCGCTCGACCACCAGCTCCTCACTCACCGCGCCGGCCAGTTCCGCGCCATGATCACGCGTGAGCACCGCCAGAAACAGATCGAGCACGGCCAAACCGCCACAGGCGCTCAGGCGATCGCGGTCCCACTCGAACAGGTAGCTGGTAGCGACCACTTTGGGGAAGCGTTCGATGAAATCATCCAGCCAACGCCAATGCACGGCAGCGCGATAGCCATCGAGCAATCCCAATAATGCCAGGGGGTATACACCGGCAGACAGTGCACCCAACTGACAGCCGCTGCGCGCCAGTTGCTTGAGCATGGCGGTCAAAGTCGGCGACACCGCACGCGGCGGCTCGTCAGCCACTAGAAACAGGCGCGACAATCCTTCCAGCGAATCTTCCACCAGACTGCCGCCAGGCAAGCGCCAGGCAGCGTTCGACGGCATTTCTTCCACCTGAAAGAAGTGCAGATCGTACATAACATCCGGGTGAACATGCTGGGCGACACGAAGCGCTTCTTCGGCCAGGGCCAGTGTCGTCGCGCGGGTGCCTGGCCAAACAAGGAAACCGATTCTAGAGGCAGTCATGGCGGAGCAGTTTAGCCTCACAAAGGCCTGTTTGAGGCTAAGAGAAGACAGTACAAGCGGTTAAATGCGCACTGCATCAAGCGCTTGCACGCGGCGGCTGACACACAAAGACGTCATTCTAACGGCAGAACGCCAGGCCGAACAACGCAGCACATAAGAACGGTATATTTCTGCGGCGCTTCGCCTGTGTTAGGCAGCACTACGACCTCGCCAAGGGTTGAAGCTGCAGCTGACTGCAAGGCTTTTTTGCGGTCGAGGAAGACGGCTTCCTACTAGCGCTTGCGCCTGCGGGAAGCCGCAGCGCTCAGGCGCTGTGCAGGCCTCGGTGGGTTTCGATCAGGTCTTGCACCACACTGGGGTCGGCCAAGGTGGAGATGTCGCCGAGGCTTTCATAGTCGCCGGTGGCAATCTTGCGCAGGATCCGGCGCATGATCTTGCCCGAACGGGTCTTGGGCAGGCTGGCGGCAAACTGAATCACCTCTGGCACGGCAATCGGGCCAATTTCATGGCGCACCCATTGCTTGAGTTCCTGACTCAACTCCTCGGACGAATGCTCCCCAGTGTTCAGGCTGACGTACACATAGATGCCCTGACCCTTGAGGTCATGGGGCACACCCACCGCCGCCGCCTCGGCCACCTTGGGATGGGCGACCATGGCACTTTCGATCTCGGCGGTACCCATGCGGTGCCCGGAGATGTTCAACACATCATCCACCCGCCCGGTGATCCAGTAGTAGCCGTCCTCGTCGCGGCGCGCGCCATCACCGGTGAAGTACATGCCCCGATAGGTCTTGAAGTAGGTGTCGACAAACCGGTCGTGGTCGCGATAGATGCTGCGCATCTGCCCCGGCCAGGAGTCGAGAATCACCAGGTTGCCTTCCGCGACGCCCTCCAACAGATTGCCCTGGTTATCGACGATACCGGGAACCACACCGAAGAACGGCCGGGTCGCCGAACCCGGTTTAAGCGCTGTCGCGCCCGGTAACGGACTGATCAGGATGCCGCCGGTTTCGGTCTGCCACCAGGTGTCGACGATCGGGCAGCGTGACTGGCCAACGGTCTCGTAGTACCAATGCCAGGCTTGCGGATTGATCGGCTCGCCTACCGAGCCCAGCAGGCGCAGGCTGGAGCCGTCAGCGCCTTCAACCGCCGCCTTGCCTTGGGCCATCATGGCCCGGATGGCCGTAGGCGCGGTGTAGAGAATGTTGACCTTGTGCTTGTCGATGATTTTTGCCACACGCGTCACGTCGGGGTAGTTGGGCACACCCTCGTACATCAGGGTGGTAGCCCCGTTGGCCAACGGTCCGTAGAGAATATAACTGTGCCCGGTCACCCAGCCGACGTCAGCGGTGCACCAGAACACCTCGCCGGGCCGATAATCGAAGACTTTCTCGTGGGTCAACGCGACAAACACCAGATAGCCCGCCGTGGTATGCAGCACACCCTTGGGTTTGCCGGTGGAGCCTGAGGTATAGAGGATGAACAGGGGCTCCTCAGCACCCATCTCCTTGGGGGCGCAGACGCTGCCTGCGACTCGCATCAGATCGTCATAGGCAAGGTCACGGTGCGGGTACCAGTTGATCTCGCCGCCGGTGCGCTTGACCACGATGACGTTCTGGATGCTGCGCGTCTCCGGGTGAGTCAGGGCCTGGTCGACGTTGGCCTTGAGCGGGATACGCTTGCCGCCCCGCAGGGCTTCGTCCGCGGTGATCACCAATTTGGAATTGCAATCGATGATGCGCCCGGCCAGGGCCTCGGGCGAAAAACCGCCAAACACCACCGAATGGATCGCCCCGATCCGTGCGCAGGCGAGCATCGCCACCGCGGCCTCGGGAATCATCGGCATATAAATGGTCACGACGTCGCCACGGTGTACATCCTGGCCGCGCAACGCATTGGCGAACTTTGACACTTGCTCGTGCAATTCGCGGTAGGTGATCACCTTGTGTTCGGAAGGATCATCACCTTCCCAAATGATCGCCGCTTGGTCGCCGCGCTCTTCCAAGTGGCGGTCCAGGCAGTTGGCGGAAACGTTGAGGGTGCCGTCGGCGAACCATTTGATATCCACATGGTGATCGTCGAACGAGGTTTGCTTCACCCGGCTAAAGGGTTTGATCCAGTCGATCCGTTCGGCCTGCTCGCGCCAGAAACCGTCCGGATTAACCACCGACTGCTGATACAGCGCCTTGTAGGTCGCTTCATCGGTCAACGTGTGTGCGGCGACCTCAGGCTGCACGGGATACAGGGATTCGGCACTCATTGGGCTGTCCTCGTCTTGCCTTCCTTGATATGAGTGCGGCCTGCGAGTCGGCGAGCCCTTACCCGGCCAAAGGCGGGGCCCGGGTCACTACCGGCAACGCCAGGAAGCACGCTTTCGAAAAGCATAGACCCCTGATTCGAAAAGGCCGCGTGCGACCATGGTAGGTTTTCGGCTCGGGAACCTTACAACGCCCCGTAAGAAAAACGGCCGGCAGAATGGCTGCCGGCCGCGGATAACGCCCAAGTAAGCGGGTCAGCGCTGATTCGACGCCTGAGCGGCCTGAATCAGTTCAGCGCCGATTTCAGCCTCGAACTTCGCCCAGGCCGGACGCACAGCGTCACGCCAGGCAGCACGTTGCTCGGCGGTCAGCTGCAGGATCTCGCTTTTGCCAGAGGCTACGATGTTCTGCCTGGCCGTTTCATTCAGCGCCTCGGCCTGGCGATTCACCTCGGTGGTCACCTCTTCGATGATGTTCTCCAGCTCGCTGCGTACCGGAGCCGGCAAGCCGTTCCAGAATTGCGTGTTGGTGATCAGCAGGTAGTTGCCAATCGCATGACTGGACTCGGTCATGTACTTCTGAACTTCGTGATACTTCTGGCTGTAGATGTTCGACCAGGGGTTGTCCTGAGCATTGACCACCCCGGTCTGCAGACCCTGATAGATTTCCGCAAAGGACATCTTGCGCGGTACGGCGCGCAGCGCAGTGTATTGCGCGGCCTGCAGATCCGAGGGCTGCACGCGGAACTTCAACCCGCGCGCATTGGCCGGCTCGCGCAGCGGCGTGTTGGCGGTGAAATGGCGCATGCCGTTGAGCCAGTAGGCCAGGCCGGTGATGCCCTTGGCTTCCATCGAGCGCAACATGGCCCGGCCCTTATCCGACTGCTGGAAACGCTGAGCAGCGGCGACGTCATCAAACAGGAACATCAGATCGAACAGCTGCAGTTGCTTGGTGTACTGCTCCAGCTTGGAAGGCGCCGGTGCGAGCATCTGCACCTCGTTCATCAGCAGCGCTTCCATCTCCTTGCCATCGCCGTACAGCGAAGAGTTGGAGAATACCTGTACTTCGACCTGGCCCGGCAGGCGTTCGGCGACGAGTTTTTGGAACATCAATGCGCCTTGACCCTTGGGCGTGGTGTCGGCGGTGATGTGGGAGAACTTGATGAGGATCGGGTCGGCCTGGGCGCTGAGCGCACAGAACAGGGCCGAGGCGGCGAACAAGCGGGTGACGCGATTAAAGGTGAGTCGTGACATGGGAAGCTCCGTTTTGTAATTGTTGAGCCATGCAAGCCTCTGGACTCTACCCCGGCACTTTCATCCGCTGACATTCACATTTGAGGAAGCTCGACTTCGTGGTTCACGAAACCACTCGTCAATCATGCGTGAAAACACGCTGTTCTCATGCCTCTCCTTCGCCGTTGGTGAGGTGCTCGAGCATCTGCCGCGCAGTCACCGATAACCCTTGCAGATTGCGCACGCCGATCTTCAGCTCGCGCCGTGCCCAGGCATCACTCAACGGAACAGTGGCGACTTCGAGCGTGGGCAGATAATTGCTGACGACCTGCGCCGGCAACACGCCGATGCCCATACCGGTGTGGATCATCCGGCAGATCGCCTCGAAACTGCGCACCTGGATGCGCAAGCGCAAGGGAATGCCTTGCTGCTGGGCCGACTGCTGCAGCAGCGTGTGCAGCGAGGCATCCTGCTGCAGACCGATGAAGTCGTAGGCGGCCGCGTCACGCAACGCCAGGCATTCGCGCGTCGCCAGCGGATGTTCGCGCGGCGTGACCAGCACCAGTTGATCCTGGCGGTAGGGGAACACCTGCAATTCTTCCACCGGCAGGTGGCCGGCAAAAATGCCGATGTCGGTCAGGCCCTCGCGCAACGCGCGCAAGGTATCGGTGCTGACCCGCTCTTCCAGATCGATTTTCACCTGCGGGTGCAGACGGCTGAACACGCTGAGGTCTTCAGGCAGAAACTGGATCACCGCCGAGGTGTTGGCATGAATGCGCACATGGCCTTTGACGCCCTCGCTGAATTCGCTGAGATCGGCATTCATCCGCTGCAGGTTGTCCAGCACATTGCGCGCATGGTGCAACAAGGCATGCCCGGCCGGCGTCAGCTCGACGCCCTTGGGCTGGCGGTAGAGCAGGCTGATGCCCAGCTGACTTTCCAGATCGCTGACGCGCTTGCTCACCGCCGCCAGCGCCAGGTGCTCGCGTTCAGCAGCGCGGGTCAGGCTGCGCTCATCGGCAACCGCGACGAACACCCGCAACGTAGTCAAATCAAACCGGCGCATAACACACTCCGCTTTCGTGGGAAGCGAAGCATGCATCAGGAACTCCCGATTTCACAAAGGATTCAGGCCATTCGCTTCGTGAACCACGAAGCCTGGCTTGCCGATTGAGCAATTGTCCCTCTGCCTGCCCTGCGCCATGCTGGGCTCCATGAAACTCCCTTGCACAGGTGATGAGCAATGACGGAACGAACAGATGCGGGCCTGCCGCTGCAAGGCGTCAAGGTCCTGGAAATGGGCCAATTGATTGCCGGCCCTTTCGCCAGCAAGCTGCTCGGCGAATTCGGCGCCGAGGTGATCAAGATCGAGCCGCCGGGTGTTGGCGACCCGCTGCGCAAATGGCGCAAGCTCAAGGACGGCACCTCACTGTGGTGGCATGTGCAGTCACGCAACAAGCAGTCGATCACCCTCGACCTCAAGGCCGCCGAAGGTCAGGACATCGTGCGCCGCCTGGTGGCCGAGGCCGACATACTGGTGGAAAACTTTCGCCCCGGCACCCTGGAAGGCTGGGGTCTGGGCTGGGACGAATTGGAACAGATCAATCCTCGTCTGATCATGCTGCGCATCTCCGGTTACGGCCAGACCGGCCCTTACCGCGACCTGCCCGGTTTTGGCGTAATCGGCGAAGCCATGGGCGGCCTGCGCCATCTCACCGGCTATCCTGGCCAGCCGCCGGTGCGCGTGGGCGTGAGCATCGGTGATTCGCTGTCCTCGCTGTACGGCGTCATCGGCGTGCTGCTTGCCTTGCAAGAGCGCCAGCGCAGCGGCAAGGGCCAGTCCATCGATGTCGCGCTCTATGAATCGGTGTTCGGGATGATGGAAAGCCTGATCCCCGAATATGACGCCTTCGGCCATGTGCGTGAACCGGCCGGCAGCGCCCTGCCCGGCATTACCCCGTCGAATTCCTACCGCTGCAACGACGGCAGCTATGTGCTGATCGCTGGCAACGGCGACAGCATTTACAAGCGCTTGATGAACTTGATTGGCCGCCCGGAGCTGGGTGACGACCCGCGCTTCGCCCACAACGACGGCCGCAGCCAGCACGCCGAACTGATCGACGCCGCCATTGGCGAATGGACCGCGCGCCACAGCCGCACCGAGATCATCGAAGCGCTCAAGGGCGCACGGGTACCGGCCGGCTATCCGTATACCGCCGCCGACATCGTGCAGGATCCGCATTATTTGGCGCGGCAGATGATCGAGCAGGTACAGACCTTCGCCGGGCCGCTGAAAGTGCCGGGCGTGCTGCCCAAGCTCAGCCGCACGCCGGGCCGCATTGGCACGGGCGGCCCGCAATTGGGCGAGCACACTGATGACGTATTGGCCGGGCTCGGCCTCACCGACGAACAGCGCGAAGGCCTGCGCGCCCGAGGAATTATCTGATGAGCACGCGTCTGTATATCCAGGAAGTTGCCACCCGCGACGGTTTCCAGATCGAATCCAGCTTCATCCCCACCGAAGACAAGATCGCACTCATCGACCGGCTCTCGGAAACCGGGCTGGCGAAAATTGAAGTCACCTCCTTCACCTCGCCCAAGGCCATCCCCAACTTGCGCGATGCCGAAGACGTCATGCGCGGCATCCGCCGCGTAGCAGGCGTCGAGTACACCGTACTGGTGCCCAACGTAAAAGGGTGCGAACGCGCGCTGGCCTGCGAGGTGGACGAGATCAACCTGGTGATGTCGGCCAGCGACACCCACGGCCTGGCCAACCTGCGCATGACGCCCGAGCAGTCGCTGGAGCAGTTCAAGTCGATCATCGAAGTCACGCGCGGCACCGGCGTGTTCATCAACGCCTCGCTGTCCACCGCCTTCGGGTGCCCATTCGAGGGTGCCGTCGCGGAAGACCGCGTTTACACCCTGATCCAGCGCCTGCTGGACATCGGTGTACAAGGCATCACATTGTGCGACACCACCGGCATGGCTGATCCGGCGCAGGTCGGGCGCCTCTGTGCCGAAGCAAGACGCCGCTGGCCGGAGGCGGTGTTCACCGCACATTTTCACAACACCCGTGGCATGGGCCTGGCCAATGCCTTGGCGGCACTGAACGCCGGCATCGACCGCTTCGATGCGTCCTTGGGGGGGCTGGGGGGCTGTCCCTACGCACCGGGCGCCAGCGGCAATATCTGCACCGAGGACCTGGTGCATATGTTTCAGCGCATGGGGCTGGAAACCGGCGTCGATCTGGACCGTCTGCTGGCGGCCGCAACCTCCCTTCCCGCTTTGATCGGCCACGATGTCCCCGGCTCCATCCTCAAGGCCGGCAAGGCTGATCGACGTCACCCGAAGCCGCAGTGGATGCACGCGCAGGACTGACCTGCTTCTGCCCCAAAAAAAAAGTGATTTTGCAGGCCGGGTTGCACCAGCAGCCAACCCGGCAATCACTTTTTTTTGCAGGTTTTCAAGCCTTGAAGCGCTTCGAATTCGATTCGGTGCAACCCCGTGAATACAGCCTCCCGAGCGCTCTAGAACCGGCTCGAAACGTGGAAATATATTTCACGCAACCTATTGCTTTTTAAGAAAACGCGAAACCAAAAGCCGCCTTTGCGTGGCAATGATGCTAGACTCCGCTCCCTGATGCGTCAGCTACAGCAATGTGACGCGACTTTCATTTGCCGGAATCACCCGGTACCGCAGCTGCAGGATCACAGCAATTACCTTCCTTTTTGGGTATCGCCTGTGAACATTTTTAGATCGCATGTGCCGATCTGCATCCTGTCAGCTTTCTAGCTCGCAACCCCTCGAGCTCAAGTTCGATCTGCCTGCCGTGTGCAGTGATTCGGGTTGCTATAAACGCCATGCCGCGTATGCGGTCCTGCGTCGTGCCAGCGACGCTTGAAGGCTATAAAAAAGGAGATGCTGTGTTTCAGTTATCACTCACCACCGTTCTACTTCTCTTAGTGGGTTTTTACGGTCTTACCTTCCTGGTCTCCCTGCGCATCGGCCGCAAGCAGGAGAACGTCGACAGCTACATGGTCTCCAACAACTCGGTGGGCTTCGGCATGTCGGCGTCCAGCATGACCGCTACCTGGATCTGGGCCGCCTCGTTCTATGCCGCGGCCAGCGCGGGCTACAAGTACGGTTTGTCCGGCGCCCTGCACTACGGCTTCTGGGGTGCACTGATGATTCTGTTCATCTACCCCTTCGGCAGGCGATTCAGACAACTGGCACCCAAGGCTCACACGCTGGGAGAGATCATGCATGCCCGCCACGGGCGCTCCAGCCAGATGATCCTCGCCGGCTCGAATATCCTTGGTAGCGGGATCAGCCTGATGGTCAACTTCACCGCCGCCGGCGCGCTGGTCGAAGTGCTGTCGCCATTGAGCTTTATCCATGGTGTGCTGATTGCCGGTATTGGGGTGCTGTCCTACACCCTCTGGTCGGGCTTTCGCTCGTCGATACTTACTGACTTTGGCCAACTGATTGCGATGATTCTGGCCGCGATCATCATCATCCCGATGATCTTCTTCCAGCTAGGCGGACCGGAACTGTTCACCACCGGCATGTCCCGCCTGACGCCCGAGCAGGCCAGTTTCTATTCCCCCACCGCCATCCTTGAACAAGGCGCGCCGTATTTCGTCGCCGTGCTGGCCTACGCTATTGGCAACCAGACCATTGCCCAGCGCTTGTTCGCGGTGCGTGAAGACTTGATCAAGCCGACCTTCATCACCGCGACCGTCGGCTACGGCGCCATTGTCATCGGTCTGGGCATGCTCGGCCTGCTGGCGCTGCTCGCCGGTGTGCAGCCCATCGATGGCAACCTCAACAACCTGATTCCACAGATGGCCTCGTCCTATCTGCCGCCGTTCGTGATCGGGCTGTTCTTCATCATGGTGATCGGTTCGCTGTCCTCAACCGCCGACTCCGACCTGTCCGCCCTTTCCGCCATCGTCATGACCGACGTCTATGGCAAAAACCTGGCCAAGGGCAAACCCAACCCGACCGTCATGCTCTGGGTCGGCCGGCTGACCATGATTGTCGCGACCATGGTTGGGGTCATCTTCGCCAGCCTGAAACTCGACATCCTGACCATGCTGATTTTTGTCGGTGCACTGTGGGGCGCCATCGTCTTCCCGGTGATCGCCAGCATGTTCTGGGACCGGGTCACCAACAAGGCCTTTACCTGGGCTGTGATTGCCGCCTTCACCCTGTTCCTGATCAGCCGCTTCGAGCTGTTGCCGCTGCAAGGCGTACTCGCCGTGTTCTTTGAACTCTGCGCTTCGATCGGCGGCGGTGTGGTGATCGGCCTGATGGCGTTCGGCTTTTTTGGCCGCACGATCGGCATCGTGCTGGGCACGCTTACCACTCTGGGCCTCGCCCCGTTCGCCGTGGGCTTCCTACGCGACTATCCCGTACTGCTCAGCTCACTGACCGCCTATGGCACCAGCATGGTGGTGTGCGTCGCCATCAGCCTGCGCAGCCAAGAACGCTTCGACTTCGATCATATTGGTGAACGCGTCATCGCCTTCCAGACCACGCAACCCGTTTCCACAACCAAAGAAGAGGAAAACATCCCATGTCCAGTCTCGCTCTGACCGCTTATGTTTTGATCTGGCCGGCAATGGCCAGCATCGTTATGGCTGTACTCTGCGTTGGCGTGTTCCGCGATATGCGCACCGCCAAGCGCGACGGCACTGATCTGGTCTGATGCCGTAGCCATTCCGTAACGGCCCCGGCAGGGGCTGTTACGCGATGGAGCGTTGCAACGGCCAATAGCGCTAAAAAAAAGCCCGTCATAAACGACGGGCTTTTTCGTGGGCGCGATAGCGTCGGTGATTGCTACACCACTCGACCGCCATCCACCGGCAGCTCCACACCGTTCAAGAACGCGGCATCGTCGGTGGCCAGAAACACCGCCACGGCGGCGATATCCGTGGGCTTGGCCATGCGACCCAGCGGAATCGTGGCGACAAACTTGGCGCGGTTTTCCGGCGTATCGGGCATGCCCATGAAGTCTTCCAGCAACGCGGTCTCGCCCATCACCGGGCAGATATTGTTGACGCGAATGCCGTCCGGGCCAAGTTCGACCGCCAGGGACTTGGACAGCAGGTTTACCGCGCCCTTGGAGCCGTTGTACCAGGTCAGCCCCGGACGCGGGCGGATGCCGGCCACCGAACCGACGTTGATGATCGAACCGGTACCGCGCTCGCGCATCAGCGGCACCACGGCCTTGACCATGTGGAAGATGGATTTCACGTTGACCGCATAGACGCGATCGAAGGTGGCTTCGTCGACGTTCATCAGCGGCTGGTTGCGGTGCGTGGTGCCGGCATTGTTGACCACGATGTCGGGCACACCGAAGGCGGCCACGCAGGCTTGCACGGCGGCCTGCACCTGCTCGCCGGAGGTCACGTTGCAGGCCACGGCGAGGGCGTTGTCGCCCAGTTCGTCGGCCAGGCGCGCGGCGCCTTCGTAATTGATATCGGCGAGTACGACCTTGGCGCCTTCCTCGATGTAGCGACGGGCGATACAGGCACCGAAACCGCTGGCGGCGCCGGTGACAATGGCAATCTTATTCTTGAGCTGTGCCATGGGTTTTCTCTTTTTATATGGGTGAAAAAAATCTGCTGTGAATTCGGTTAGAACACGATCAGGTCACGCAGGCTGCTGCCGGTGGCCAGGCTGTCGAAGCCGCTGTTGATGTCTTCCAGCGCCAGACGGCGACCAATCAGGCGGTCTACCGGCAGGCGACCGCTGGCATACAGGCCGAGGTAACGCGGCACGTCGCGGGCCGGGATGCACGAACCGATGTAGCTGCCCTTCACCGTGCGTTCTTCGGTGGTCAGACTCACCTGTTGCAGCGGCCAGCGGTCCTGGGGATGCGGCAAACCGGCGGTGATCGTGGTGCCGCCCCGGCGAGTCGCCCCATAGGCCAGCTCCATGGCCGGCACCGAACCGGCAAACTCGAAGGCGAAATCCACCCCGCCCTGGGTCAGCTCGCGAATTTTTGCCACGGCGTCGGGATCACGGGCATTCACCGCATGCGTCGCCCCCAAGGACAGCGCCAGGTCCAGCTTGCTCTGGTGGACATCCACCGCGATCAAGGGGTTGGCACCCGAAGCCCGGGCCCCGAGCAGTGCGCTCAAGCCCACGCCGCCCAGGCCGACCACCAACGCCGAAGCGCCGGGCGAGACCTTGCCGGTGTTGACCACCGCGCCCATGCCGGTGAGCACGGCGCAGCCAAACACGGCGGCTTCCACCGGATCGATATCGTCACTGATCGGCACACAGGAGCGCGCCGACACCACCGCATGGTCAGCAAACGCCGACACGCCGCAATGGTGGTTCACGGCCACCGAGCCCTGGCTCAGGCGGCGGCCGCCTTCGAGCATTTCTCCCTTGCCATTGGCCTCCGCACCCGGCTCGCACAAGGCCGGACGGCCTTCCATGCACGGCACGCAGTGCCCGCAACTGGGCACGAAGACCAGCACCACGTTCTGCCCGGGGCGTACGTTTTTGACCCCTGGGCCCACTTCCAGCACCTGGGCACTGGCCTCGTGACCCAGCGCCATCGGCACCGGGCGTGGACGCACGCCGGTAATCACCGACAGGTCGGAATGGCACAGGCCGGCGGCGATCATCTTCACCAGCACTTCGCCCGGTCCGGGCGGTGCCAGATCCAGTTCTTCAATCTGAAGCGGGCGGCTTTCGGCATAGGGCGCCGTCAGCCCTGACTCTCGCAATACTGCAGCACGGATTTTCATTCTTGGAATTCTCTGCGGGTTAGCCCTGGGTTCTTCTTGCGCACCGGCCTGAGTTGCCAGAAGCCGGTGCGCACTCGCTAACAGACATTAGCCGTGGTGGCTGACTACGGTCTTGGTGACGCTGAACTCTTCCAACGCCAGAAAGCCCTTCTCGCGACCATGGCCACTCTTGCGTACACCGCCGAACGGCAACTCGACGCCGCCACCCGCGCCATAGCAGTTGATGAACACTTGTCCGGCTTCCAAACGCTTGGCCAGACGCTGCTGACGGGCACCGTTCTCGCTCCAGATCGCCGCTACCAGGCCGTACTCGGTGCCATTGGCCAGGGCGACGGCATCGTCTTCGTCATCAAACGGCATGGCGGCCAGCACCGGACCAAACACTTCTTCCAGCGCCAGTTTGTGATCGCGCGGCACCGGACCGAACAGCGTCGGCGCCACGTAATAGCCCTCGGCAGGCAGGTTGGCGTCCAGCCTGCCTTCAGCCAGCACCGGCAGGCCAGACTCTTTGACCTCGGCAATGAAGCGTTGCACCCGCTCGAACTGCGCGCGGGTGATGATCGGCCCGCAGTCCGGCGAGGTTTCCGGGGCGCCGACGCGAATCTCACGGAAGCGTGCGGCCACCCGCTCGATCACCTGGTCATAAATCTCGCGCTGCACCAGCAGCCGGCTGCCGGCCGAGCAGGTCTGCCCGGCGTTCTGGATGATGGCCCCGACAATGATCGGCACCGCTTTGTCCAGGTCGGCATCGGCGAAGACGATTTGCGGTGACTTGCCGCCCAGTTCCAGCACGCATTTGACGTGATTGCGCGCCGCTGCCGTCTGAATTTCCACGCCGACTTGCGGCGAACCGGTGAAGGTAATCAGGTTGATATCGGGATGCGCCGCCAGCGCAGCGCCCGCTTCACGGCCGTAGCCGGTGACGATATTCAAGGCCCCGGCCGGCAGGCCGGCGGCGCTGGCCAGTTCAGCAAAACGCAGCGAGGTCATGCAGGCATCTTCGGCCGGCTTGACCACCGAGGCATTGCCCATGGCCAGGGCAGGCGCGATGGTGCGCCCGAGCATCTGCGCCGGGTAGTTCCAAGGAATAATGTGGCCGACCACGCCATACGCCTCGCGGACCACGTTCACTGTGTAGCCGGACAGGTAGGGAATCACCTGGCCGTGCAGCTTGTCGGCGGCGCCGCCGTAAAACTCGAAGTAGCGCGCCAGCGCCTCCATGTCCTTGCGCGCCAGGGCCAGCGGCTTGCCGGTGTCCTTCGCCTCGATGGCGGCCAGCTCGTCAATGTTGTCCAGCACGCTCAAGCCGATGCGCACCAGAATGCGCCCTCGCTCCGTGGCGCTCAGTGCGCCCCATTCGCCCTGCACCGCAGCACGCGCGGCACGCACTGCCAGGTCGATATCCGCCGCCTGACCACGGGCAATTTCCGCGTAGGCCTCGCCGGTAGCGGGCGCATAGACCGGAATCGATTCTGGGCTGGACGCCGACTGCCAGCCACCGCCAATAAACAGCTTGCTCATGGGTAAGCCTCTATAAAAGGAAAAGAAGATGTGCTGATAGGTGCAGCGTCGGGCAACAACGCCCCACGCTCGATATGCAGGGTGCGGTCTTGAACATCCTTGAGCAGGCTGCCGTTTGACTCGGTGATCACAATGCACAGCTCGGGCACCCTGCTCTGCAAACGCTTGAGCGCCTCGCTGTATTGCGTGGCCAAGGCAGGCGCCAACCCCTGGAAGGGCTCGTCGAGCAGCACCAGTCGCGAGCCGATCATCAAGGCCCGGCCCAGGGCCGCCATCTTGCCCTGCCCACCGGAGAGCGCTGCGCCGGAGCGCGGCAGCATGTCGCGCAACTGCGGCACCACGTCCAGGGTCAGCGCCAGGCGTTCATCCACCTGGGCCTTGCTGAAACCCGCCACCTGACAGGGCAGGCGCAGGTTTTCCTCGACGCTCAGCGTCGGGAACATCACCCGCTCCTGGGGCGCATAACCAATACCCAACTTGGCCCGGCCATAGTCGGGCACCCCGGCCAAGTCACAACCGTCGAACAGGATGCGGCCTTCGCGCAGCTTGATCAGGCCCATGATGGCGCGCAGCAAGGTGGTCTTGCCGGCGCCGTTGCGCCCCACCACCGCGTTGATCGACCCTTGCGGCAAGTCGGCGCAGATGTTCCGCAGGACCGGGGCACGCACGATGTCGGCGCTGAGATTTTCGAATTGCAGCATGTTCGCCTCCTCGTTCAGATACCCAGCACTTCGCGCTGCACGGTGGGGTCGGCAAGCACCGTCTCGGGGTCGCCGTCGGCCGCGATGGCACCGGAAATCCAGGCGGCCACGCGGGTGGCGTAACGCCGCACGATGTCCACGTCGTGTTCGACGAAGATGGCGGTGACCTTCTGCTCGTCCAAGGCGCGCATGAGGATCGCCATCACGTCGTGCTTTTCTTCGGTGGACACGCCACTGGTGGGCTCGTCCATGATCAGCAGACGCGGTTGCAGCATCAGCGACATCGCCACGTCGAGCAGCTTGCGCTGCCCTTCCGGCAGGTTCGAAGCAGGCTCGTGCTGGCGCTCGGTCAGGCTGACCAACTCCAACACGCGGTCCACCTCGCGCCGGTTGGCACTGCCGCTCAGCGCCTGCAGCAGCGGCAGACGCGTCTCGCGGGCCATGCCGGCCAGTTCCAGCGACTGACGCACACTGTGGTCGAGAAACAACTGCGGCAACTGGAACGAGCGCGCCATGCCCCGCCGGACGATATGTCGCGGCGGCTGGCCGGTGATGTCCTGGCCGTCGAACTTCACCGTGCCGGCATTGGGTTTCAGCAGCCCGGTGCAGATGTTGATAAAGGTGGTCTTGCCGGCGCCGTTCTGGCCGATTACCGCCAGACGTTCGCCTTCATCCAGGCGGAAGTCGATCTTGTCGGCCACCACCAGTCCACCGAAGGCCAGGGTCAGCCCTTGGGTTTCAAGGAGCGCACTCATGCTTCACCTCCCAGCGCGGGACGACGCTTCTTGAGCAGGCCGATCAAGCCATCGGGCAGGAAGTAGATGATCACGATCAGCGTGGCCCCCAGCACCAGTTGCCAGGCACCGCTGACCAGAGCCGCGGCGTACAGCTTGAGGAATTCATACAGCAGCGCGCCGACGAACGCCCCGACCGCATGCCCGGAGCCGCCAAGAATGGCGATGAACACGAACTCGCCCGAGCGCAGCCAGTAACCCATTTCCGGCGTGACCAGGCCCTGCGACAAGCCGAACAGTGCACCGGACAGCCCGCACAGTGCGGCCGACAGCACATAGCCCTGCCAGAGGATTTTCTTGGCCGAAACACCGAGGTATTCCAGGCGCGTCTCGTTGCTCTTGATCGCCGCCAGGGCCTCGCCGGCACTGGAGCGGAAGTAGCGCTGAACACCCCAGATCACCAGCAGTGCCGCGATGACCACAAACACCAGCAAGCTGGTTTCGAACGCACTGCGCCCCAGGTCGAAGCCCATCAGGCTGGGCCGCTCCACACGCATGCCATCGGTACCACCGGTCAAGCTGTAGAACTTGCCGAGCACGGTGAACAGCACCATGGAGATCGCCAGGTTGAGCATGCCGAAGAAGATTTCCCGGTAACGCACCACGAAAGCGCCGATCAACATGCCGGCGACCACGCTGACCAGCGTGCCGAGCACGATCAGCAGCATGCCGTCGAGCCCCGGATACCGCTGGCCGAGGAAGGCCACCGTGTAACCGGAGATGCACGCATACATGGCATGGCCGAAGGAGATCTGCCCGGCGCGCAGCAGCACACCGATTCCCAACGCTGCCAAGCCGTAGCACAGGCCCAGGATCAGCGGGATTTTCAACCAGGGGAAGGCACTCGCCAGCCCCAGGATGACGACGGACGCAATCGCCGCCGCAATGAGTGAATAACGCATCAGATTCTCCTAGCCTGAGCCACGGTGAATAGCCCCTGCGGGCGCACCAGCAATACCGCGACCATGATCACGTACGGCATGACCACTTCCAGTTCCGGCATCAAGTAGACACAGAAGGAGCGCGACAGGCCGATCATCAACGCGGTGATCAGCGCACCCGAGATCTGCCCCAGACCCGCACTGGCGACCACGGCAAAGGACAGCACAATCATGTCCGCACCGATGCCCGGCACCAGCGAGGTGGTCGGCGAGGCGAGCGCGCCGCCCAGCGAACCGAGCATGGCGCCAACCACGAAGGTCAGGTAGGCGATGCGCTTGGCATTGATACCCAGCGCGGTGGCCACTTCCCGGTCATGGGTGACGGCAATGATCTGCCGACCGCTCAGCGTGTGGTTGAGGAACCAACGCAGCAGCAGGTACACGCCCAGGGCAGCGCCCGGCACGAACAGCAGCTGGTAGTTCATGTACACCACGCCAAGCAGCTCGGAGGTGCCCATCTGGTTGACCACGTCCGACACGAAGTACGGCTGGGTCCCCCAGATCATCCGCTGCAGATCCTCGAAGATCATGAAGGCGCCGAAGGTCACCAGCAGTTGCAGGATCGGATCACGATCCTGAAACCGCCGCAGCAGCACCATCAGCACTGTGCCGAGCACGATGCCGACAGCGATTGCGCCACCGATCAACACCGCCAACGAGGTCAGGGCGGAATCACCGCCCAGCCAGAGCCCGAGCGTGGCGGCGGCATAGCCGCCGCACGCATACAGACTGCCGTGCGCCACGTTGAGGATGCGCACCACGCCGAAGATGAACGTCAGCCCCAGCGCCACCAGAAAGAGCAGCCCGGCATAGGACACTCCATCGAGCAGCGCGAGGATGAAAATATCCGTGCTCATCACTGCAGTCCTGCGGTTTTCTGATCAACGAATTGCACCTGTTCAAGCAGGGCTGGCGTCAGCGTCTTCACCCACTCCAGGGTCTTTTCGCCAGGCGGCGTAGTGACCATGTCGGCGGGGATGATCACGATGTCCTTGAGCACGCGGAACTTGTGATCGGGACTTGAGGTGGTCACGCCGAACAGCTGCGACTCCAGACCCTGGCCATCTTCCGGACGGATCGTGACCGGGCTGGTCAGGCCGCGGAACTCCAGGCCACGAAATGCATCGGCCAGTTGCTCCTTGCTCGGCCACTGGCCGTCGTTGGCCTCGATGGCCTTGTCATAGGCGGCGCTCATGCCCTCCAGAGCCTGGACCATGTGGTACACGGAGTAGATCGGGTAGGTGCCGGTACGCGCGTGGAATTTCTTTACGAAGTCCTGGTGCTTGGGATCCTGCGCGTACTGCGGGTGCAGGAAGTAGTGGTCGCCACGGGCGCCAATCAGCACACCTTCGGGCAGGGTGTTGCCCAGGCTCTGCAGCGAGGTTTCGCCTAGGGCCAGGTAGAACTGCGAGGTGCGCAGCAGGCCACGCTGGCTGGCCTGGCGGACAAAGGTATCCAGGTCGCCACCCCAGGAAGTGGACAGCACCACGTCCGGGCGCAGCACCTGCAGACGGCTGACTTCCGCGGAGAAGTCCGGGGCGCCGAATTTCGGGAACAGCTCGGCAACCACCTTCACATCCGGCTTGAGCACTTTCAGCGTGTGGCTGAAGATTTCCCAGGATTCACGTCCCCAGGCGTAGTCCTGGTTCACCACCGCGATGGTCTTGAAATCCGGGTTGACCTTGAGCAGGTAGAGCACGCTGGCGACCATCTCGGTCACGGCGTTGGCCTGGGTACGGAACACGTACTGGTAATTGCCATCCAGCGCCCTTTCGGTGCCGCAGTCCCAGAGGATGTTGACCACCTTGAGGTCTTCGGCCACTGGCGCAAGGGTGTTGCAGTTGCCGCTGGAGATGGACGCGAGCATCAACCCGGCGCCCTGCTCCTGTACCACACGGCGGAACTCGGAAAGCAGACGGTCGCTGCCGACGCCCTCATCAATGAAGATCGGCTTGACCGGCACGCCATGCAGGCCGCCCTTGGCGTTGAGTTCTTCGATGTAAAGTTCCGCGGCCGCCTTGGCCGGCATGCCGAACACCGAGGCGGAGCCGGACATATAGGTGCTGATGCCGATTTTCAGTTCGGTGGGTTTTTCTGCCTGGGCAAACGCCGGCAGAGCGGAGAGGGAGGACAGTGCGAAGGCGAGCAGGGTCGCCCGCAAGACGGGAGCTTTTGACATGATTGTTGCCTCTTGCGGCTATTGTTTTTGTACTGACGCATCAGCAACTTACAACCCAGAAAAGTATTCCGAGAAGCTGCATTTAACAAAGCCAGCGTTCGGCTTGGGTGAACGCCAAACGTGGTGAACCCACGCTCCGAACGGCGCTCCGACCCATGAAAATCGCCACGCTCGACTGCCTTTTGCCACCGGCCACGAAAATTCAACCGCAAGATCCGGAGTTTTTGCGCTTGCGGTGGACCTTATTCTGAGGCTGTCATTTGTCTTTCCAGGAGCTGCTCATGACGTCCAACGCTCTCTCGGCCTACGCCACCGACGACCTGCGCTGGCAAGCCGTCCAGGCCCGCGACCTTAATGCTGACGGGCACTTTGTCTATGCCGTGCGCACCACGGGGGTGTATTGCCGCCCCAGCTCCTCGGCTCGCCGGCCCAAACGCGAGAACGTCGAGTTCTTTGCGTCGGCCCAGGCCGCCGAGGCAGCGGGCTATCGCCCCAGCCGCCGCGCCAAAGGCGATCAGACCAGTGCCGCCGCCGGTCGCGCCGACTTGGTGGCGCAGGCCTGCCGCTTGATCGAAGCCTCGGAAACACCGCCCAATCTCGACCAATTGGCAGCACAGATCGGTTTGAGTCCATTTCACTTCCAGCGCCTGTTCAAGGCGGAAATCGGCCTGACTCCCAAGGCCTACGCCTCAGCCTACCGGGCCCGAAAACTGCGCGAGGAACTCCACGCCCCGAATGCCTCGGTGACAGACGCAATTTATGGAGCAGGCTTCAGTTCCAACAGTCGCTTTTATGAAATATCCGACCAGCTGCTGGGCATGCAGGCCCGCGATTACCGGACCGGCGGTGCAGGTTCAGCGATCCGTTTCGCGGTGGGTCAGTGTTCGCTGGGCGCCATTCTGGTTGCGCAAAGCCAGCGCGGCATCTGCGCCATTCTGTTGGGAGACGACCCTGAAGTACTGGTGCGCCAGGTGCAGGATCAGTTTCCGAAAGCCCGGCTATTGGGTGGCGATACAGCGTTCGAACAGCTGGTCGCGCAGGTGGTGGGCTTTATCGAGGCGCCCTCACTTGGCCTGAACTTGCCGCTGGATGTACGCGGCACGGCCTTCCAGGAACGCGTCTGGCAGGCGCTACGCGCGATTCCGCCAGGCACCACGGTGAGCTATGCGGAAATCGCCGAGCGCATTGGCGCGCCCGGGGCCGTACGGGCCGTAGCCCAGGCCTGTGGTGCCAATCGCCTCGCGGTGGCCATCCCCTGCCACCGCGTAGTGCGCCGCAACGGCGATATCTCCGGCTATCGCTGGGGCGTGGAGCGCAAGCGCGAACTGCTCAAGCGCGAAGCCGGCAGCGAACAAAGCACGTAGGGCAGTCTCGCCGCACAACGAGGAGCTGGAACAAAGGCAGCCGCTGTTTTTTTCACCCGAACCCAGGGGAACTGGCGGAGTGCTTGCCTACCCCCCACCTTCATCCTGTGCCGGACATGAAAACGGCCCGCAGAGTTACCTGTGGGCCGTTATTAGCGTGCGGACTCGGTGCTTACTGGTTGGCTGCCAGCGGCGCTTTTGGCTGGTTGGACGCCACAGCGGCCTCGATCAGTTCCTTGCCAATTTCGTTTTCAAACTTCTTCCACACCGGCTTCATCGCTTCACGCCATTCATTACGCTGCTCGGCGGTCAGTTCGATGATCTGGCTGGTGCCGGCCTTGAGGATGTCCGCACGGGCGGCACGGTTCAGCTCATCGGCTTGCTTGTTCACTTCCACCGAAACATCAGCCATGACGTCGCTCAGCTCGGTGCGGATGTTTTCCGGCAAACCGTTCCAGAACTTGGTATTGGTGATCACCATATAGTCGATAGCGCCGTGGTCAGAAGCCGTGAAGTACGGCTGCACTTCGTGGACCTTCTGGCTGTAGTAGTTCGACCAGGTGTTTTCGGTACCGTTGACCACGCCGGTCTGCAGGCCCTGATAAACCTCGGCGAAGCTCATCTTGCGCGGATTGGCGCGAATCGCCTTGAACTGCTCGTCCAGGACGTTGGAGGCTTGCACGCGGAACTTCAGACCACGGGCATCCTTGGGCAGGTGCATCGGCTTGTTGGCCGACAGCTGCTTCATACCATTGTGCCAGTATGCCAGGCCGGTGATGCCCTTGCTTTCCATGCTGCGCAGTAACTTCTGACCTTCCGGGCTGGCCTGGAAGCGGTCAACGGCATCGATGTCGTCGAAGATGAACGGCAGGTCGAAAATCTGGATCGACTTGGCGTAGGGCTCGAACTTGGCAAGCGACGGGGCCAGCATGTGTACATCACCCAGCAACAGCGCTTCCATTTCCTTGCCGTCGCCGTACAGCGACGAGTTCGGATAGACCTCGACCCGTACCTGCCCAGGCAGACGCTCTTCGGCGAGCTGCTTGAACAGCAGCGCGCCCTGCCCCTTGGGCGTGCTGTCGGCCACCACGTGGGCGAACTTGATGATGATCGGATCGGCAGCCTGGGCCAGGCCGGCGACGGACAGGGAAACAGCGCAGGCCAGGGCCTTAACAGTGAGTTTCAACATTTTCTACCTCATTATTTTTATAAAGATTGTGGAAGCGTTGGGAACAGCATTGCCGTCCTTGGATAGTCGTGCTTCTCCTCTGTGACTGAATGGGAAACAGCGGCTTGGGCACCGGTTTCACTCCTGAAGCCGTTCCTGCCGATGCCGTAATGTCACGCTCGACCGGCGCGTTGCAACAGAAGCCGCGCCCGGCCAATCACCGGCGCATCGATCATCTGCCCGTCGATCACAAACACCGCGTTGCCCTCGGCGAAACCAGCCATCACCCGCTCGGCCCACTCCAGTTCGTCGGCGCCGGGCATCAGGGTTTCATGGACCACCGCAACCTGGCTCGGATGGATGCACAGCAGCCCGCCAAAACCCATATCGCGGGCATCGGCCGTGGCCTGCGCCAAACCGTCGAGGTTCTTGAAGTCGGGGAACACGCTGTCCAGCGGCGCGGCCAAGTCGGCCAGACGGCTGTGCAGCAGCACCTGGTAACGCGCCTGATCGAGCATTCGTTCGGCCGCTGCCGAGCCGTTGGCCAACCCCAGGTCAAGGCCCAGGTCCAGCGCGCCAAATGACAAACGCTCGATTCCAGGCACCTGAGCGATGCTTTCCAGGCGGTGCAAGCCCAGCGCACTTTCGACGATGGGCCATACCGGTTTGCCGGTGCCCACCGCGCGCGCGACCTGGGCCGCGCTTTCCACCTTGGGCAGCAGCACGCCGATCACATTCGGGTAAAGCTCGCAGAGTTCAAGATCCGCGGCATGCTGGGCATGCTCGGCGGCGTTGATGCGCACGAAGACCTTCGACGTGGGGTTGTCACGCAAAAACTGATCGAGATTGGCACGAGCCTCGACCTTGAGCGCCTCGGCCACTGCATCTTCCAGGTCGACGATCACCACGTCGGCCCCCGTGGCAATAGCCTTGGGAATGCGCTCCGGACGCGTCGCCGGAACGAACAGGGCGGAGCGGATAATGCTTGGGTTCATGAAAAATCCCTTCACTCGCGGGGTGGGCCTAAGCCCACCCGATAGTCGGTCACGCTACAGGGGCAGCAGGTTGGAGCCCACCCCGACATGTTAATGGGTCAAACCGCACCTTGCTCGCGCATACGCTGGACATCAGTGCCGGTGTAACCCAGCTCGGCGAGCAGGCTGTCGGTGTGCTCACCGAGGCCTGGCACCGGGTCCATGCGCGGCGTAAAGGCGGTGTTCTTGCCCGGCGGCAGCAACGCCGGAATCATGCCACTCGGGCTACCGACGTCCGTCCAGCGCTGGCGCGCCTTAAGCTGCGGATGAGCCCAGACCCCAGCCATGTCGTTGACATGGGCGTTGGCGATCGGCGCTGCGTCCAGGCGGGCAATCACTTCGTCGGCGCTCAGTGTGGAGAACGACTCGACAATGATGGCGCGCAATTCGGCGCGGTTTTCCGAGCGCTTGAAGTTGGCCGAGAAACGCTCGTCACGGGCCAACTCCGGTTGCAGCAGAACCTTGTCACAGAAGGCCAGCCACTCGCGCTCGTTCTGCAAGCCGAGCATTACGGTGCCGCCGTCGCCGGTGGGGAACGGCCCGTACGGGTAAATCGTGGCGTGAGCAGCGCCGGCGCGTGGCGGCGGCGTGGCGCCTTGGTAGGCGTAATACAGCGGGTAGCCCATCCACTCCACCAGGCTTTCCAGCATCGACACGTCCACGCGACTGCCTTCGCCGGTCTTGTCACGCAGCATGAGTGCCGAGAGCACGCCGGTGTAGGCGTACATGCCCGCCGCGATATCGGCGATCGAGCAACCAGCCTTGGCCATCTCGTCCTCGCCCGGACCGCCGGTGACCGAGAGGAAACCGCCCTCACTCTGGATCAGCAAGTCGTAGGCTTTCTTTTGCTCATAAGGGCCGCCTTCGCCATAGCCGGAGATGTCACACACGATCAAACGCGGGAAACGCTCGTGCAGGGCTTCGAAAGACAGCCCCATGCGCGCCGCGGCGCCCGGCGCCAGGTTCTGCACCAGCACATCGGCCTTGGCCAATACCTGTTCGAGCACACCCATTGCCTCGGCCTGCTTGAGATCCAGGGTCAGGCTTTCCTTGGAGCGGTTGGTCCACACGAAGTGCGAGGCCAGGCCATCGACACGCTCGTCGTAGCCACGGGCAAAGTCGCCGGAACCGGGACGCTCGACCTTGATCACCCGCGCGCCCAGATCGGCCAGTTGCCGGGTGCAAAACGGCGCGGCGATGGCGTGTTCCAGGCTGACCACGGTGATGCCGTCGAGAGGACGGATGTTGTTGTTTTGTACGTTCATGTCCGTTTCCTGTTGATTACCGGCGCAGGGCAAATGTGTTCAGCACATTCACCCTGTGCCCTGGCGGGCTTCTCGCCTTAGGCCAATTCGCTCAAATCCATCAACTGGCGCAAGCGCCAGCACTTATCGATCAGCACGCCCGCCTCGTCATCGCTGCGTGCGCCGGAGAACGCCAGCAGGCGGCGAAATTTGTCTTCCAGCTCGGCGCGGCTGAGGGTGTTGCCCGGATCGCCCTTGGGTTCATCGATGGAACCGCTCAGCGTGCGACCGTCCACCGTGGTGACCTTGACGCGGCCCAGCCAGCGTTGCGGGTAGGCGCCATCGACTTCTTCGTCGAGCGCCATGCGCACTTTCTCGCGAAACGCCCCGATACGCGGGTCGGTCAGCGAATGCTGGTGGAACTCCGGCAGCCCAGCCTTGCCGTACACGGCGATCAGCCCGAGCACGGTACCCATGGAGAACTTGGCCTGGTGCACGGTCTGCGGGACCACCACACGGCCGAGCACGTCGATGGCGCCCTGGTGCACACGGGTGGTGACACTGGCGATGTCGTCAGCGCTGAGGTTTTCACGCTGCATCAAGGCCAGCAGCGCATCGGCGGCCGGATGGGTGTGGCGGCACGAGGCGTGGAACTTGAACGAGGTTTCGATCAGCGCCCAGCGGCTGCCCAGGCGATCCGACAGCCAGGCCGGGTTGGCATCGCTGGACATCCCGGCGGCCATGCCCTGCTCGCCTTCGAGAATGTTCTTCGCGCCGCTCAGCCCTTCGGCAGTCATGTACGCGGCCAGCAAGCCATCGGCCGCTGCCTTGGCAGTGTGCAGCTGCTTGGAATCCGCCGCGTCGCGCAGGAATTCCCACAAACCCGCGGCCTGGGTGCCGGCACTGCCGAGCAGGTTGGTGAACTGCTCCTGGTTGAAATTCATCAGCTTGCCGACGCTCACCGCCGCCGCCAGGGTGCCCACCGTGGCGGTGGTGTGGAAGATGCGGTAGTGCGAACGACCGAGGAATTCGCCGATGCGAATGCCGGCTTCATAGCCGGCCACGGCGGCGACAATCAACTCGCGGCCGGATTTGCCCAGATCCTGGGCTGCCGCCAGGACGGCCGGAAACACCACGGTGGCCGGGTGCAGCACGGAGCTGTTGTGCAGGTCGTCCTGCTCCACCAGATGCGAACTGGCGCCGTTGACCAGCGCCGCGAAATACGCGGAGCTGGACTGACCGTTGACCAGGATGTGCGCCGGGCCAGTGGCCGGCCCCATCATCGCCGCGTAGCGCTCGAACAGCGGGATCGGGTGCGCGCCCTGGCTGGCCAGAGCCGAGCCCAGCCAGTCGAGAAACAGGTCTTCGGTACGGCTGATAACGGCTTCGGGCAACTGCTCGTAACGCAGGCCTGCCAAAAACTCAGTGAGCGCTTGAGTGTGCTGACTCATACAGCGTTCTCCACAGGATTCGAAAGTTCGATGAGGTTGAGGTCTGGGTCAAACAGGTAGATTGAGCGGATCGGTCCCATGGCGCCGGTGCGCTTGACGGGACCTTCCAGGATGCTCACGCCCTGGGCGTGAATATGCTCGATAACTGTTTCCAGCCGGTCTTTGACGATAAAACACAGGTCAGCCGAACCCGGCAGCGGAAAGGACGCCTTGGGCTCAAATTCAGCGCCCAGTTGATGCAGATTGATTTTCTGGTTGCCAAACGCCAGGGCATTACGGCCCTGGCCAAACACGACCGGTTGCATGCCCAGCACCCGACTGTAGAAATCGAGGCTCTTGGGGATATCACGCACCGTGAGTACCAGATGATCGAGATGGCTGATCTGCATGCTTGTCTCCGAATGTTCAGGGTGGATAACGACACCGTTATCCACTGTCCGGGTTACAGCTCTACCGTTGTCACGTGCCGCAAACAGTTCGTAGGGTGGATGTCGTTTTCTACATCCACCTCGACTCCGCTCGGTGGTTAGAAGGAGCGCGGCAGATCCAGCAAATGCTCCGCCACATACGACAGGATCAGGTTGGTGGAGATGGGCGCCACTTGGTACAGACGGGTCTCGCGGAACTTGCGCTCGACATCGTATTCGCAGGCAAAGCCGAAACCGCCGTGGGTCTGCAGGCAGGCATTGGCCGCTTCCCAGGACGCCTTGGCCGCCAGGTACTTGGCCATGTTGGCCGCGGCACCAGCGTTGCGACCGGCGTCGTATTCTTCACAGGCGCGCCAGCGCATCAGGTCGGCGGCTTCGATCTCGATGTGCGCTTCGGCAATCGGGAACTGCACGCCCTGGTTCTGGCCGATCGGCCGGCCGAACACTTCGCGGTCACGGGCATACTGGGCGGACTTCTCGATGAACCAGCGGCCATCACCGATGCACTCGGCGGCGATCAGGGTGCGCTCGGCATTCAGACCGTCGAGGATGTAGCGGAAGCCCTTGCCTTCTTCGCCGATCAGGCTGCTGGCGGGGATTTCCAGGTTGTCGAAGAACAGCTCATTGGTCTCGTGGTTGACCATGTTGGCGATCGGCTGCACGGTCAGGCCGTTGCCGATGGCTTCGCGCAGATCGACCAGGAAGATCGACATGCCGTCGACTTTCTTCTTCACCTCGGCCAGCGGCGTGGTGCGCGCCAGCAGAATCATCAGGTCCGAGTGCTGGACGCGCGAGATCCACACCTTCTGGCCGTTGATGACGTACTTGTCGCCCCTCTTCACCGCCGTGGTCTTGATCTTGGTGGTGTCAGTGCCGGTGGTCGGCTCGGTCACCGCCATGGACTGCAGGCGCAGCTCGCCGCTGGCCAATTTGGGCAGGTAGTAGCTCTTCTGTTCCTCGCTGCCGTTACGCAGCAAGGTAAACATGTTGTACATCTGGCCATGCACGGTGCCGGAGTTGCCGCCACAGGCGTTCACTTCCTCGAGGATGATCGAAGCTTCGGCCAGGCCCAGGCCCGATCCGCCGTACTCTTCCGGAATCATTGCCGACAGCCAACCGGCTTCGGTCAACGCCGCCACGAACTCTTCGGGGAAGCCCTTGTCTTCATCGATCTTGCGCCAGTATTCGGCAGGGAACTCGGCGCAGAGGGCGCGCACGCCTTCACGGATGGCGTTGTACTCTTCGTTCAGATTCGGATTCATTACAGCTCCTCGATTCTTGTCGTTGTGCTGGATGACGTAGGGTGGATGTCGTTTTCTACATCCACCGAAACTCCACACGGTGGATCGATAAAACGTGATCCACCCTACGCCGCCCTCTAAAAGTGATGTGTCAGTCGAATTCCACTTCAGCCTTCTGGGCGATACCGTCGGCATTGCCGGCCCACAGCTCGGCCCTGCCGGGGGCAACGATGCGCCCGCCCGTCTCGAAGGTCTGCGGCGCGATCAGCGGACGCACACCCCGGTAGGCGAAGCGCTTGACCCGGGCCTCGGGATTGGCGCGGCAGAAGGCGCGCAGGTTCAGGGTGGCGATCAGCGGACCGTGCACCACCAGCCCCGGGTAGCCTTCGGCTTCGGTGACATACGGCCAGTCATAGTGGATGCGGTGGCCGTTGAAGGTCACGGCGGAATAACGGAACAGCAGGGTCGGGGTCGGCTCCACCGGCTCGCTCCAGTCACCGGTCGGCAGTGCTTCGCCGCTGGTCAGCTTGGGCGGCGTGGGTTCGCGGTAGACGATGTCCTGCTCTTCGCGGATAGCCAGGACGCCATCCTGCAGGTAATCATGTTGCACGGTGACGAACAGCAGCGCGCCAGTACGGCCGTGCTTTTCTTCGATGTGCTTGATGGTGGAAACGCGGGTCGCTTCTCCGCCGACCTTGAGCGGCTCGAAGAATTCGACGCGGCCACCGGCCCACATGCGGTTGCGGTTGTCCGCCGGTGGCAGGAAGCCACCACGGGCCGGATGGCCGTCACTGCCCAGGCCAGTTTCGGCCACTGGCTCCTGGAAGAAGCACCATTGCCACAGCGGCGGCAGAGGCGAGCCGTGCGCCGGATTGGGCTCGCCAAAAGTTGCGGCGATACGCTTGATCAGGTTGCGGCTCAACTGGTCGTGAGCCTCTTCGCTACGCCCGATCCAGGCAGTAAAAGCAGAGTCAGTCATCGCTGGGTTCCCGCGCTTGTGTTTGTTTTTTTGCAGAATGCTATGAAGGTCGTGTTCCGGGAATCTCTATTTACAGAGGATGGCGTTCGGATATGCTGAACGCTTATCCCTAGGCGGATTGCATTGCAGGAGAGGATCATGGGCTGGCTTGCGGGCCTTAGGCCCTGTGTTTACTTCGCCGCAGACCCACCTGATCACCAGCCGGTTAGCTGCAATAACGTCTTGGCGAACGAGCTCACCCCACCAACGCGACAATGCTCACTGAGAGAACACATGCATTTCGATCTGGCCGACCTGCGACTGTTTATCCATATCGCCGAATCCCCCAGCCTGACCCAGGGCGCCCGGCGCGCACACCTCTCCCCGGCCGCTGCCAGTGCGCGCATCAAGGCCCTGGAAAGCCAGTTCGACAGCCGCCTGCTATACCGCGACAGCCGTGGCGTGGAGCTGACCCCGGCAGGCCAGAAACTGCTGCAGCATGCCCGTCTGGTGATGCGCCAGGTGGAGTACCTGAAAAGCGAGTTCACCGAATACGGCGCCGATAACGCCGGGCATATCCGTATTTTTGCCAACACTACGGCTGTTACCGAGTTCCTGCCGGAAATCCTCGCCGATTTTCTCGCCCAACGCCCCGGCGTCACCGTCGACCTGCAGGAAAAACTCACCCGCGACATTGTGCGCGGCGTACTGGATGGCTCAACCGACATGGGCATCATCGCCGGCCCGGTGAAGGCCACCGGCCTGCAGGCCATTCACTTCAGCACCGACCGTCTGCTGCTGGCGCTGCCAGTGGGCCACGCTCTGGCCGGCGAACAGAAAGTTACCTTGCAGCAAACCCTCGCTTACCAGCACATCGGTCTGCACGCCGGCAGCACGCTGCTGACGTTCCTGCATGACCAGGTGGAACGCCTGGGCGGCAAATTGTCGCTGCGCATTCAGATGTCAGGCTTCGAGGCGATCTGCCGGATGATCGAGGCGGGCGTCGGCATCGGCATCATTCCCGAATCCGCCGCCCGGCGGCACAGCCGCACCATGCGTCTGGCTACCGTGGAGCTCGACGAGACTTGGGCGGTACGCGAGCGCAGGGTACTGGTCCGCGACCTTGACGCCCTGCCCGGCAGCGTTCGCGCCCTGATTGCACGGCTGCAAGACGTAGGACGTGAGGAGGATAGTCGACAAGAATGAGGGCGTTATCTACCGTTTCCCAGATGATCCTGCTGGTTATACGCAAGACCGCTTCACACGACGACAACGCCGTCTTGCCCACCCCCGACTTTAGACGCGTCAACGGTGCTCTTTCAGGAGAATGGCCTGATAGACTCAGAAATCCCTAGAGCACTCGAAACGTTCTCGGGGCATTCAACAACAACTAAAGGAGTGCATCCATGAAAGGCAAATCCTTGGCATGGATCTTTTCCGCTGCATTAGCGGGTAGCGGTATGAGCGGCGCAGCGCAGGCGCAAGAACAATTCGTGACTATCGGTACCGGCGGCCAAACCGGGGTTTACTATGTGGCTGGCCAGTCGATCTGTCGCTTCGTCAACCGTAACGCTGAGAACATCAAGTGCAACGCCCCGGCCAGTGGCGGCGGTGTAGCCAACGTAAACGGCCTGCGCAGCGGTGAATTCAACTTCGGCATCATGCAGTCCGACCATCAGTACAAAGCGATGAAAGGCCTGACACCTTTCGAGAAAGAAGGCGCGATGGGCGATCTGCGTGCAGTCTTCTCCCTGCAGAGTGAGGTGTTCACCGTCCTCGCCCGTCGCGATGCCAACATCAAGAGCCTGGACGATCTGAAGGGTAAGCGCGTCAACATTGGCAACCCTGGTTCAGGCCAGCGCGACACCCTGGAAGAGATCATGCAGGTCAAGGGTTGGGACAAGTCGGTCTTTTCCTTGGCGTCGGAGCTCAAGCCCGCCGAGCAGGCCAGCGCACTGGGCGACAACAATATCGACGCCATGACCTACTTCGTTGGTCATCCGAACGGCGCGATCCAGGAAGCGACCACCACCGTGGACGCAGTGCTGGTACCGATCACCGGTGAGGCGATCGATAAGCTGCTGCAAGAGAAGACCTACTACACCAAGGCCGAGATTCCCGGCGGGCTGTACAAGGGCAACGACAACGCGACCCAGTCCATCGGCGGCAAGGCCGTTCTGTCGACGACCACCAAGGTCGATGCCGAGGTGGTCTATCAAATGGTCAAGTCGGTATTCGATAACATCGAGCGCTTTCAGCGTCTGCACCCTGCGTTCAAGGACCTCAAGCCTGAGGACATGATCAAGGTCGGCCTCACTGCGCCACTGCATGAAGGCGCCGAGCGTTACTACAAAGAACGTGGCTGGCTGTAACGGCCAGGGGCCTGACGGTGTTCGCCGCCGGGCCTGATTTCCCCCCAAAACCCGTGTGCCGCTCGGTCGCGGGTTTTGCCGTATTCGTTCTTCGACAGGCCTCACCCCATGCATGACAAAGCACTTTCCACTGAAGAGCTGATCGCCCAAGACGTCGGCGCACGATTGCCCGAGGGGCTAATGGCCCACGTGATCGCCGGCTTGGCGCTGCTCTGGTCGCTGTTCCAACTGTGGATTGCCTCGCCGCTGCCGTTCATCTTCCGCATTGGCGTACTCAACGATACCGAGACGCGAGCTATTCACCTGGCCTTTGCTCTGTTGCTGGCGTTTCTCGCCTATCCCGCCTTCAAGCGCTCGCCGCGTAATCGCGTGCCGCTGGTGGATATCGCCCTGGGCCTGGTAGCGGCCGCGAGTGCCGCCTATCTATTCATCTTTTATCAGCAGTTGGCGCTGCGTCCGGGCAGCCTGACCACCGCGGATCTGGTCACCGCCTGCATTGGCATCCCGCTGTTACTGGAGGCAACGCGACGCGCGCTTGGTCCGCCACTGGCGATCATTGCGCTGGCGTTCCTGATCTATAGCCTGGCCGGGCCCTACATGCCGGGCTTTCTGGCGCATCGCGGGGTGAGCTTCACCGCATTGGCCAATCACCAGTGGATCACCACCGAAGGCGTGTTCGGTATCGCTCTGGGGGTGTCCACCAGCTTCGTCTTTCTCTTCGTGCTGTTCGGTGCGCTTCTCGAGCGCGCCGGTGCCGGGCATTACTTCATCCAGCTGGCCTTCAGTCTGCTCGGCCATATGCGTGGAGGCCCGGCCAAGGCGGCGGTGGTGTCTTCAGCGCTGACGGGGATGATCTCCGGTTCGTCGATCGCAAACGTGGTAACTACCGGCACCTTCACCATCCCGATGATGAAGAAGGTCGGCTTCTCCAAGGAGAAGGCCGGTGCGGTGGAAGTGGCTTCCTCAGTCAACGGCCAGATCATGCCTCCCGTGATGGGCGCGGCGGCCTTCCTGATGGTCGAATATGTCGGCATTCCCTATGTGGAGATCATCAAGCATGCCTTCCTGCCAGCAACCATTTCCTATATTGCGCTGGTCTATATCGTGCATCTGGAAGCGCTCAAGCAGGGCATGCAGCCCATCGGGATTCCCCAGCACAAACCCTGGTTGCGCCGCCTGACGGGTTTCGCGTTCGGTGCTGCCCTGATTTCCGGCCTTTCGCTGGCCGTGTATTACGGGCTGGGCTGGCTCAAGCCGGCGCTGGGCGAGTATGCGTTGCCGGGCATTGCCGTGCTGCTGGCCGTCGCCTACTTGGGACTGCTCAAAGTTGCCGCGAGTAACCCGCCGCTGCCAGAGGAAGACCCGAACAAGCCGTTGAATGAACTGCCACAGACCCGCGCCGTGCTGCTGTCCGGTCTGCACTTCCTGTTGCCGGTGGTGGTACTGGTCTGGTGCCTGATGATCGAACGCCTGTCTCCTGGCCTGTCGGCCTTCTGGGGCGCGGTGATGCTGGTCATCATTCTGCTCACCCAACGCCCGCTGCTGTCATGGATGCGGGCCGATCACGGCGCCACCCATGGCGGCTTCGTCGATGGCGTGGTGGACTTGCGGGAAGGGTTGATCGCCGGAGCGCGCAACATGATCGGCATTGGCATCGCCACCGCAGCGGCCGGGATCATCGTTGGCGCGGTTTCACAGACCGGCGTTGGTCTGGTGCTGGCCGACGTAGTGGAAGTGTTGTCGATGGGCAACTTGCTGCTGATGCTGCTGTTCACCGCAGTGTTCAGCCTGATCTTGGGCATGGGACTACCGACCACCGCCAACTACATTGTCGTGTCGAGTCTGATGGCGCCGGTGGTAGTGGCCTTGGGACAGCAAAACGGCTTGATCGTGCCGCTGATCGCGGTGCACCTGTTCGTCTTCTACTTCGGCATCATGGCTGACGTGACGCCACCGGTGGGGCTGGCCTCCTTCGCCGCAGCGGCCGTGTCCAAGGGCGATCCGATCAAGACGGGCATTACCGCGTTCTATTACAGCCTGCGGACGGCGGCACTGCCGTTCCTGTTCATTTTCAACACCGATCTGCTCCTGATAGATGTGGACTTCTGGCATGGGGTGCTGATCTTCATCGTGGCCACCGGCGCGATGCTGATTTTTGCCGCCGGTACCCAGGGCTTTTTTCTGGTCCGCAGCCGCTGGTATGAAAGCGTGTTGCTGCTGCTGGTGGCGTTTACGCTGTTCCGCCCGGGTTATTGGACGGACATGGTGCACGATCCCTATCGCGATATTCCGCCGTCCGAGTTGGCGCAGGCGTTGGGCTCCGTGGATGCAAACAGCCAGCTGCGCCTACGTATTCGCGGTGAGGATGCGGTAGGCGATCCCCGCGAGTTTGCACTGCTGTTGCCCGTGCCGGAAGGCGCGAGCGGTGAGGAGCGGCTCGAGAAGCTCGGCCTGGCGCTGTATGAAGAGGACGGCAAGGTACTGGTTGACAGTGTCGGCTTTGGCAGCCTGGCCGCTGAAGCCGGTCTTGAGTTCGATCAGGAAATCCTGATCGTCCGGGCACCAACCGATCGCTGGACCAAGGAGTGGATGTGGCTACCCGGCCTTCTGGTGCTTGGCCTGGTGGTGTGGCTGCAGCGCAGGCGGGCAAGGCAGCAGGTGCCCGGTTCCGGTAGCACTGCACACCATCCGCACCCAGGCAATTGATTTGACAGCCGCCCTGCACCGCGTTCTGTGCAGGGCGGCTGGAGAAAAGCCAGCGAGTGATGGGTAGCCCAGCGTGCAACCCATCCTACGCCATGTATGCACCGTACCCAGCAGACTGAGGCTCGGCGTGAGAATCCAGCGTTACAGCAGCGGCAGGCTGTAGCTCAGCGTCAGGCGGTTGTGATCCTGGGTCGTACCGCCATCGGAGCGCAGCACGCCGTTGCGCCATTGCACGCCGACGCCTTTCAAGGCGCCGGTCGGCATAGCGTAGCTAACGAAGATGTCGTGTTCCTCTCGGTCTGCCCGCGGTTGGCCGCGTTATCCCATTTTTCCCTTTTGGTAGTCCCGGCACCCGGAGCTTGGCGAAGTCATAACCGTACTGGGCCAGCTAGCTCTTTTCGCCGGCACGGCCGAAGGTGTTGATGAAGCGCTGGGTGATCAGATACACGCTGGCACCGCTGGCGCCTTTGCCGGCCAGACTGGATTGACCCAACTGAGCGAAATCGCTATCGCCGCTGGATTTCTGATAGCCCGCCGACAGCGTATGACCCCTGCAGCGAGTAGCTGACAAGCCCACTAAGAATTTTATTCAGGTATAGATCCCAAAAAATAAACAAATTACATGACTGATTGACAGGGGCTCCCCCGCGCTACAGCCTCGAGAACACAACAAGAACGAAACCGGGAGCCACCCATGTCCGCCTTCCAGCGCCGCTGTTTTGCCGTTGCCGTTGTAATGGGGCTGATCTACCTCGCCCTGCTGCCCTTCAAGCCCTATCCCCTGAGCTGGCTACTCAAGCCCATTCCTATGTTGCTGTTTGCCCTGTTGGCCTGGCGTGCCTATCCCGGCGCGACGGGAGTCTGTCTGGGGATCGGCTTCGTGGCGGCGGCAGCGGGGGATTTTTTTCTAGATTATGGGGAGCGGGACGGACTGTTCATTCAGGCACTGCTCGCATTTCTGGTGAACCAGCTGGCCTTTGCAGCTGCGTTTACGCGGCTGTCGTCTGCCAAGCCCTGGCTGCTATGGCGCATGTTGCCGGTCACGCTGTATTGCCTCGTCCTGGCGCTGTGGCTGGTGCCGGCGGCCGGGGCCTATCAGTCGCCGGTGGCAATCTATCTGCTGTGCCTGTTCGTCATGGCAATCATGGCCTGCCGGGTCGAGCAGCAAGTGGGCCTGCTTTGGCTGGGCGCCATGCTGTTCGTCATCGCCGATTCGCTGATTGGCGTGAACAAGTTTGCGCAGCCGTTTCCGTATGCCATTCCGGTGATCGTCACCTGTTACTTCACCGGACAGACGCTGATTGCGCTGGGGCTTCTGCGTTTGCAGCCTCAAACAAAGGGCTTGAATAATTTCAGCGCTCAGACGACATAGGGCATCAGCTGACATTCAATGCGAGGCAGCGCCTACATGCAGGCATCGCCGCACCGACGTAGCGGTGCCCGTCTCAAGTGCGGGCACTGTCGATCGGCACGCCACCTCCCCTTCGCACCAATTCCCTACCGCTAGTCAGCCTTTTATTGTTTCCGATCAAGGATTGGCATTCGCGCCTCGGTAATCCTGCCGCCATAGACGTATGCGGTGGGAGTCGCCTTCATGTTGAGAATCAGCCATTACCTGCGAGCCCTCGCCCATCCCGGTGCCGGGCCCGTGCTCGGCGCCCGGGGCACGCCGGGGCGGCGCCCGCCGGTGGTGATCTGGAACCTGCTGCGCCGTTGCAACCTGACCTGCAAGCACTGCTACGCCACCTCCGCCGACAGTGAATTCCGCGACGAGCTGGACACCGCCGAGGCGCTGCGGGTGATCGACGACTTGCACGCAGCCGGGGTCAAGGTATTGATTCTCTCCGGTGGCGAACCGCTGCTGCGCGACGACATTTTCCTGCTCTCCGACTACGCCCGCGAGAAAGGCTTCTTCGTCGCCCTGTCCACCAACGGCACGCTGATCGACGCACACAACATCGAGCGCATCGTTGCAGCTCGCTACGACTATGTCGGCATCAGCATCGACGGCCTGGAAGCGGTGCACGATGACTGGCGCCAGCTCAAGGGCAGCTTTGCCGCTTCGATGCACGCCATCGACCTGTGCCGTCAGCATGATATCCGTGTCGGCCTGCGTACCACGCTGACCCAGCACAACTACCCGCAACTGCCGGCGCTGCTGGAGCTGATGCGCGAGCACGACGTGCAGAAGTTCTACCTCTCACACTTGAATTACAGCGGGCGCGGCAAACGCAGCCGCAAGGCCGATGCCCATCACCAGATGACCCGCGACGCCATGCGCCAGCTGTTCGAGCAGGCCTGGGACGATGTGTGCAACGGCCGCGAAACCGACTTCGTCAGCGGCAACAACGACGCCGACGCCATCCTGCTGTTGCAGTGGGTCACGGAAAACCTGCCGCAACACGCCGAGCGCCTGGAGCTGATGCTGCGCGCCTGGGGCGGCAATGCCTCGGGCAGCGGCATCGCCAATATCGACAACATCGGCGACGTACACCCGGATACTTACTGGTGGCAGCACACCGTCGGCAACGTGCGCCGAACCTCGTTCCGCGAGATCTGGCTGGAGCAACCCGAGCCGCTGCTGGTGCAGCTGCGCGAGCACCCGCGCGCCGTCGAAGGCCGTTGCGCCCAGTGCCGCTGGCTGTCGATCTGCAACGGCAACACCCGTACCCGCGCCTGGGCCGCCGGCAACCTGTGGGGCGAGGACCCCGGCTGCTACTTGAGCGATGAAGAAATCGGCCTGGCCCAGCCGTCCTGCATTCCACGCGTGGAGATTGCCTAGAACACCCCGGTGCGGGAGCGGCTCCAGTGCTCCTGCAAGCAAACGCCACCCAGCGGTCACAGAGCCGTATTTGACCAAGCGTCAGCCGCCCAACCTCGATGAGAATTTCAGGAGTCCGCATGGATCAGCCCACCTTTCCCGCTTCGCTGTGTGCCACCTTAGCCCCCGGCGAAGTCGCCCTGGTTGGCGCCGGCCCCGGTGATCCCGGCCTGCTCACCCTGCGCGCCTGGAGTTTGCTGCAGCAGGCCGATGCAGTGGTGTACGACCGCCTGGTCGGTCAGCAGCTGATTGATCTGTTACCGGCACGTTGCAGCTTGCACTACGTCGGCAAGGCCAGCGGCTATCACAGCCTGCCCCAGGAACAGATCAACGAGCTGCTGGCCGCGCTGGCCCTGGGTAAACGCCGTGTCGTTCGTCTCAAGGGCGGCGACCCATTCGTTTTTGGTCGCGGCGCCGAGGAGCTGGAATACTTGCTGGAACGCGGCATCGACTGCCAGGTAGCACCGGGCATCACCGCTGCCGCCGGCTGCAGCACCTATGCCGGCATCCCGCTGACCCATCGTGACCTGGCGCAGTCGTGCCAGTTCATCACCGGCCACCTGCAGAAAGATGGCGAGCTGGCCCTGCCTTGGGCCAGCCTGGCCGATAACGGCAAGACCCTGGTGTTCTACATGGGCCTGGCCAGCCTTGATGAGATCTCCCGCAACCTGATTGCCGCCGGGCTTCCCGCCGACACACCCGCCGCACTGATCGGCAATGGCACCCGTGAAGATCAACAGGTGGTGCGCGGCACCTTGCAACAGCTTGCCGCACTGGCCCGCGACAACCAGCTCAACGCGCCGACGCTGACGGTGATCGGCCGCGTGGTCGGGCTGTTTGCAGAACACACCGTCGGTTATCCGGCCCGCCTGCAGGGCCAGCGAGAAAGCCGTGAGGAGGCCGTATGCGGCTGATTGCGACCTTCCTGCTGGCCGCCGCAGCGCTACCAGCCGCCACTCATATGGCCCTTGACCAGGCCATTCCCCATGCCGAGGCCGCCACGTCCACATCGACCGCCCACGCGCTGTATGAACAGCAGTGTCAAAGCTGCCATGGCGCCAATCGTCTGGGCGGCGCCGGTCCTGCCCTGCTGCCGGAAAGCCTCGGGCGCATCAAGCGCGCCGAAGTCCGCCAGGTGATTGAGCAAGGCCGTCCGGCCAGTCAGATGGCTGCGTACGGCGCCGTGCTGGATGCTGCGCAGATCGACGCACTGGTCGACTACCTGTACACCCCATCCGCCGTGCCGCCGACCTGGAGCGACGCCGATCTGCGCGCCAGCCAACGCATCTTCGCCGACGTGGCCACGCAGCCCGCCACGCCGCAGCACGGCGCCGATCCGCTCAATCTATTCGTGGTGGTGGAGGCCGGTAACCATCAGGTGCGCATCCTCGACGGCGACCACTTCGAGGAGCTGGCCAAGTTCAAGTCCCACTTCGCGCTGCATGGCGGGCCGAAATTTTCACCGGATGGGCGCTTCGTGTATTTCGCCTCCCGCGACGGCTGGGTCAGTGTCTACGACCTGCACAACCTGACCATGGTCGCCGAGGTGCGCGCCGGCCTGAACACCCGCAACCTGGCGATCAGCAACGACGGCCGCTGGGCACTGGTGGGCAACTACCTGCCGGGTGAACTGGTGGTGCTGGATGCCCGCGACCTGTCGCTGGTGAAGCGCATCCCGGCCACGGGGCTGGACGGCGTGACCTCACGCGTCAGCGCCGTGTACACCGCGCCGCCACGCGACAGCTTCGTGGTGGCGCTCAAGGATGTGCAGGAAGTCTGGGAATTGTCCTACGCCGGCACGCCGGACTTCGTGCCGCGCCGTATTCAGGCGAAGGACTTCCTCGATGACTTCTCCTTCACTCCCGATTACCGCCAATTGCTGGCGACCTCACGCAAGGCCCAAGGCGGCCAGGTGATCGACCTGGACAGCGGCAGGGCGCTGACCGACATTCCCCTCCCCGGCATGCCGCACCTGGGCTCGGGCATCTACTGGCAGCGCGACGGCAAATGGGTATTTGCCACGCCCAACGTCAGCCAGGGTCTGATTTCGGTGCTCGACATGCAGACCTGGGAGTTGATTAAAGAAATTCCCACCGAGGGGCCGGGCTTCTTCATGCGCAGCCATGAGAACTCGAAATACGCCTGGACCGACGTGTTCTTCGGCCCCAACAACGACGCCATCCACCTGATCGACAAGCAGTCATTGGAGGTTGCCCACACCCTGCGCCCAGTGCCCGGCAAGAACGCCGCTCATGTGGAGTTCACCCGCGACGGCAAGCACCTGCTGCTCAGCGTCTGGGACACCGACGGCGCCCTGCTGGTGATCGAGTCCGACACCCTGAAGGAGATCAAGCGCATCCCCATGAACAAGCCTTCGGGCAAGTACAACGTGGGCAACAAGATCGGTTTTGTGGAGGGGACTTCGCATTAAGTCTTAGTAGGATGGGACGAGGCGCTACGCAAAGGTCGTGATTGAACACTTAGTGGCGCGCCGATTCCCATCAAGCTGGGCCCAGCATCGCTCTATGGGTTTCGCTGCGCTCAACGCCATCCTACAAAGCCAGCCGGCGCCGTATGTCGCGCAAGGGCCTTGGCGCAGCGGGCTCGCCTAGACTTTTCATCTTGTTTGCAGATGACTCCGGAGCGAGCCCCATGACACTGAAAACCGCCTCTCTACTGGCCCTGTTGCTGGCTAGCGGCAGCGCCTTTGCCGACACCTCGGTCACCCTGCATGCCGTCAGCGCCGAGGGCGTTGGCAAGGCACTCGGGGACGTCACCATCAGCAGCACTGAGTACGGCCTGGTGTTCACCCCCGATCTCAAGGGCCTGCCACCGGGCCTGCATGGTTTTCACCTGCATCAGAACCCCAGCTGCGACCCCGCCGAGAGCGACGGCAAGATGACCCCCGCCCAGGCGGCCGGAGGGCATTACGATCCGCACAGCACCGGCAAGCACGGTACGCCGTGGGGCGATGGTCATCTGGGTGATCTGCCCGGTTTGTACGTCGAAGAAAAAGGCACGGCCACCCAGCCAGTGCTGGCGCCACGCCTGAAGGAATCCGACCTCAAGGGCCGTGCCCTGATGGTGCATGCCGGCGGCGACAACCACGCCGACAGCCCCGCACCGCTGGGAGGTGGCGGTGCCCGCATTGCCTGCGGGGTGCTCGAGTAATCGCCGAGCAACCGTCCAGGGCTCCACACAGGACGTGTGGAAGCCCCAAGTAAACGTTGTGGGGCCGACTTCATGTCCGCTGACGGCTTAATCGGCCTGATCCAGGCTAACCAGTCAGGCGACGCTGCCTACCCCTCGCCCCTTCACCGATTCCCGCACAGTAACCAGCTCGGTGACGATTCGCATCACATCCAGGTTGGCCTCTTCCATCTGCTCGAGATGCTGCAGGGCGACCTCCAGTCCATCGCGGCGGAACGCCTCGATGGCCGCCTGGCCCTGAGCATGCACCGCAGTGTGCGGGCGCTCGATGCGCCGGAAGAGGTCCTGGTTCTGCAAGTCCCGCCGACCCTCACCGTAATACCAGCGGCCGAAGCGGCATTCCTGCTCGCTGGGCAATTGCGGCTTGGAGCTTTTGGGACTGCCGAGCAGATGGTTATAGACCACGAATTTAAGCGACAACTCGTCCAGGTTGGCCAGTTCAAGACCGGCGCGAAACGCCGACTGTTCGGTGCCTTCGCGCATCGTGCCGGCCAGCAGATGCAAGTTGCCCATCGCCTTCACCGCCTCTTCGGTGGTGCGGCTGAAATCATGGGCCTGGGTGCTTTGCGTCTGGATGTAGTCATGCACGTCATGGGTTTCGCTCTGCACTTCGTTGATCTTGCTGACGATATCGGCAGTGGCTAGCGCGGTTTTTTCCGCCAGTTGGCGAATCTCACCCGCCACCACCGCAAAACCGCGCCCGGCATCGCCAGCACGGGCGGCCTCGATGGCCGCATTCAGCGCTAGCAGGTTGGTCTGGCTGGCGATGCCACTGATGAGATCGACAATGCCATTGATTTCCTTAGAGTGACTCGCGAGGATTTCCACCTTGTGGGACGCCTCGGCCAGGCCGTTTTCCATGTGACTGGCCTTATCGCGCAGTTCGCCGAATTTCTTCTGATTACCCAGCGCCGCGCTGGCCACCTGTTCGGCATGGCCGCGATTCTGGCCCAGCTGACCGGTCAAGTGCTCGAAGGAGTCGCCCAGATGATTGACCGATGCGCTGAAGCGAACCAGATTACCCGCCACGCCCCGGTAATAATCGAGTTGACGCTGACTGGCCTGCGTGTCACAACGCGCTTCGGCGAGCTCGCGCTCCAGGGCGACGATCCGCGCGGCCTGCTGCTCATTGGCCAGTCGCAAGGCTGCACATTCTTCACGCAACAACCGTGCGCTGTTTCCCCACTCGAAGCCCATCTGCGTTCTTCCGCCTTTCAGTTCAGTGTGTAGCCGTTATCAGCAACCCAGTCTTGGCCATACACGCCGCGAGCACCTTGGGAGAGCTGGAAAACAATGACCTCGGCCACTGCGGCGGCATCAAGAAAACGCCCCGGCAGCAAACGCCGGGTGACCAGGTCAGCCACCTGCTCGAACTGGTCGTCGCTCAAGCCCAGCTTGTCCCAAATCGGTGTCGCGGTCGGCCCGGGTGACACCATGTTGATGCGCACCTCCAGGGGGGCAAATTCCTGTGCCAGGGTACGCACCTGGGCGGCCAGGGCCGCCTTGCTGGCGATGTAACCGGCCAGTCCCGGGAAGCTTGAACGAATTAGGAAGCTGCCGATGAACACCACGGAGGCCGGCGTCGCCAATTGGCCGCGCAGCGCCGCCAAGGTGTTCAGCGCACCGGCGCCGTTAACCCCCCATTGCCGGTCGAACGCCGCCAGATCCAGGCTGTCGGACAGCTCGGCGATCCCCGCATTGGGTACCAGGTAGTTGATCGGCCCCAGCTCCACGACCCGCTCCGCCAGTCGCTGCAGGTCGTCCCTTGAGGTCACATCACCGGCATGCCAGTGCAGGAGGGTGGGGTAGGTTTTCTGCAAGCCCGCCAGCTCGCCCTGAGTGCGCGACAGCGCCACGACCCTGCAGCCCCGCTGCAGCAATGCGGCACACAGGGCCAGACCGATCCCGGAACTGGCCCCGGTGATCACCGCCAGACGGTTTGCGAATTCGTTTTTCATCACAACCTCCAGGCTCGGCATCGGCCGGGCACCTGCTGCCTCGCTTACGAATCGGGCAGCGTCTGAAATCAATGGCGCGGAACGCGGCTCACCCGGACCAGTGAGCCGTATGAATGGCTTAACCCGGATGCCCATCCACGCGGGCTTGCACCAACATCGGCGCGTAACGCCAGACGTAAATAGCCAGGGCTAACGCCCAGCAGAACGCTGCCAGCCACAGACTGTGCAGCGGCCAGACCCCGCTGAGAAACACCCGGGCCACGCTGCCGAGGTTGAACAGCGCCAGCCCCCACGCCATGCCCGCCGGCAACTGCAAGGCGCGACCGGTATGGCCAAGGGTGACGCGGGCGATCATCGCCAGGATCAACCCGCTCATGGCCCCCACCGTCAGGGCATGCAGCCAGGGACTGGATGCGGCCAGCAGGCCGAAGTGCCAGAACGCCAGACCGAGACAGGCCACCACCAACCACAGCATCGCCAGGTGCAGCGACCACAGCAGCGGCACGCCCCAGATACCCGCGTCGTACCAGCGCGCCAGACGTAGCAGATGCCCGGCGCCGAGGGCCAGGAACAGCGCGCCAATCAACATATTCGGAACCTGGGCCAGACCGATGGCATGCAGGATGGCAATCAGCGCACTGCCCACCAGCAACGACCATTCCAACCAGGGCCAGGCTTTAACCTGCTCCACGCGGCCCACGCCGCGCTGGGTGAAGAAGGGGATCACCCGACCGCCGATAAGCGACATCAGCGCCGCCACCAACCACAGGCCAGCCAGAATGCCTTGGCGTTGCAGCGCGTCGTTGCCCTGGGTGAGACCGGCCAGCACCACGGCATCGACAATTACCAGCAGGCCCAACACCGCCACGATGGGGTAGTTGCGCGTTTGTTTCACTGCCCACAGCAGCCGCGCCATCTGTGCAGCCAGGACGATGAGAAACAACAGCTCCAGCGGAATCAGCACCGGCAGCGGCAGGTTGACCAGCCAGCCGATGCGGGCAGCCAGCCAGATCACCGCCAGGACCAGCAGCGGCGTACCGGACAGGCTTGGTTGACCGGTCCAGGTCTGCACTGCGGTAAGCAGGAAGCCGGCGACGATGGCCACAGCAAAGCCGAAGAGCATTTCATGACGGTGCCAGGCCAGCCAGCCACCGGTGGGCTGCCAGTCCGGCAACGCGCCGAAGAACGCCAGCAGCCACAACGGCACCGCCACCAGCGCATACAGGCTGCCGGCCAGGAAGAACGGCCGGAAGGCCAGACGCCAGACCGGAGGAATGCTCAAGGCTTTGCGTTTATCGATAATGTTCACAGCAGGCCTCCAAAAAACTTGCCATTACGCCCGCGACTGCGATGAAACGGGACAGCGGAACCAACGCCCTCGACCATACGGGAGGCGTAGTGCTCTTTCTACAGGGTCTGGAGGTGTCGGCGACTTGATTGCAATCAGCTTTTGCCGATGCGGCAAAAAAGCGCAGAGGAATTTCGCCTTTTGAACACGGCATCATCGCGGTGCTCACACACGTCCGTAGGGCGGCCTCGCCCGTTGCACGGTGTTGGGATGGAAGCACGGTGCATCCCGGGCAGCCCGCCACGGCGCATGCACGGAGCGTCGTGGCAAACGCCATCACAAAAGCGGCGGGATGCTCGCCGTAGGCTCGCGAGGCCGCCCTACTCGAGTAGCGTCCCCGTCACCGTGCAAACCCGTAGGGTGGCCTCGCCCGTTGCACGGTGTTGGAAGGGAAGCACGGTGCATCCTGGGCAGCCCGCCACGGGGCATGTACGGAGCGTTGTGCAAACGCCATTACAAATGCGGCGGGCTGCTTGTCGTAGGCTCGGGAGGTTGCCCGACGCCAAGTAGCGTTCCCGTCACCGCGCGTATCGCAACCCACGTATTCAGCGGCTCTCGCGGGCCTCTGCCTTGACGGTTTCGGGCTGCGCGGTGGTGCTCTCATCGCTTACGGCTTTACGGAAGCCGCCAATCGCCCCGCCGAGGTCGGACCCCAGGGTTTTCAGGCGTTTGGTGCCGAACAGCATGACCACGATCAGCAATATGATCAGCAGCTGCCAGATACTGATACCCATCATGCGTATGTCCTCTCAGGTGTGAATCGTTAGGGGCAGGCCGCGGCCATCAGTGATGGCTGTGCCCATGGCTGTGCATGTCAGGCATGTCGTGCCGCATGCCGCTGCTGGCGATGTCCTGTAGCAGTGCCTGGCTGATGTCTTCAAAGCGCAGCACGCGACCCTGTTTTTCGCGGGCCAGTGCATGTGCCGCCTGTTCGTCAGCGAAGGTGGCAAGCACGCCGCCCATGGCGACCGGCACGTCGATGCCAGAAACGTACCAGGCCGTGCGTGCATCGATCAGTTTGGCGTCGTCGGGGTGATTCCAATCGGTATCGGACATATCGTGAACGTACAGCGTGGCATCTAGGTGCAGGTTTTCCGGTTGCAGCCACCAGCCGAACATTTCCGCCGTGGAGCAGAACTTGCGCACGCCGTTCTTTTCCACTGCCTGTCCCTTCGGACCGGGAAATTCAGTGATGATCATGCCGCAGACGTGGCATTCGTCCCCGTCGTGAAAGGCCACCGGGTCCAGCGTCACGACTTCTTTTTCGGTTTCGCCGCAGGCCGCCAGGCCCAGGCACAGCAGCGTGATGGAGAGCGCGCGTACTGCGCGGGTGGAGAAGGTAATCATCTCGTTTACTTCCTTAGTCAAATCACGCCAGACGGCGACGGAAAACCCAAAAGGCCAGCGCCAGCATGGCGCCCGCCCAGAGCAGCAGGCACAGCCAGAGCAACGAGCCTGCAACAGGCAGGTCAGTGCCCAGCGACAACACGCCCATGGCATTGCCGCCACCTTCGAAGCCGGAGAGGTTGATCAGCCGGTAGATGTCAGTTGGGTTGAGCAGCAGCAGCCAGGGCAGCAGGTCCGGGCTGAACTTGCCCTGACTCATCACCAGCAGCGCCAGCAACACCAGATCGAAGACCAGCACGAACAGGAACCACACGCCCAAGGCCAGGCCGGCGGCGCTGGACTTCTCGCTGACCTTGCTGCTCAGCACATAGGCCATGGCCAAGAACACCCAGCCCAGCAGCGTCGAGGAGACCATGAAACGGCCGAACGCCCAGAGCAGCGTGCCCAGTTCGATGTCCTCCACCAGCACGGCGATGGCCAGGGCCGCACAGCCGAAACCGATCAGCACCGCCAGGGCAAGGATCAGCCCGTGGCCGACGAACTTGCCCAGCAGAATCTGCCCACGGCCCAACGGGTAGGTCATCAGCAGCATCAAGGTGCCGCCTTCGTCCTCGCCGACGATGGCGTCATAGGCCAACAACAAGGCAATCAGCGGCATCAGAAACGTGGCCAGGCTGGCCAGGCTGGCGATGGTCGCCGGGATCGAGGTGAAGCCCACCTGCCCAGACGCCGCTGCGCCGAGCCAGGCAATGCCCACGGCCAAGGCGGCGAACAGCAGGCTGATGGCCAGCAACCAGCGGTTGCGCAAGCCATCGCTGAGCTCCTTGCGGGCGATATTCCAGATCTGGTTCATGGGTGCACCCCTTGGTTACCGGCTTCGGCGCGGTTCATGTAGTAGCGGTACAGGTCTTCCAGGGAAGGTTGCTGAATCTCCACATCCCCTACCTGGTGCTGGCCGAGCACGTCGCGCAATAGGCTGAGCTTGTGGCCGTTGACCGCCACCACCTCGATGCTGTCATGCCCCAGGGCGCGTGCCTGGTGACCGGCGTCGCCCCAGTGCTGCAGTAATTGCGTGCTGTGGGTCAGGCCACTGGCACGGATGCGCGCCGGCAGGCCGGCTTCCTCGCGCAAGCTGGCCAGGCTGCCGACGGCCTGCAAACGGCCCTTGGCAAGAATCGCTGCACGGTTGATGTGCGCCTCGACGCCGGGCAGCACGTGGGAGCAAAGAATCACGCTGGTGCCGCTCTGGCGCAGGCGGTCGATCAGCAGGTAGAGATCCTGGGTGGCAATCGGGTCCAGACCCACGGTGGGCTCGTCGAGCAGCAACAAGCGCGGCTCGCCGAGCACAGCCTGGGCTAGACCGAGGCGCTGGCGCATGCCCTTGGAATAGGTTTTCACCCGTCGGTCGGCGGCGTGCCCAAGGCCGACCTGCTCCAACAGTTCGTCCACCTGATGCTGCGGCGTGCCCTTGAGGCGCGCGAAGTGCCGCAAGGTTTCGCGGCCGCTGAGCTGCGGGTAGAAGGTCACGTTCTCCGGCAGGTAACCCAGCTGGCGGCGGACTTCCGGATCGTTGGGGTTGCGGCCGAGCACGCTCACGCGACCTTCGCTGGCCTGCAGCAGACCCAGAATAAGCTTCATAGTGGTGGTCTTGCCGGCGCCGTTATGGCCGAACAAGCCCAGCACCTCACCCTCGGCGAGCTGCAGGGACAGTTCGTGCAGAACGGTCATGTTGCCGTAGCGCTGGCTGACGCCCTGGATATCAACGGCCTTCATGACAGCGGCTCCTGTGCGGGCTCTTTCTTCAACATGGTTTCGGTGGGCAGTTGCATCAGCGGATAGCTGTCCTGCACGCCCGGAGACTTCATTACTGGGAACGCGCGCTGTACCCAGCGCAGCAGTTCGATGCTCGGGCTGTTCATCAGTAGGCGCACCTGCGGGTACATCCATAGAAGGCGGTCGACATTATCGTTGGGCTCGTAAGGCACGTCGCCCAGACCGTCGTCATTGCGGTCCCACCCCAGGTAATCGCTCCAGTAGTTGCCCCGGCCGTTCTCGGACCATTCCTGGGTGCGCACCGCCACGTATTTGACTTGCTGCTCGTTGGCAACGAAGGCGTTGTCGACGATGCGGTTGTTTTCCGAGCCGGCAGTGAGATGGATGCCTAGATTGCTGTGCTCGAAATGGTTGTGGGCGATGTCGTTGAACAGCGAGTTGTAAATGAACACCGCCTTGCCTTCGCCGCCCTGGATCATGCTATCGCCGCCAGTGTCGCCGGCCTGCACGTCGGTGACGAAGTTGTCCTTGAGCGTCGAATAGGTGATGTAGTTCATCAAGATGCCGTAGTTGCGATCATGCTCGGAGCGGTTGCCGATTACGGTCAGCTTGCGACTCTGCATCAGCGCGTAACCCGTGCGGGTGCGGCGCGTGATGTTGCCAATCACCTGGTTGTCGTTGGCGAACATGTAGTGGATGCCGTAGCGCAGATCCTCGATGAGGTTGTGCTCAATGCGGTTGCCGTTGGAAGTGTCGATGTAGACGCCGTCGCGGGTTTCACGGATATGGTTGCCGGCGACCAAGGCGCCACGGGCGTTGAACAGGTGAATACCGTTGCCACGGTCCTGGGAGCGCACCGTCGGGTCGCCCTGAACCTGGTTGCCGATAATCTGCACGTTCTCGGTGCGGTCGGCCCAGACGCCGAAGCCCGCGCCACGCAGCCGGTTGTTGCGTACGATCACGCCATCGGCGCCGCGCCCGATGAAGATCGCCGAGTTCATCTCGGTGAGGTCCTGGCCCCAGTCACGCAGGTCGCAGTTTTCGACCACCACATCGTTGGCGCTGATGGACAGCACATTGCCCCTTCCCGCCGAGCTCAGCACGGCGCCCGGTGCGCACTGCAACCGTAGGCTCTGGTCAATGCGGAAGTTGCCGATGTATTCACCCGCCGGCAAGGTCCAGTGAGAATCGCCCGCCGCTATCAAGGGCAGGTCGGTAATGGGTCGCAGGTCCGCAAGGGCGGTACCCGCGCAAAACAGGAGTGCAGACAACACCCCGTTAACAGCCTGAGATCTGAGCAAAACACTACCTCTTCAGGGCCAGGCGGTTGATACAACCGGCGATCATCGGGGATCGCCAGTTGCGTACACGGTGCGAGCCGAGCGGTTCGGAGAGATCCGTTCCGCACGCACTCGCTACTCAGCCGTTAGGCCTTTTCAACCATCATGCGGCCCATCATCTCCATGTGCAGGGCATGGCAGAACCAGCTGCAGTAGTACCAGAACACCCCGGGCTTATCGGCCGTGAAGGTGATGGACGAGGTCTGCTGCGGGCTGATTTCCATGCTCACACCGTGGTTGACCATCACGAAGCCGTGGGACACGTCTTCGATCTGGTCGATGTTAGTGATGGTCACGGTGACTTCATCGCCTTGTTTGACGGTGAAATCGGTGATGCCGAAGGCCGGGGCCATGGAGGTCATGTACACCCGGACCTTCTTGCCGTCGCGGATGACCTTGTTGTCGGTCTCCAGGTTGATCCCGTCCTTCTTGGCCATTGCCACAGTGCCTGCGAAGAAGGGGTCGTTGCGGTCCCAGATCTTCTTGGTCTTGATCTGGTCGCGACGGGCCATGATGCAGTCGTGCGGTTCGGCGAAGGTGGGGCCGTCGTGCACCAGCTTCATCACGTCGCCGGAGATGTCGATCAACTGGTCGTTCTCCGGGTGCAGCGGACCGGTGGGCAGGAAACGGTCCTTGGAGAACTTGGACAACACCACCACCCACTTGCCATCGGCTTCGCTGGTTTCGGTCAGCGACGCATGGTTATGGCCTGGCTGGTAGTGCACGTCCAGCTTCTGCTTGATGTAATTGACCTTCTCGCCCTTGTAGGCGCGGATCGCCTCGTCAATGTTCCACTTGACCAGTTGGCTGTCGATGAACAGCGTGGTGTAAGCGTTGCCACGGCCGTCGAAGGTGGTGTGCAGCGGACCGAGGCCCAGTTCCGGCTCGGCGACCACGGTGTCACGTTCGTCCTTCAGCTTGCCGGCGAACAGGTCGGGCAGCTTGGCGATGGCGATTACGGTACAGGTTGGCGACAGCTTGCCGTTGGCGATGAAGTACTTGCCGTCCGGCGAGGTGTTGCAACCGTGCGGGTTCTTCGGCACCGGGATGTAGCGGGTAAAGGGGCTGTTCTTGCCGTCTTTCTTACGGCCGTCGACCACCGGCACGCCGTCCATCATGACGAACTTCTTCTCTTTGACGGCCTTGTCGATGGCATGCACGTCGAACACCACGACCCAGTCACGCTCGTTGCGCATGGTGCCGCCCAGGTCCAGGGCGCGCTCGGAGTTGTAGCAGGTGGCGGCGGCGAAACGACCGGTGTAGTCGGCGTCGAGGTTGTCCAGGTTGCCGTCGACAATAACCTGCCAGGCCACTTGCATGGTTTCGGCGTCCACCGCGCTGAAGCAGGTAAAGCTGTTGTCGGCGGAGAGATCGAAACTGGAGCCGTCGTTCGGGTGCGGAATGAAAAACTCACCGTTGCAGAACACGTACTTGGTGTGCGGCACCTTCTGCAGACGCAGACCGTGGATGGCCTGGACGTTGGGGATGGTGGTGATCTTGTCCGTCTTCATCACGTCCAGACGGATACGTGCGACGCGGGTGTTGGCCTTGTCGTTGATGAACAGGTACTTGCCGTCGTACTTGCCGTCGGTCATCGAGATGTGCGGGTGGTGGCAGTCGCCGTTCTGGAACTTGGCACTGTCGCCGAGGACGCGCTTGCTCTCGTTGGTCAGGCCCCAACCGGTGGCGGAGTCGACGTTGAACACCGGGATGCGCATCAGCTCGCGCATCGAGGGGATGCCCAGCACGCGCACTTCACCCTGGTGACCGCCCGACCAAAAGCCGTAGTACTCATCCAGTTCGCCAGGGCCGACGTGGGCCTTGTTCTTCGCTTCCTTGGCCGCAGCGGCCCAGGTTTCGCGGCTCATCACGCTGGTGCCCATCGCCGTGGCGGCGACCGCCGCACCGGTCAGCGCGCTGGCGCCGAGGAAGCCGCGACGGCTGAGGCCGTTCTTCACTTCCGTTTCGTTTTTCTTGTCACTCATGGGTTTTGCTCCTTAGGGACAACATTACTGTCTGTTCGCCTTGCGCCGTCAGGCCAGGCTCAGGGTTCAACGACTTGCACAGCAGGTATCAACTCGGGGCTGTCCGGCGCTTTCTTGCCGCGCTTCTTGCGCTTGTTGATCAGCGGCGGACACTTGGTGTCGTTGTGGTAGGTCATCTGGCAATCGAGGCAGTAGTGGCACTCGTTGTGGTTGATGTGCCCGTCCGGGTGGATCGCCTGGATCTCGCATTCCTTGGCGCACAGCTGGCAGGGGTTGCCGCATTCCTTGCGGCGCTTGAGCCAGTCGAACAGGCGCACCTTGCTGCTGATCGATAGCGCCGCGCCCAGCGGGCAGATGTAGCGGCAGTAGACTTTGCGGGTGAACAGGTTGACCACCAGCAAGACCACCACGTAGAGCACGAACCACCACTGGCGGTCGAACTTCAGCGTGATCGCCGTCTTGAACGGTTCCACCTCAGCAGCCTTTTCGGCCAGCATCATCGATTCCAGGGAGATGCCGAACAGCACCAGCAACACGATGTACTTGATCGCCCATAGCCGCTCATGCAAGGCAAAGGGCAGTTCGTATTGGGGAATCTTGATCTTGCGCGCCAGCTCGTTGAGCAACTCCTGCAGGGCGCCGAACGGGCACAGCCAGCCGCAGAACACGCCCCGGCCCCAGAGCAGGATGCTGGCGGCGGTGAATACCCAGAGAATGAAAATGATCGGGTCGGTGAGGAACAGCTCCCAGCGGAAGTCCTGGAACAACGCGTGGACGAAAGTCAGCACGTTGACCACCGACAGCTGCCCCAGGCAGTACCAGCCGATGAACAGCACGGTGAACAGCAGGTAGCCACGGCGCAGCCAGTGCAGAAACTGCGGCTTCTTGGTGAGGCTGTCCTGCAGGAACAGAATGATGGTCAGCAGGCCCAGCGCGGCCAGCAGCACGCCGACCTGGAAGCTTTTCTGGTACCAGATGTTGACCCACAGCGGCCGGTTGGCTTCCTCGATGGCGGCCAACTCTTCGGCGGTCGGTTGCGGCCGCTCAATGTATTGCTCGGGCATCTGGTAGGGCAGCTCGAAGCTGGTGAAGATGCTCTCCACCGGACCGATCTGACGGCGCACCAGCAGCTCCAGGTTCCAGGCCGAGCCCGGATCGAAGCGGTACTGGTCGCGGATGATGAAGATCGCCATCTCGTAGAAGTCCGGTATGCCAGCGGCATACACGTCGGAGAGGCGGATGAAATCCAGGTCGCGGAAGCTGATGATGTCGCCGAATTGACGCAACTGGATGCGATCGAAGATCCCGCCACGTACGTAGCCCGAGCCCTTGAAGGAGTACTCACCGTTGCCCAGCACGGCAATGGCATGCTCGCCAGGCTTGAGATCCTCCATCAGGAAACGGTACTGGTTATCGCCCAGCAGGTTGCGACCGATGGTGGGCGGATTCAGATGGGTGACATAGAGGTCGACGAAGGTGTCGCCTACCTGTTCTGCAGTGGCCTCGTCGATGCCCTCGGCTTCGCTGCCCTTGAACGCCTCGTCGATATCACCGCGGGTTAGCAGCATGCGGCGAATCGCACCGTTGCCTGTGAGCTCGCTCCAGTTGGCCGGCTGGTAGACATCCTCGCGCACGAGTGCCGGTTTCTGCGTCGCGCCGGCCACGTCCTCGACCAGGCCCAGGGACACGGCCACCGCATGGGCGGAACGCATCACCGCTTCGTTGATCACCATCACCGTTACGGTGGCGCCGGTCACGGCATCGACGGTGACCGCGCTCTTGTCACTGGAGCGACCGACAACGACCCGCTGCTGGACATTGATGTCGGTGTAGGTGGCGTTGAAATCGTGAATCTTCTGCTCGGGGATGCCGATCAGAACGATGGGCTCGTGGTGTTCGAGCATGTAGGCATCGCGGATCACCCCCTGAGGGTCGAGGATGACCTGCAGGTTAATCGGCTTGCCGGAGTAAGCAGGGATATTGACAACGTTGATGCTCTGGAAGGCGTAACCCAGAATGTCGTCGCCTTGAGTGAGAGTCTGCACCTGATAGTCGCCGGCTGGCTCGGACACGTCGGTCAACCCGGGAAACACCAGTTCCATGCGCTGTCGTTCCAGCCCGCCGTATTCCTTGGCCTGCACGCTCGGCATCATTGCCAGGCTCAGAATCATCAGGAAGATCAGCCAGCAGGCGCTTGAGAACGACCTGCCTGTTACCGAAAAATGCACACTGCTCATGGGCTTATCAAACTTCTAGTACGAGAGATTTACGCCTGCATGGTAGTGAGCCTGCCCTCCTGCACTCCTTGACCTTGATCAAGCCGCTCCGCGCATTTCACCTACAGCGACCGCATGCCGCACCCCCGCGCTCGGGCGATAGCGGCACAAAAGCACTTGACTGAACGAGCTCCAACACGACAGATGGCAGCACAACGCGCGTACCTGAAGGCGGCGCGCGCTGCACGTTTAGAGAAAAATGCACAAGGCCAAACGAGCCCCTCGCCAGCGGCCTGTCGGCCACAGCGAACTGCTCCAGGTGCGGTAAAGGCAGGTCAGGTGCCCGAACGGAACAACTCGCGACGGATATGACCGATGGCACCCATGGGATTCAATCCCTTGGGGCACACCCAGCTGCAGTTGCCAATGCTGCGACAGCGGAACAGGCTGAACGGGTCGTCCAGCCGTTGCAGCCGTTCGGCCGTGGCCTGATCACGGCTGTCGACGATGAAACGCCAGGCTTGCAGCAAGCCGGCCGGGCCAATGTAATCCTCCGGATTCCACCACCAGGACGGGCATTGCGAGGTGCAGCAGGCGCAGAGGATGCACTCGTACAGGCCGTCGAGCTTGGCCCGGTCGGCAGGCGATTGCAGACGCTCGATGGCGGGGGCCGGATCGTCATTGATCAGCCAGGGGTGAACTCGCTCGTACTGCTTGAAGAACAGACTCAGGTCGACTACCAGATCGCGGATCACCGGCATCCCCGGCAGCGGCCGAATCACCAGACTGTCGCCCGCCTCCAGCACGTCCGCCACCGGACTGATGCAGGCCAGACGGTTCTTGCCATTGATGTTCATGCCATCCGAGCCGCAGACACCCTCCCGACAGGAGCGTCGGTAAGCCAATGAGACATCCTGCTCGTGCAGGTACTCCAGCACGTCCAGCACCATGCGCGGGCGAAACTCGTCCGGCACCTGCAACGACTGCATATAAGGCGCTGCGTCGCGTTCGGCGTTGTAACGGTACACCTGCACGTTGATCATGGGAGAGCTCCTGGGCTGCGCACGGCGTGCCAGCCATGGCGGGGCCTGCCTGAAGTTTAGGCAGGGAGTCGGCAATTTGGTTTGCGTAGACATGCACGCCATGCGAGGTTCATTAGCATTCCGGGCCGAGGCCGGTACACTCCTCAGCCTTCGCCGGCCCTGCTCCGAGATTCCCCATGAAACGTTTTGTCCTGCTCGACACCGCCCCGATCCCCAACAACGGCGGCGCCCTGTGCCTGTTCGAGTACGGCGAGGATTTCGTCATCAAGATCCAGGGCGGCAGTGGCGGTCAGTTGATGAACACGCGCATGCACGGCTCGGAAGACGCCTTGGCCGAGATTCCCTGCAAGAAAATCGCCGCACGCCTGGCGCCACGGGTGCTCATCGGCGGTCTGGGCATGGGCTTCACCCTTGCCTCCGCGCTCAAGCACCTGGGCAAGAAGGGTGAAGTGGTGGTGGCGGAACTGGTGCCCGGGGTCATCGAGTGGAACCGTGGCGCGCTGGGCGAAAAATCCGGCTACCCGATGCGCGACCCTCGCGCCAGCGTGCTCAATGAAGACGTCGCCAAAGTCCTGCAGGACGAGCCACAAGGCTTCGATGCCATCTTGCTGGATGTTGACAACGGCCCCGAGGGCCTGACCCAGCGGGCCAATACCTGGCTGTATTCCCTGGCCGGCTTGCAGGCCTGCGCCCGCGCGCTACGCCCCAAGGGCATCCTTGCCGTGTGGTCGGCCAGTGCCGACCGCCCCTTCGCCGAACGTTTGAAGAAAGCCGGCTTCAAGGCGGAGGAAGTACAGGTCTACGCCCACGGCAATCGCGGCACCCGCCACACCATCTGGATCGCCGAGAAAACGCAGTAAGGTGGACGACTCGCTGCTGGGCGCCTAAGGCTCCTCGCTAGAGCGACGAGATCGCTCAATAGCCCAGCCCTGCACGAAACCTGTAGGGGCGAATTCATTCGCCTGGCGCATTATTTCCAGGCCATGAATCCGCTGTGACCTACATCAAGGTCGTCGGCCGCTTGGTTAGGTGCAGCTCCGAGACTGCTTGAAGGCTCGGTGCCAGGCGAATGGAATTCGCCCCTACGAAACGCGTCCCCCCCCACGCCGTTGCGTGACCGCATCACGCCATCGCCTCGGCTGGCTGCGGCGTGCGCAAGCCCAGAAAATCCACCAGTGCCTCGCGGCGCGCCATGGCGTCCTTGTAGCCCAGCTCGATCAGCTCGTTACAGTATTCGGGCTCGAACAGCAGGTAACTCAATACGCCGGCGCCACTGACCTTGGTGGCGCCGGGGCCGCGCAGGAATGTCCGCAGCGAGCGCGGCAGTGAGTGGCGATGGCGCGTGGCGATTCGGTCCAGCGACTCGCTGGGGTTGATCACCAGCACCTCCACCGGCTGCAGACCGAGCTGGCGTGTTTGCCGCGTTTCAGGGAGGGACCTACTGATGAGGTTGAGCCGTTCGAGGAGTTCGAGGTCGGTTTCCAGGTTATCGACGAAGGTGCTGTTAAGCAGATGAGCGCCGATACGCGCCAGACTCGGCGGGTTGTTGCGCCCGCGAACCGCCGGCAAGTCGTCATGTGCAGGGTCGCTGACACCGATAACCAGCGCTCGCGTTGCCCCCAGGTGCAGCGCAGGACTGATGGGAGCGGCCTGACGTACCGCGCCATCGCCATAGTATTCGCGGTTCAGCCAGACCGGCGGGAACACCAGTGGAATCGCCGAGCTGGCCAGCAGATGCTCCACCCCCAGCCGGGTTGGTATCCCGATGCGACGATGGCGCAGCCAGGGATCGATCGCCGCCTGTCCCTGATAAAACGTCACCGCTTGGCCCGAGTCATAGCTGAACGCCGTGACCGCCACCGCCCGCAGACGACGCAGGCGGATGGCGGCGGCAATCCCGCTGCAATCCAGCTCACGCTCCAGCAAGGCGCGCAGAGGCGAACTGTCGAGCAAGGCCACTGGCACGTCCGGTCCGAGCCCGAGCAGATTACAGCCGATAAAGCGCGATGCCTGACGCAACAAGCCTGGCCAGTCCGTGCGGTAGATATGGTCGCAATGGAAGCTGCGCCAAACCTCAGAGATTCGCCGGGTCGCCTCACCGAAATGCAGGGCGCCACTGGCCAGACCCGCCGCATTGATAGCGCCGGCCGACGTGCCGACGATGACTGGAAACGGATTGTGCGCTGCATTGGGCAACAGGTCGGCAATCGCGGCCAGCACCCCGGCCTGATAAGCCGCACGCGCGCCGCCACCAGAAAGAACCAGCCCGGTGATCACCGAGCCGGAGGGGTACTGCATGACGTTCATCCTGATTCTTGATCCATTGGACGCGGCTTGCGTATCAGCCTACCGGCTGTGCCGCAAAAGGCCATTAGCTGCTATCAAAGTGCCATAGGCCAAGTCGGCAGATCAACTGCAAATGCGGGTACTTTGGTCGGGATGGGCAGGCGCTGCCAACTGCCGTGCCTCAATTGAAATCGAGGCAGGAATTGTGATCGTTCACTCTCGAGACCGCCGTAGCGCATTGTTTTTACATGCATTAATTAAATTCGAATCAATAACTAACATGCCGCCGAGGTATTAATCTTTCTTCATGAGCTGGCACTAAAGATTCATGTTGCCTTTAATTTATTATTTCCTCTCTTGGCGCACGCAAACTGCCAAAACCATCACGCAAGCCATTGGCTGCCCGCCGAAAACACCGGGAGGGACCACCCCACCGATATCCATCCCTGCCGAAATATTTTACATATTTTCGATTGCGCCACAGCCCCCGCCATACGGCGCCCAACGCCGATTCACCAGGCGCAAAACCACGGCCGGCGCCACTTTCAGCCTTGACCCGGGGGGAATGAAGTCTGCTATGGTTTAAAAGGTTTCATCCTGCCGGGTGGTGCCCCGCCTGATTATCCCTATGATGTTTCGGGCAACTTACGGGCAAAGAAGTTCTATTAATTCTTTGCCCCGCGCCTCCTGGCAGTTAAATGATTCACTGCACTGGTGCGGAATCAAACCAATGCTGTTTCCCATATACCGGGGTTACAGCCCTGAATAATCCGCCGACCTCTCGTACCGGGAAGCCTGACCGCCACGCAGTGAATCTCAACACACTGTCAAAGGTTTCGGAGTCATTGTGCGGTACGGCACATACGCATACTCGCCAGTTACGTCCTCGCTCAACGCGATGTACGGCGCCACGCTGGCACCCCGCCTCGGCGCACGACCGTCCAACGGTCCTCTCTCCGATTCCCCTACGTCTCACCCCTCCATAGGCAAGGCCTGTCGCCCTCGCCTGGCGAATGCCCATGGGCACGCGCCGGGCTGTGGATGACGGCTGAATGCCGCTAGAAAGGAAACCATTCCATGCGGACTGGAAAAATCGTCGTTGAAAACCTCACCAAGGTCTTCGGCGACCATCCCCAACAGGCCATAGAGCAACTCGGCAAAGGCTGGAGCAAAGACCGCATCCTCGCCGAAACCGGCGCGGTCGTCGGCGTGAACGATGTGTCGTTCAGCGTCGAGGAAGGCGAAATCTTCGTGCTCATGGGTCTGTCCGGCTCGGGTAAGTCCACCCTGATCCGGCTGATCAATCGACTGATCGAGCCCACCGCCGGCAACGTCTACATCGATGGCCAGAATGTCGCGCAGATGCCTCGCGCACAATTGATCGACCTGCGTCGCCGCGACCTGAGCATGGTCTTTCAATCCTTCGCCCTGATGCCCTCGCGCACTGTGCTGGACAATGCCGCGTTCGGCCTGGAAATCGCCAAGGTCGGCCGCGCGGAACGCGAAGCGCGCGCCATGGAAGTACTCGAACAAGTCGGCCTTGCCGGCTTCGCCGACAAGCTTCCTGAGGAATTGTCCGGCGGCATGCAGCAGCGCGTCGGCCTGGCCCGCGCCCTGGCGGTGAATCCCTCGGTCATCTTCATGGACGAGGCGTTCTCGGCCCTCGACCCGCTCAAGCGTCGCGAAATGCAGGATGTGCTGCTGGAGCTGCAGGAAACCCAGCGCCGCACCATCATCTTCGTCTCCCATGACATTGAGGAAGCCCTGCGCATCGGTACGCGCATCGGCATCATGGAAGGCGGCAAGCTGGTGCAGGTTGGCACGCCCCAGGAGTTGATCGACCACCCGGCCAACGACTATGTGCGCAACTTCTTCGACACCATCGACACCAACCGCTACCTCACCGCTGGCCAACTCAAGGCCGACAGCGTTCCGCTGTTCGTGCACAACGGCAAGGCGCCGAACGCCATCCAGGTGCGCGACGAACTGCAAGAGCAGGACAAGCACTACGCCTTCATCGTCGATGAAGACAATACCTTCCAAGGCTCCATCAGCCTGGAAAAAATCGCCCTACTGGTGGAAGACGACAAGCACCTGCGCCTGCACGGCGACGTGCTCAAACAGATCGAGCCGGTGCCTGAAGACCTGCCGCTGGACCAGGTGATCGAACAGTTGGTGATCAACGAGGGACCGATCCCGGTGGTCGACAAGGCTGGGCAGTACTGCGGTGCGATCAGTAAGGGCCGCCTGCTGAGCCGTCTGCAGGGAGGCATGGCATGAGCGACAAGTATCTGGATCTGGGCAGCTGGATCAACGACGGCGTCGAGCACCTGCTCGAGAACTACGGCGATGCCTTCGACAAAACCGGGCAGTGGGTCAGCGGTTTTTCCGAAGGCATCGAAGCGTTGCTGATGTTCCCGCCGGCCTGGCTGCTGATCGCGCTGTTCGTTGCCCTCGGGCTGTGGCGCATCGGCGCACGTTTTGCCCTGTTCACCGCGGTAGCCTTCACGCTGATCGTACTGACCGGTTTCTGGGAGCAGACCCTGGTTACCCTCGGCCTGACCCTTTCCGCCACGCTGATCAGCCTGCTGGTGGGTATTCCGCTGGGCATCTGGGCCGCCAGCAGCGAGCGCATCTCCACCGTGACCCGGCCGATCCTCGACTTCATGCAGACCATGCCGGCCTTCGTCTACCTGATTCCGGCCGCCATGCTGTTCGGCCTCGGCCGGGTGCCGGGCATCTTCGCCACGGTGATCTTTGCCATGCCACCGGCTGTGCGCCTGACCAACCTGGGCATCCGCCAGGTCAACAAGGAACTGGTGGAAGCCGGCCAGGCTTTCGGCTGCAACCGCCGCCAGTTGCTGTTCAAGGTGCAGCTGCCCAATGCCATGCCGTCGATCATGGCCGGGGTCAACCAGACCATCATGATGGCCCTGTCGATGGTGATCATCGCCTCGATGGTCGGCGCCGGCGGCCTGGGCAACGACGTCCTGGCCAGCATCCAGCGCCTGGACATCGGCCTGGGCTTTGAAAGCGGCATGGCCGTGGTGTTGCTGGCGATCATTCTCGACCGCATCACCGAAAGCTTCGGCACGCCGCGCCAAACGCGCAGCGACAGCCTGTATGCCCGACTGTGCGCTCTGCTGAGCAGCGCGAAAACCTCACCCACCCCAGGGACGACCAAATGAATTGCTTGAAAACCCTCGCAGGCGCCGCCCTGCTGAGCAGCCTGCTAATGCCCACCGCCTGGGCTCAGGAACCGGCCAGTTGCCAACAGGTGCGTTTTGCCGAAATCGGCTGGGCGGACATTGCCGCCACCACCGGCGTGGCCATGGCCCTTACCGAGGGCCTGGGCTACCAGCCGAAGAAGGTCATGGCCTCCGTGCCCATCGCCTTCACCGGGGTGCAAAAAGGCCAGATCGATGCCTTCCTCGGTTACTGGTCGCCGTCGATGGACGCCATCGTCGAACCGTTCCAGAAGAACGACGGCATCAAGATCCTGCCCACGCCCAACCTGGACGGTGCCAAGTACACCCTGGCCGTGCCGACTTACGCCGCCGAAGCCGGCCTGAAAAGCTTTCAGGACATTGCCCACTTCAAGGATCAGTTGAACGGGCGTATCTACGGCATCGAGCCGGGCAATGACGGCAACCTGCTGATTGAACAGATGATCAAGGGTGACCAGTACGGCCTCGGCGACTTCCGCCTGGTGGAGTCCAGCGAGGCCGGCATGCTGGTGCAGATCCAGCGCGCCGTTCGCCAGAACAAGCCGGTGGTTTTCCTCGGCTGGGCGCCGCACCCGATGAACACCCAGTTCGACATCACCTACCTGGACGGTGGCGATGAAGTATTCGGCCCTGACCACGGCGCGGCCAAGGTGTTCACCGCCGTACCGACCGACTACGAAGCGCGCTGCCCCAATATGGGCACGCTACTCAACAACCTGCAGTTCAGCGTCGAGATCGAAAGCCAACTGATGGATGAGGTGCTGCAAAAGCAGAACCCGGTGGTCGTTGCCAAGAACTGGATCAAGGCCAACCCGGCGATTCTCGATCAGTGGCTGGACGGCGTGACCACCTTCGACGGTCAGGACGGCCTCGCTGCCGTGCAGAAACACCTCGGGTTGTAGGGACCAATTCGTAGGGTGGACAACCGTTGTTTGTTGTCCACCACTCCCGCCCACATGGCAGATGTAAACAACGACATCCACCCTACGGCCCCGGCATAAATCCAATACGGAAGCGCCGCATCCATGCGGCCAAGGGACGACGCCTCTAATCAAGGCGCCCCTGCAAAATCAAGGAGCACACCATGCGTACATTGAAAAACCTGTTCGGCAAAAGCCTTGCAGCTGCAACCCTGGCCTTCGGCCTGTCCAGCGCCATGGCCGCCGACAAACCCACCCTGACCCTCGGCTATGTCAACGGCTGGGCCGACAGCGTCGCCACCACCCACGTGGCTGCCGAAGTGCTGCAAAGCCAGCTGGGTTATGAGGTCAAGCTCAAGCCGGTGGAAGCCGCGATCATGTGGCAGGGCGTGGCCCGGGGCGATCTGGACGCCGCCCTCTCCGCCTGGCTGCCGGCCACTCATGGCGATTACTACGACAAGCTCAAGGACAAGGTCAACCTGATCGGTACCAACTACACCGGGGCGAAGATCGGCCTGATCGTGCCGGACTACGTCGACGTCCAAAGCATCGCCGACCTCAATCAGCACAAGAAGGCCTTCCAGGGGCAGATCACCGGCATCGATGCCGGTGCCGGCATCATGATTCGCACCGAGGAAGCCATCAAGGCCTACGACCTGGACTTCAACCTGATGGCCAGCTCCGGCCCGGCCATGACCATCGCCCTGGCCCGCGCCGAGAAGCAGCAGAAACCCATCGTCGTCACCGGCTGGATTCCGCACTGGATGTTCGCCAAGTGGGACCTGCGCTTCCTGGAGGATCCCCAGCAGGTGTTCGGTGAAGCCGAAACCGTCTACACCGTGGCCAACCCGGGCCTGGAAACCAAGGCTGCCGAAGCCGCCGGCTTCCTGAAGAACTTTGCCTGGACCGACAAGGAAATCGGCGCGGTGATGCTCGCCATCGACAACGGCGAAACCCCGAAAAAGGCCGCCAGCGCCTGGGTTGCCGAGAACCCCGAACGCGTCGCCGAGTGGCTGAACTAACGCTTCAGTTTCGCTTCCAGTCGGTGAGTATCCGTAGGGTGGACAGCGCTTTTTCTGTCCACCAAGCGGGCAACACTGCCGTTTAGTGAACTGGCTCCGCCCTACCCAGGCTCGCCCCCTCACGCCCAACACGAGGAACCCCAATGCCCCGCTTCGGCGAACAACAGCTTTATATCGGCGGTCGCTATGTCGCAGCGTCGTCTGCCCAGCGTTTCGAAACCATCAATCCCGCCAACGGCGAAGTACTGGCCCAGGTACAGAGCGCCAGCCGCGAGGATGTCGAACGCGCCGTGACTACCGCTCACGAGGGCCAAAAGGTCTGGGCAGCGATGACTGCCATGCAGCGTTCGCGCATCCTGCGGCGCGCCGTGGATATCCTGCGCGAGCGCAACGATGAACTGGCCCTGCTGGAAACCCTGGACACCGGCAAGCCGCTGTCGGAGACCCGCTACGTTGACATCGTCACCGGCGCCGACGTGCTGGAGTATTACGCTGGCCTGATCCCGGCCATCGAAGGCGAGCAGATTCCGCTACGCGACACCTCCTTCGTCTACACCCGCCGCGAGCCGCTGGGCGTAGTTGCCGGCATCGGCGCCTGGAACTACCCGATCCAGATCGCCCTTTGGAAATCCGCCCCGGCCCTGGCCGCCGGCAACGCGATGATCTTCAAGCCCAGCGAAATCACCCCGCTGAGTGCGCTCAAGCTGGCCGAGATCTACACCGAGGCCGGCCTGCCGGACGGCGTGTTCAACGTGCTCACCGGCCCTGGCGCCGAGGTCGGCCAGTGGCTGACCGAGCATCCCGGCATTGCCAAGATTTCCTTCACCGGCGGCACCGTCACCGGCAAGCAGGTGATCGCCAGCGCCACCCGTTCCTCCCTCAAGGAGGTGACCCTGGAGCTGGGCGGCAAGTCGCCGTTGATTATTTGCTCCGACGCCGACCTCGACCGCGCCGCCGACATCGCCGTCATGGCCAATTTCTACAGCTCCGGCCAGGTGTGCACCAATGGCACGCGGGTGTTTGTGCCGCGCACGCTGCAGGCCGCATTCGAGCAAAAACTGCTCGAACGTGTGCAACGCATCCGCCTGGGCAATCCGCAGGACGAAGCCACCAATTTCGGCCCACTGGCCAGCTTCGCCCATATGGAGCGGGTGCTCGGCTACATCGACAGCGGCATCCAGGAAGGCGCACGCCTGCTGACCGGCGGCCAGCGCGTCACCGAGGGTGCCGGCGCTCAAGGCGCCTTTGTGGCGCCGACGATCTTTACCGACTGCCGCGACGACATGCGCATCGTGCGCGAGGAAATCTTCGGCCCGGTGCTCAGCCTGCTCGCCTACGACGACGAAGAGGAAGCCATTCGCCGCGCCAACGCCACCGACTACGGCCTGGCCGCTGGCGTGGTGACTCCTGACCTGGCCCGCGCACACCGCCTGATCCATCGCCTGCAGGCTGGGATCTGCTGGATCAACACCTGGGGCGAATCCCCCGCCGAGATGCCGGTGGGCGGCTACAAGCACTCCGGCGTCGGCCGCGAGAACGGCCTGGCCACCTTGGCCCACTACACGCAGATCAAATCGGTGCAGGTGGAACTGGGCGAATTTGCCTCGGTTTTCTGAACGGACGATTAAAAGCGCTGGAGGCTGAAGGCTGGACGAAGCAGCGGCCTCGGCTCGTCCAGCCTCCAGCCTTCCAGCCCTCCGCAGGAGGAGATTTTCATGGAATTCGACTACATCATCATCGGCGCAGGGTCCGCCGGCAACGTGCTGGCTACCCGCCTGACCGAGGATGCCGACGTCAGCGTGCTACTGCTGGAAGCCGGCGGCCCGGACCATCGCCTGGACTTTCGCACGCAAATGCCCGCCGCCCTCGCCTACCCGTTACAAGGCAAGCGCTACAACTGGGCCTACGAAACCGACCCCGAGCCGCATATGAACAACCGCCGCATGGAATGCGGGCGCGGCAAGGGCCTGGGGGGCTCGTCGCTGATCAACGGCATGTGCTACATCCGCGGCAACGCCCTGGATTTCGACCACTGGGCCCAGTTGCCGGGGCTGGCAGACTGGAGCTACCTGGATTGCCTGCCGTATTTCCGCAAGGCGGAAACGCGTGACATTGGCGCCAATGCCTACCACGGCGGCGACGGTCCGGTCAGCGTGACCACGCCAAAAAACGGCAACAACCCGCTGTTCCACGCCATGGTCGAGGCGGGCGTGCAGGCCGGTTACCCGCGCACCGAGGACCTCAACGGCTACCAGCAGGAAGGCTTCGGTCCGATGGACCGCACCGTGACACCCCACGGCAGGCGCTCCAGCACCGCGCGCGGCTATCTCGACCAGGCCCGCGACCGAAAAAACCTGACCATCGTCACCCATGCCCTGACCGAGCGCATCCTCTTTGACGGCACGCGTGCCAGCGGTGTCAGTTATTTGCGCGGCAATGCCAGCCAACCCACCAGCGCGCGGGCGCGGCGCGAAGTGCTGCTGTGCGGCGGCGCCATCGCCTCGCCGCAGCTCTTGCAACGCTCCGGCGTCGGCCCGGCCGACCTGCTACGCGACCTGAACATTCCAGTGGTGCATGCACTACCCGGCGTGGGTGAAAATCTGCAGGATCACCTGGAGATGTACCTGCAGTACGCCTGCAAGGAGCCGGTCTCTCTCTACCCGGCCCTACAGTGGTGGAACCAGCCGGCCATTGGCGCCCAATGGTTGTTCGCCGGCAGCGGCGTCGGTGCCAGCAACCACTTCGAGGCAGGCGGTTTCATCCGCACCCGTGCCGACTTCGAATGGCCGAACATCCAGTTCCACTTCCTGCCGGTGGCGATCAACTACAACGGCAGCAACGCGGTGAAGGAACACGGCTTCCAGGCCCACGTCGGCTCCATGCGCTCGCCCAGTCGCGGCCGCGTACGGCTCACCTCGAAAGATCCACGCCAGCACCCGAGCATCCTGTTCAACTACATGAGCACCGAGCAGGACTGGCAGGAATTTCGCGATGCCATCCGTATCACCCGCGAGATCATCAACCAGCCGGCGCTCGATCCCTATCGCGGCCGCGAACTCAGTCCTGGCGCACATTGCCAGAGTGACGCCGAGCTGGACGCCTTTGTACGGGATCACGCCGAAACCGCCTTCCACCCCAGCGGCTCCTGCAAGATGGGCGAGGATGGCATGGCGGTGGTCGATGGTCAGGGCCGCGTGCATGGGCTGCAAGGGCTGCGCGTGATCGATGCCTCGATCATGCCGCTAATCATCACCGGTAACCTCAACGCCACCACCATCATGATCGCCGAGAAGATTGCCGACAAAATTCGCGATCGCCAACCGCTGCCGCGCAGCAATGCGGCTTATTACGTGGCGGGCAACGCACCGGCACGCACCTCGGCAGAAAGAAGCTTCAGCTGACTCAGGCCCACGCTGTCACCGCCGCAGGCGACAGCGTGGGCCTGAGGCCTATACGCGGGAAATCTTGAATACTTCGCTAATCGCCGTGCCATCCCAGACATAGCGCAGGTGCGGCCCGTGCACCGGGATGGACACCGCTGGCGGCCGAAAGATGGCCGCACAGGTTCCCCGGCACTCGCACGCAGCGGTAAAGCAGCCCCCCGCTATTCGCCTCGCCAAAGCGCACGGCGAAGCGCTGGCACCATTGCTGAAGCGGTTCGCAGCTTAAGCAAACTCAGGACCTCAAGCGCTCGACCGAGCTCTTCTGCACGCTCTATGCTCAAGCCATGAACAGCGCAGCAACTACCCTCCACCTCCCCTACCTTGCCCCGTGGGACTGGCAACAGTTCCAGCGCCATTTCGCCCTGCGCCTGTTGCCCGGTGTGGAAACCCTCGCCGACGACGGCTATTGCCGCAGCCTACGTATCGGCGGCGTGACGGGCTGGCTGGCGGTGAGTCCGTTGGCCGGGCAAAACCTTTTGGAGTTACGCATCAGCCCTTCGGCCCAGACCATCAGTTCCGCATTGGTGACGCGGGTGCGGCGCATGTTCGATCTGGATGCCGACCCGCAGGCCATTGCCGCGCATTTTGCCGCCGATGCATTGCTCGGGCCACTGGTGGCGGGTTATCCGGGCTTGCGCCTGCCCACGGCGTTCGACCCGTTCGAGCAAGCCGTGCGCGCCATCGTTGGCCAGCAAGTCACGGTAAAGGCGGCGGTGACCATCACCGGCCGGCTGGTGGCGCGTCTCGGCGAGCCGTTGCCGGATGCGCCCGCTCAGGGGCCCCAGTATCTATTCCCAACGCCGGAACAGATTGCCAGCGCCGACCTTTCCGCCATCGGCATGCCCGCCAAGCGGGTGCTGGCGTTGCAACGTCTGTCGGCTGCCGTGGCCGATGGTAGCCTCGAGCTGCATGTTGAGGACGGCGCCGACGCGCTGGTGGAACGCCTCTGCGCCCTGCCCGGCATTGGGCCCTGGACCGCCGAATACATCGCCCTGCGCGGTTTCGGCGCGGTGGATGCCTTTCCTGCTGCCGATCTTGGCCTGCTCAAGGCGCCGGTCTGGGGACAAGGTGGCATTGGTGCGCGGGAACTGAAAATTCGCGCTGAGGCCTGGCGTCCTTGGCGAGCCTATGCTGCGATTCATCTCTGGCACAGTTACGCAGGAGGTTGAACATGTTCTATCGCTATCAGGAAAGCCCCATCGGCCGCTTGCTACTGGTGGGCGATGAGGCTGGGCTACGCCAATTGCTCATGGATGTGCCCACCGAGCCTTGGGTGATCGGTGAGCAATGGGTGCCGGCTGAAACGCAATTGGATAACGTCTGCCGGCAGTTGGACGAATATTTCGCCGGTCGTCGCCAGCGTTTCGACCTGCGCCTGGCACCGCTGGGCACCGCATTCCAACGGAGCGTCTGGCAAGCGCTGCTGGAGATTCCCTTCGGCCAGACCTGGAGCTACGGCCAACTGGCACGGCACATCGGCAGTCCCCAGGCGATGCGTGCCGTGGGCGCTGCCAACGGCGCCAACCCCATCGCGGTAATCCAGCCCTGTCATCGGGTGATCGGCAGCAACGGCAGCCTCACCGGTTTTTCCGGTGGCCTGGAACGCAAGACGCTATTGCTGAAACTGGAAGGCTGGCAAGGGATGCGGCAGGCAGCGTTGGCCCTGTAAATGGCTCGCCCTGCTAGTTTTCAAAACCTGGAAAACGGCTGGCGATGTCGTCGCCGGTTGGCGTACCGTCTTCGGCAGTGTTGAACATCCGCAGCGCCATAGAATAGGGATTCTCACCCATGTCGAACCAGTGCGCCGTGCCCGCCGGCACCACCAGCAGATCGTTTTTCTCGCACAGCACGGCATATACCGCGTCACCGATGTGCAGGTTGAACAACCCGCTGCCGGCCACAAAGAAAAACGCCTTGTCTTCGGCGTAGCGGCGCTCTTGCAGCAAGCGGGCACGCAGGGCGTCCTGCTCGGGGGTATCCCGATCGACAGCGAACATCTCGGCTTTGCCATAGCCGCCTTGCGCAATCAGCCGGTCGAGATCAGCGCGGTAGGCGGCCATCACGTCGTCCTGCCCGGCGTCCGCTTGCAGCGGCGCACTGGCAGCCCAGCGCTCAACCCGCACCCCGACCGTGGCGAGAGTGGAAACGATGTCCTCAAGATAGGTCAGCACCTTGTTGGGCTGCTCGGGGCGGGATTGGTCGTAAACGCTCAGAATGCTCATGGGAACTCTCTTTTAATGCGGCGGGCCGGTATAACACCGACCGCGGTAATGATCTGGCCGCCGCGTCAGCTATGCGGCGCGGTTTCCTGCAAGCGGACCGCCATGATACCCGCTGCGAGCAATGCGGCCAGACTGGCCAGGGTGAAGGTCATTCCCGCGCCCAAGCTGCTCCAGCTGTAGCCGGCATACAGTGCACCGAAGGCGCCGCCGACCCCGGACAAGGTGGCATACAGCGCCTGCCTCTGTCCTTGTTGGCGCGCGCCGAAGCTGCGCTGCACAAAATGAATCGCGGCCGCATGAAAACTGCCGAACGTTGCCGCGTGCAGTACCTACGCGAACAACAGTATCGCCAGCTGCTCGGCCAGATAACCCAACAGCAGCCAGCGTAGCGCGGCCAGCAGAAAGCTGGCGATCAGCACGCGGCGCAGGGAGAAACGCTCGAGAATCCGCGCCATGCCGAGAAACAGCAGGATCTCCGCAACCACACCCAGGGCCCAGAGCAGACCGATGGTGCCGCGCGTATAGCCGAGCGCCTCGAGGTGAATGCTCAAAAAGGTGTAATAAGGACCGTGGGCCAGCTGCATCAACGCCACGCAGCAGAAGAACGCCAGTACGCCCGGCCGGCGCAATTGACGCAGAAAGCCGCCCTGCCCGGCGGCATCGGCCGATTGCTCGGGCTGGGCGTTGGGCACCCACAGGCTGGCGACCACGATGCCGCCCATGATCACCAGCAGCGCCACCGGATATGCCGCCAGGCTGACCACCTCGAACAGCCGGCCCAAACCCATTACGGTGAGGATGAAGCCAATGCTGCCCCATAGGCGAATCTGGCTATAACGCGCCGAGCGCTCACGCAAATGCGCCAGGGTAATGACCTCGAACTGCGGCAAGACTGCATGCCAGAAGAACGCATGCAGCGCCATCACCAGCGCCAGCCAGGCATAACTCTGGGCCACGAAAATCAACGCGAAGGACAACAGCGTACAAAGCGCGCCGAGGCGCACGATAAGCAGGCGTTGGCCGGTGACATCGCCCAGCCAACCCCACAGGTTGGGCGCCACGAAGCGCATCAGCATGGGTATGGCGATCAGCTCACCAATGCGCGCCGGGGAAAAGCCCAGATGGTCGAAGTACAGCGACAGAAACGGCGCCGTGCCGCCCAACAGGGCGAAATAGCAGAAGTAGAACGAGGAAAGGCGCCAGTAAGGTAAGGCAGGCATGATTCACGTCGAGGTGGTTGAACGCAGCGATAGCCGACCGGGGCCGCTGGGTATCGCTGCGCTCAACCCAGCCTACGTACGGAAACTCACAACTGCGGCAATACCGGGGTGCTCACTCGCACATCGGCATTCTGAGCGCGATGCCGCAACAGATGATCCATCAGCACGATGGCCATCATCGCCTCGGCGATGGGCGTGGCGCGAATACCGACGCAAGGATCGTGGCGGCCCTTGGTAATCACGTCCACCGGATTGCCATCGACATCGATGGAACGCCCCGGCGTGGTGATGCTCGAGGTAGGTTTGAGCGCCAGGTGGGCAATGATCGGCTGGCCCGAGGAGAGGCCACCCAGAATACCGCCGGCGTTGTTGCTCAGGAAACCTGCAGGGGTCAGCTCGTCACGGTGCTCGGTGCCGCGCTGGGCCACGCTGGCAAACCCCGCACCGATTTCCACGCCCTTGACGGCGTTGATGCTCATCAGCGCATGGGCCAACTCGGCGTCCAGGCGGTCGAAGATCGGCTCGCCCAAACCCGGCGGCACGCCCTCGGCGACCACGGTGATCTTCGCGCCGACCGAATCCTGATCGCGGCGCAACTGGTCCATGTAGGCCTCCAGCTCCACCACTTTGTCCGGGTCGGGGCTGAAGAAAGCGTTCTGCTCGACGCTGTCCCAGGTCTTGAAGGGTATTTCGATGGGGCCCAGTTGGCTCATGTAGCCACGCACCTGGATGCCCAGGGTGGCCAGGTATTTCTTGGCAATTGCCCCCGCTGCCACGCGCATGGCGGTTTCGCGGGCCGAGCTGCGTCCGCCACCCCGGTAATCGCGCACGCCGTACTTGTGGTGGTAGGTGTAATCCGCATGGGCCGGGCGGAACAGGTCCTTGATCGCCGAGTAGTCCTTGGACTTCTGATCGGTGTTGCGAATCAGCAGGCCAATCGGGCAGCCGGTAGTCTTGCCCTCGAATACCCCCGAGAGGATTTCCACCTCGTCGGCTTCCTGGCGCTGGGTGGTGTGCCGGCTGGTGCCCGGCTTGCGACGATCCAGATCGCGCTGCAGGTCGTCCAGACTCAGCTCCAGCCCCGGTGGGCAGCCATCGACGATGGCGACCAGCGCCGGGCCGTGGCTTTCGCCGGCGGTGGTGACGGTGAATAGCTTGCCGTAGGTATTGCCGGACATGCAGGAAGCTCCGCGATCAGCCTTGAAAAAGGCCGGCAGTATACCTGAGCGGCGACCGAGATTCGCCGTTTACGGTAGGGCTGGGACGCCGGCACGGGGTGACGAAAACGTGGGCGACTCATCAGTTATTCGCAATAACAGACTGCAGAGACCGAAATTGCGGCCGATAACCCCTTGGCAGACAGTCCGTGGACCCCCCGATGACCGAAACACCTCCCGAATCCGAAGCCCCTGAGCAAGAGGCGCAGCCGCAGGTACACCCTTGGGCCAACCTGGCTCCGGTACCCCATCGCCTGCTCCGCCTGTTTCCGCAGCCGGTCGATCGCGCCACAGGCGTGCGCCCGCTGCGCTTTGCCCAATATTCCCGTCTGGAGCGCAACAGCCCCAAGGAAAGCCTGTTGCGCCTGCGCGTCGATCTGCCTGGGCAGTCCGTGCGCAACGGCCACAACCAGTTGGATGTCTGGGTTGACCATGTGCAGAAGGAAGTCCGCTTCGCACCGGACGCCGGACTGCAAATGGATCCGCCCAATCGTGGCCTGGGCCGCTTTTTGCTGGCCCAGGGCATCGACTGGGCACAGGGCAAATGGGCGCATTACCAGGTTCAGGGCGGCGACCTGCCCAACAAGAACTTGCTCAGCGAGGATGCCCGCCTACGTCGCGATCATGCTCTACGCGGCCAGGGCTTCGAGGTGGTGTACCCGGATGAGGGTCAGCTCAAGGCTCATTTCGACGCCCCTCGGTTGAGTAATCTGCTGACCGACTGGAACCCCGAGAAAGTGCAGGTCATCGATACCCTCGATGCGGCCAGCATGTTGGAGCAAGCCGACCAACAGATGCGTGATCAGGACGCCATCCTGCGCAAGCAGGAAGAACGCATCACCTGGCTGAAGCGCGAGGACAGCGGTCTGCGCTTTACCGTCACCTGTCTGGTGGCCTTCGCCCTGTTTCAAGCCGGCCTGCTGATCTGGATCGCGACGCGCTGAAGCCTGCCTGAGCCTTAAGCTATTGCAGGTGGATGTCGCGTTTACATCCACCCACGCGCCCCTCGGTGGACAACAAACAGCGGTTGTCCACCCTACGCACGGGCTGACCGTCGAGTACAGATCAACCGCGCAAACGGCTGCGGAACAATTCCTGATGCTCGCGGCATTGCGCAGCGGCGAGCAGGAACACGCCGTGGCCGCCGTATTCGAACTCCATCCAGGTGAAGTCCACTTCGGGGTACAGCGCCTCGACGTGCACCTGGCTGTTGCCCACTTCGACCACGAGAATGCCCTGTTCGGTCAAATGGTCTGCCGCCTCGGCAAGCATGCGCCGCACCAGATCCAGGCCATCATCGCCGCAGGCCAAGCCCAGAGCCGGCTCATGGTGATATTCAGCGGGCATGTCGGCGAAGTCTTCGGCATCCACGTACGGCGGGTTGGAGACGATCAGGTCGAAACGCTGTTTGGGCAGCCCCTCGAAACCGTCCCCCTGCACGGTGTAGACCCGCTCTTCCAGGCCGTGTCGTTCGATGTTCAGGTTGGCCACTTCCAGGGCCGCAAACGACACATCGCTGAGCACCACCTCGGCCTCCGGAAAGGCCGTGGCGCAGGCGATGCCAATGCAGCCGGAACCGGTGCACAGATCCAGAATGCGCGCCGGAACAGCCGGCAACCAGGGCTCGAACTGTTGCGCGATCAGTTCAGCAATGGGTGAACGCGGGATCAGCACCCGCTCATCGACCACGAAGGGCAAGCCGTAAAACCAGGCTTCGCCAAGCAGATAAGCCGTCGGAACACGCTCAGTAATTCGGCGCCGGATCAGCGCATGCAGCAGCTGGCCCTCTTCGTCTTCCAACCGGCAGTCCAGATAGCTGTCGGCTATTTCATAGGGTAAATGCAGAGCGCCGAGCACCAACTGCCGCGCCTCATCCCAGGCATTGTCGGCGCCATGACCGAAGAACAGATTCTCGGCCTGGAAACGACTGACCGCCCAGCGGATATAATCGCGCAAACTGCGCAGGCGAGTGGGTAGAGCGGTCACGGCAATTTCTCCGATTAAAATGGGCGCGGTAGTTTAGCCGAAGCCTGACGCCACTGCCCCACTATCCTTGATCTTTTTGACGTCAAAATGACATCACGGCACACTGCGCCGTTACCCGCATTTCACAACTGCGACCTAAGCGGCGACAATGTGCCACATCGTGTTTCAGGAGTTCCGTCATGTCCCAGCTGCAAACCATGCTTCAACTCAGCGGCCGTGGCTATGCCCCCGCCATGCTGGGCGCCGCCACACTGCTGATCATCGATGCCCAGGAAGAATACCGCAGCGGGGTCCTGGCGTTGCCGGGGCTGGCGCCGGCAATGGCAGAGATCGCACGATTGCTGAGCGCAGCCCGCGCCCAGAACCGGCCCATCGTCTTCGTTCGTCACCTCGGTGCTCCGGGCAGCTTCCTTGATCCGCAAACCCGCCGCGGCCACTTTCTTCCCGAACTCGCCCCACTGCCTAACGAGCTGATCGTCGAAAAGCGGCTGCCGAACGCCTTTGCCGGCACCGAGCTGAATGACACGCTGATTGCCCTGGGCCATCTCGACCTGATCGTCTGCGGTTTCATGACCCATTCCAGCGTGAGCACAACCGTGCGAGCGGCCAAGGACTATGGTTATCGTTGCACATTAGTGGACACAGCCTGCGCTACTCGCGACATCCCGCTTAATGAGAGTGGCACGCTGAGCGCGGATCAGTTGCACCGCATGGAAATGGCGGCCCTGGCCGACAATTTCGCCATGGTGGTTCCGAATGCCCAAGCGGTGATGTAACCGCCGCAGCCCCGCGCAAAAGACCGTCGCCGGGAACCTCCAGGGAGCATACGGGCCACAGCCTGGTGGATTTTCAGGAGCGATACCGGATGAAATTTTCTGAGAGGTTCACGGCCAACAGTGTTCGCCCGCGCCGCCAGCGCCTCTGGAGCTGGCGTCTCGGCGGCTTCTTCGGCGCCCTGTTTGCGGCCTTCGGCATCCTTCTCGCCATGGCTGGCACCGCCACCTTGCTGGGCCGACCTCCTGCACTGGGCTCGCTCAACGACAGCGGCGGCGATGCCTGGGGCTTGCTGATCGTCGGACTGGTGCTACTGGCCTTGGGTATCATCATCTGGCGACGCTGCCGCCAGCGCCTGCGCTTCAAGGAGGGCTTGAGCCTCTCGCCCCATCTGATGAAAAAGCGCGACTGAACCTGGCACCGTCTCCGTTACACTTGCCTCCCTCAGGAGGTCACATGCAAGACGACGATTTTTCCCTGTTCCAAACGCAAATGCGGGGTGTGCGCCGCATTCAGGTGGACCAGGCCGAGACGGGCAAACCCAAGACTGATCGCCAACAGATCGCCCATCGCCGGGAAAATGCCACTCAGCGCACCGATGCCATCAAGGTAGACGGCCTGTCCGATCAGTTCGTCATCGACGTCGGCGCCGAGGATGAGCTTTATTGGGCGCGCGACGGTGTGCAGGAAGGCCAGATGCGCAAGCTCAAGGCGGGGCAGATTCCTTTCGAAGGCAGTCTGGACCTGCATGGCATGACAGTGGAAAAGGCCCGCGAAATTCTCTGGGACTTCCTCGCCGAAGCCACCCGACTGGAAATCCGCTGCGTGCGTGTGACCCACGGCAAGGCCGCCCGACTGGATGGCAAGCGCCCGCTGATCAAGAGCCACGTCAACACCTGGCTGCGCCAGCATCCGCAGATACTCGGTTTCACCTCCTGCCTGCCAAGGCACGGGGGCTGCGGTGCGCTGTATGTGATTCTCAAGCGCACCATGCTCGAAGGCAGGGATGAATAGCGTCCCCGTCCACGTGCGGAGCGGCCTGCGCAGGGCCTTTTCCGCTTGAAGGTGAGGACTGTGGCTTGCAGCTTGCTGCCACACCCCCTACCCTTCGCCCCTCGCGCCCCATGAATTCTGACAGGTAGTTAAATGTCCCTGGAACAAAGCTACACCGCGATCCTCGGCCAGCTCGGCGAGGACGTGACCCGCGAAGGCCTGGTCGATACGCCCAAACGTGCCGCCAAAGCCATGCAGTTTCTCTGCAAGGGCTATCAACAGACCCTTGAAGAGGTCACCAACGGCGCGCTGTTCAGCTCCGACAACAGCGAGATGGTGCTGGTCAAGAATATCGAGCTGTATTCGCTGTGCGAGCATCACATCCTGCCGTTCATTGGCAAGGCCCATGTCGCCTACATGCCCAATGGCAAGGTACTGGGGCTGTCCAAGGTTGCGCGCATCGTCGACATGTTTGCGCGCCGCCTGCAGATCCAGGAAAACCTCACCCGCGAAATCGCCGAAGCCATCGAGTCGATCACCGATGCCGCCGGCGTAGCGGTGGTCATCGAAGCCCAGCACATGTGCATGATGATGCGTGGCGTAGAGAAGCAGAACTCCACCATGGTCACGTCGGTGATGCTGGGCCAGTTCCGCAGCAACCCTGCAACTCGCAGCGAGTTCCTCAGCCTGATTCGCTGATCGACCGCCATCCTTCATCGCGCCCGCGCCTGGTTTCAGCCGCGGGCGCGTTGTTTGTGGCGCGAAGTAAATGCTACGTAGAGGCGTGATCCTTTCCACGGTATCGCCATAACCTCTCGCCGCTTGCGATTACGCTACGTTCAGCGTTCAGCGCCGAATGTGAAAGCCCGTCATGCCCTGCATGGCCGACTCGGAAACCTCCACCGCATCCACATGGGCTGCGGACGGCCCTTGCTTCATCCACTCGATCAGTTTCAGCACCGCGTGCTCCTCACCTTCGAGCATCGCCTCGACGCGCCCATCGTCCAGATTGCGCACCCAGCCGCGCACCTGCAAAGCCACTGCCTGATCAGCGGCACTCTGGCGGTAGTACACGCCCTGGACCCTGCCGCTTACCCTCACGTGCCGACAGATTTGCATAGCGGTCTCCCTCTATTGCGCTCGCAATGCCTGGAGCCGTGCGGTCAGTCCCTGCGCAGTCTGCTCGCCGAGCAATTGCTCTCGCACCTGGCCCTGGTCGTCGATGATGTAGGTCACCGGCAGTACCTTGCTGCGTGGCAGGTCGTAGCGCGCTGCGGGGTCGTCGGCAAGCACAGTAAAGGCAATGCCCATCTTGTCAGCGGCCTGCTGCAGCGAGTCGCCTTGCAAGGCATCGAAATTGACGCCCAGAATGCGCACGCCCTGCCCGTTCAATTGCTGCTCGAGGGCATTGAGCTCGGGAATCTCCTTGCGACACGGCGCGCACCATTCCGCCCAGTAGTTGACGACCAGCCACCGCCCCTTGAGGCTGTCCGCACGCACGACCTTGCCATGCTGATCGAAGCCCAGGTCGCTGTCGGCACAACCGACCAGGCCCAAGCCGAGCACAATCACCAGAATGATTCTTGCCAATCCGCTCATTTGTTCCTCTCCGTTTCTCCGTTCGTGGAGCCGCGTAACCAATCGGCCAGGTTGCCGCTGAAAATTCGCGTTCGCTCTGCCTGAAGCGCTCCCAGATCCTCCAGCAGGGCCGGGTACCAGGGCTCGGGCAAGTGTTCCGGCAGTCGTTCCAGTGCCGGCAATGGCCAGGGACTGCGGCTGATCAGAGTATGCAGCTGGTAATGATGCAGGTCGCGGCTTAGCACCCAGGCATTCCCGCCAGTGCGGCAGACGAGCTTTTCACTGTGCAGGAAAGCCAGCACCTCATGCCATTCCTCTTCCGGCAGCGGCCAGCCCTCCTTGCGTACGTCCAAAAAGCGCAGCGTGGTCCCCTGCCGCTGGCGTTCCTGCAGCACACGCAAAATACCCAACGTCGCCAGCAGGCGCGGCAAAGGGCGCGCCCGCCAGGCCTTGGTCGACGACAGGTTGCAGGTCAATTCGGCGCCAAACAGCACGATCAGCCAGGACACATAGATCCACAGCAGAAACAGCGGCACCGTGGCGAAGGCGCCATAAATCAGCTGATACGCAGGGAACAGGCTGACATACAAGCTGAACAGCTTTTTCGCCGCCTCGAACAGCAGTGCGCAGAACACCCCACCCAAGAAAGCATGGCGCAACGGCACGCGGGTATTGGGCACCACCGCATACAACAAGGTGAACGCGGCCACGCCGAGCAGCAACGGCGCGAGGCGAAACAGCCCGCCCACCCCGAACAAGGCATCCGGTCCGGAGAGCAGCGAGAGCGAGGCGATGTAGGTACTGATCGCAAAGCCGGCCCCCAACAGCAACGGCCCCAGGCTCAGAATCGCCCAGTAGATCAGGAAACTGCTCACACCCCGGCGTGGCTGGCGCACCCGCCAAATGGTGTTGAAGGCTTTTTCAATGGTCAGCATCATCAACAGCGCGGTGACCATCAAAAAAGCCACGCCCAGCCAAGTAAGCTGGCGGGCCTGGATACTGAAGCCCTGCAGATAGGCCAACAGAGTAGCGCCGGTGGAAGGCACGAAATTGCGAAAGACAAAGGCCTGCAGGCTTTCTCCCACCTCACGAAACGCCGGTACAACCGAGAGCATGGCGAAGGTCACCGTCATCATCGGCACTACGGCGAACAGCGTGGTATAGGTCAGTGCCGCCGCGCTGTTCGGCCCGCGGTCGGTCAGAAAGCGCTGCCAGAGAAAGTTCCAGAACTCTCCGATATCCAACAACCGTTGACGCATGCCGTCTCCTTGAAATTGGGTACCCGCCTGCGCGCGATTATTTGTCAGAAGCCGAACTACGCGCCACGCTGCAGCCCGAATGGCACACCAGAGCCTTCAGCCCCGCGTCCAGATGGGTAGAATACCCGCCACCTTACGCCGGAAGCGACCTGCCATGACCGAATTGATCCTGTACCACAATCCGCGCTGCTCGAAATCACGTGGCGCTCTGGAACTGCTCGAAGCCCGCGGCCTCACCCCGACCGTGGTGCGCTACCTGGAAACCCCACCCAGCTCCACCGAACTGCAGGCGCTGCTTGCCAAGCTCGGCTTCAATGCCCGGCAGTTGCTGCGCACCGGTGAAGATGAATACAAGACGCTCAACCTGGCAGATGCCACTCTGACAGAAGCGCAGCTGATCGAGGCCATGGCGTCCCATCCAAAGCTGATCGAACGCCCGATTCTGGTGGCTGGCGACAAGGCGGTGGTCGGTCGTCCGCCAGAGAACGTTCTGGAGATCCTGGCATGAGCACGCCCTACATTCTGGTGCTGTATTACAGCCGCCACGGCGCCACTGCCAACATGGCCCGGCATATCGCCCGCGGCGTGGAACAGGCCGGCCTGGAAGCCCGTCTGCGTACCGTGCCAGCGGTGTCCACTGAATGCGAAGCGATCGCGCCAAGCATTCCCGAGGAGGGCGCTCTCTATGCCACCCTCGATGACCTGAAGAACTGTGCCGGTCTTGCCCTGGGCAGCCCAACTCGCTTCGGCAACATGGCCGCACCACTGAAGTACTTCCTCGATGGCACCAACAGCCTGTGGCTGACTGGCGGCCTGGTCGGCAAGCCGGCGGGCGTGTTCACCTCCACTGCCAGCCTGCATGGCGGCCAGGAAACCACCCTGCTATCGATGATGATGCCGCTGCTGCACCACGGCATGCTGATCTGTGGTCTGCCCTACAGCGAGTCCGCCCTGATCGACACCCGCGGCGGCGGCACGCCCTATGGCCCGAGCCACCATGCCGGCGCGGATGCCAAACGCGCCCTGGACGAACATGAAATTGCCCTGTGCCGTGCCCTTGGCCAGCGCCTGGCGAACACTGCCCGCAGCCTGGAGAACTCCCGTGGCTAAAACGCCCAAGCCCTTGCCGTCCCTTGCATGGCTCAAGCCACGCCTGGCCGTCACCCGCGCTATCAGCCTGCTCAGCTTTTTGGCCCTGGCGCTGCTGATTGGCATCTGGAACGGCTTCTTTGCCGATCTGCATGGCGCTCGCCCCTGGGTGGTGCTGAGCATTGTGCTGCTGCCGCTCGTATTGCTTGCCCCAGGCATCCTGATGGGCAGCGCCCGCGCCCACGCCTGGTTGTGCTTTGTGGTGAATATCTACTTCATCCAGGGTGTCTTGGCGGCCACTGACCCGGCCCGCAGCCTGTACGGCTGGGTCGAAGCGCTACTCAGCCTGCTGCTGTTTTGCAGCGCCATGTACTACACCCGCTGGAGATTCCAGTACGACCGCAAGCTGGCGGGAGAATAAGGAAAGAGTGCCCATGGGTGGATGTCGTATGGCATTCACCCCCTCGCTGCCTGGTGGACAACTAAAAAACGGTTGTCCACCCGACGAGTTACCAAGGTTTACCAGCCCAAGGTTTCCTTGAGGAAGGGAATGGTCAGCTTGCGCTGGGCCTGCAGGGAGGCCTGGTCCAGTTGCTCAAGCAGCTCGAATAGGGCACTCATGCTGCGTGCGCCCCGGGTGAGAATGAAGCGGCCCACCTCATCGGTCAGATGCAGGCCTCGGCGCGAGGCGCGCAACTGCAGCGCACGCAGCTTATCTTCGTCGGAGAGTTCCTGGAGTTGAAAGACCAGCGACAGGGACAGCCGCGACTGCAAGTCCGGCAGTTTCACCGCCAACTCGCGTGGCGAGGCGGAAGCCGAGAGCAACAGGCGTCGACCGGAATCGCGCAAGCGGTTGAACAGATGGAAAAGAGCTTCTTCCCACTCCGCACGCCCGGCGATCGCATCCAGATCATCCAGACAAATCAGCTCATAGCTTTCCAGATTGTCGAGAATCTCTGGGCCTAGCTCCGCGACTTCCCCAAGCGGCAGATACAGCGCAGGTTCACCGTTCTGTTCGAGACGCAGGCAAGCAGCCTGCAGCAGATGGCTGCGCCCAACCCCTGCGCTTCCCCATAGATAAATGAGACTTTCAGCCCAGCCGGCTTCGGCTTCGCAGAGACGTTCGACATACCCAACAGCGGCCGCGTTGGCACCGGGGTAGTAATTGGCAAAGGTGGCGTCGTCGCGCAGACGCACGCCAAGAGGAAGCTGAACTGGTTTCATGCCGGGCCTGAAGGCTCCTTGAAGCCGCGAGGGCGCTCCAGTGGGAAGTGCAAAAAGTGTATACCCCACCCCAGAGCCATACAACGCAAGTCTACTCAAATAAAATCAAAGACTTGCGCAAGCCCAGCAGAATACAGGCAAGAACCGGAACAGCAGCAATCAATTATTGGTTAGTGAAAGCGCAGCACCGAAGCGCGTGCTTCCGTTATCACGCCGTCGCCCTGCACCGCCGCCGCAGGCAGTTCTTGCAGGCGAGCCAGCGCCAGTTGAGCCCGCAACTGCTCGGCGCTGGCCTTAAGCCGATAGGTCAATACCTTGCCATCGGCGCGCAGCAGACGCGGAGCAAAAGGCTCCAGGAGTCGCTCGAGTTCGGCATAGCGCGGCAGATCAACATTACTCACCACCAGCGTAAGCACTTCTTCACCGCCGGGACGAACCACGAAAAGCGGCGCCAGCGCCTGCTGCACTGCCAATAACACGGCGTCGTTCAATACGGCGGGGTTGGCCCCGACCACTTGCCCCTGTAGCAACTGCTCGCCATGCCACAAGCGCCAATGGGCCTGCCACTGCGATCCTCTGGCTTGACGGGCATAGACCGTCAACAGCACGTCCGCGGCGTAGCGGGCAGAGGCGTCACGCAAGGCCGAAAGATTCTTGCCACTCAAGGCTGACGGTGTGCCGACCCACTGTTCGGACAAATCCGCCAGCGGCACCCGCACAGGCAGTCCGCGGTGCTGAGCAGCGCGGCGCAACAACGCCGAACTTTCCTGGGTATCACCCACTAACAGACTGCCCCTGGCGGACTCGTTCAGCCACCACACCAACACGGCGGGTCGGTCGGCGCCCCATAGTGGCAACCCGGCATCACGCAAGGCCTGCATGCTGGTGGCCGGATCAAAATCCACCACCAGCATGTTGCCGTCATAGGCATATTGGCTGATCAAGCGCTGCGGCTTCTCGCGCAAGGCAATGACAGCGGGATTTTCCAGCGCAGCGGGATCACCCGACAGGCGCATCACCAAGGTATCCAGAGCCTGACGCAGCACCTGCTCGCGCTCCACAGCCTGCTGGCCGAGCACCGCTTCACGTACCTGATACAAGCCGTTCACGGGCGCGGCAAGGCTGGCCAGAGAGAGCAACGACATACAACACATGACCAACAGGCGGGCTATCAGGCTCATGAAAAATTCCCGAAATAAGCGGCTTCCACCGCGATATGAAAGTGCCATACCTTAAACAGCCACTCACCAGACGGCAACTGCATCCGCGCGGGAATGGCCGCTGACCGGCAAGCCTGATAAAATCGCGCGCCTTCGCGATGCGCCCCCAGTCGCCTGTGCGGTTGGTTGGTTAACTCAACTTCGTCGAAGTTGACTAACTGAACCCGCCAAACAGGCCACAGGCCCGCTCGCCCCTACGCACTCTCCCCAAAAGGCCGGATTTTATGAGCAAGCAACCCTCCATTAGCTACAAGGACGCCGGAGTCGACATCGACGCGGGCGAAGCGCTGGTCGAGCGCATCAAGGGCGTAGCCAAACGCACTGCACGTCCTGAGGTGATGGGCGGTCTGGGCGGCTTCGGCGCCCTGTGTGAAATCCCTGCCGGCTACAAGCAACCGGTCCTGGTTTCGGGCACTGACGGCGTCGGCACCAAGCTGCGCCTGGCGCTGAACCTGAACAAGCACGACAGCATCGGCCAGGACCTGGTGGCCATGTGCGTCAACGACTTGGTGGTCTGCGGTGCCGAGCCGCTGTTCTTCCTCGACTACTACGCCACCGGCAAACTCAACGTCGATGTGGCGGCCACTGTAGTGACCGGCATTGGCATGGGCTGCGAACTGGCCGGCTGCTCGCTGGTAGGCGGCGAAACCGCCGAAATGCCCGGTATGTATGAAGGTGAAGACTACGACTTGGCCGGCTTCTGCGTGGGCGTGGTGGAAAAAAGCGAAATCATTGACGGCTCGAAAGTCGCTGCTGGCGATGCGCTGATCGCACTGCCCTCTTCCGGCCCGCACTCCAATGGCTACTCGCTGATCCGCAAGATCCTCGAAGTCTCCGGCGCCGACATCGAAACCATCCAACTGGACGGCACAGCGCTCAGCGAGCTGCTGATGGCGCCGACGCGCATCTACGTCAAGCCGCTGCTGGCGCTGATCAAGGACACCGGCGCGGTGAAGGCCATGGCGCACATCACCGGCGGCGGCCTGCTGGACAACATTCCCCGCGTGCTGCCCGAAGGCGCCCAGGCGGTGGTCGATGCCGCCAGCTGGACCCGCCCGGCGGTGTTCGACTGGCTGCAGCAACAAGGCAACGTCGACGAGCACGAGATGCATCGCGTCCTCAACTGCGGCGTCGGCATGGTCATCTGCGTGGCGCAGGATCAGGTCGAGACCGTTCTCGCCCACCTGCGCGCCAGCGGCGAACAGCCCTGGGTGATCGGCCAGATCAATGCGGCAGCCGGCGCAGCCGAACGTGTCGTGCTGAACAACCTGAAACAACACTGATGGGCGCACCCTGCAATGTCGTGGTGCTGATTTCCGGCAGCGGCAGCAACCTGCAGGCGCTGATCGACAGCCTCGCCGCCGGGGATACCCCGGCGCGCATCAGCGCGGTGATTTCCAACCGCGCCGATGCCTACGGCCTGACCCGTGCCGCCCAGGCGGGCATTCCCACCGCCGTGCTGGATCACAAAGGGTTCGCCGATCGAGAAGCCTTCGATTCAGCGCTCATCCAAGCCATTGATGCCTACGCACCGAACCTGGTGATATTGGCCGGCTTCATGCGCATTCTCACGCCCGGCTTCGTGCGTCATTACCAAGGCCGCCTGCTGAACATCCACCCTTCGCTGCTTCCCAAGTACAAGGGATTGGACACTCACACGCGCGTTCTAGAAGCGGGCGACGCCGAACATGGCTGCAGCGTGCATTTCGTTACCGAGGAACTCGATGGCGGGGCATTGGTCGTACAGGCCGTAACCGCCGTCACCCCAGGCGACACCGCGCAAAGCCTGGCGATGCGTGTGCATCAGCTCGAACACCGCATCTATCCTCTGGCCATGCGCTGGTTCGCAGAGGGTCGCTTGCAACTGGATGGCGATAGCGCAATGCTGGACGGCGTGCCCCTGCCGGCGTGCGGCACGCTGATTCGAGCCTAGGAGAACTGGTAATGCATCGAGTCCTTTTGCTGGTGAGTGCCTTGTTCTGCCTGCCCGCACAAGGCTTCGAACTGCAGCCTTTTTCGGCCAGCTACACGGCTGACTTCAAGCAAGTACCGGTCAGCGGCTCGGCTGAGCGCAGCCTCGTCCAGCAACAGGACGACACCTGGAAACTGCGTTTCAAGGCCTCCATGCTGGTGGCTAGCCTGACCGAGGACAGCACCTTTCGCGTGACCAATAACAGCCTCCAGCCCCTGACCTACCAGTACCGCCGCAGCGGTCTGGGCAAGAGCAAGGAAATCGAGCACGACTTCGACTGGAGCAGCAGACAAGTACTGGGCAGCGAACGCGGCAAGCCGCTGCGCGTGCCGCTCAATCGGGGCCTGCTGGACAAATCCACTTATCAGCTCGCCCTGCAGTATGACGTTGCCGACGGCAAGACCAGCATGAGTTACCAGGTTCTCGACGGCGACGACGTCGAGACCTATGACTTTCGCGTCCTCGGCGAAGAAGCGGTGCGCACCCGCGCCGGTATTGTCGATGCCCTTAAGGTCGAGCGCGTGCGCGACCCCACCAAGAGCCGCCGCAAGACCACCATGTGGTTCGCCAAGGACTGGAACTACCTGCTGGTGCGCCTGCATCAGGTGGAAACCGACGGCAAGGAATACCAGATCATGCTCAAGGCGGGCGACGTGGACGGCCGCACGGTCAAAGGTCGCTGAGTTTTCTAGCGCAGGTCGGAAGAAGACCGGACGGCATTACGCGGCCCTCACCTCTATTTGTTCAAGGATTGACCATTCGCATGCAGTTGTTAGCCCTGATTCCCCGCTGGCTCTGGCGCCTGGCCTTCTTGATTTGCCTGATCTCGGTCCTGGTCCTTTCCCTGCTCAACGATCCCGATCCGCGCCTCAGCACCGGTTGGGACAAGGGCAACCATGTGCTGGCCTTCTGCATACTGACCCTGCTTGGTCGCTGGTCCTTTCCACAACAGGCGCTGCTGCTGGCCGCAGGCCTGTGCGCCTACGGCATCGGCATCGAAATCCTGCAAGCGCTGAGCGGCTACCGCTTCGCCGAATACGCCGACCTGCTGGCCGATGCGCTGGGCATCGCGCTGGGGTTTGGGTTGTTTGCCTCGGCGAGCTGGGCGCAGCGGCGGATTGCGGCCTGAGGGCTGTGCCTGGGACAGCAGCGGACTCGTCCAGACACAGCAATTACACCGCTGCGGCGATGAGGCCGAGTTCCAGCAGGCCGAGCGTCCCAAGTCGCAAGAGCGTACCTGTGAGCTGCTGGCCCGCTAAACTCGGCTCGAAGGGCGCATCGACGACCGGTTGCGGAGCACGAAAATGGCGCTCATAGCGAGCCGCGCCATCCAATCGGTAAAGGTGTCATTCTGCAATTCAAACCGCCCCGTCATCTCGCTGCCATTTCCAGCGGACAGACCTGCGGTGCGGTGTATCTCAAACGCGCAGCAAACCGCGAAACCCTCTGGCCGCGTAATACGATTGGGCACCGTTGTGATAAATGAATACCCGGCCATAACGGCGGTCGCCAAAAATCGCTCCGCCGAGCATACGCACCGCATCCGGCGTCTCGATCCAGCTGGAGGTCCGCGTATCGAATTCCCCCAGTTGCTGAAGCGCTCGGTATTGCTCTTCGGTTAAAAGCGTGATGCCCATGGAAACCGCCCTTTCAAGCGCGCTGGACTGGGGTTTGTTCTCCTTGCGCGCGTCCAGGGCAGCTTGGTCGTAGCAAAGGCTGCGGCGACCGGAAGGACTCTCTGCCGAACAGTCACAAAAGAGGAAGCCTCCTTTCGCGGCTTCATCCCGACCAATCACGTCCGGCTCGCCACCTGTGTCTTCCATGGCCTGGAGTGATTCAAGGGACGCCGGCTTCAGCCTTGCTTGCACCTCAGACCAGATAATGTCCGGATGGCGCTGCATGTGCTGTTCAAAACGGGTCTTCAGGATCTTGAGCAGTTCGGTGTCATTCATGGGCAAGGTCCTAGGGCTCAGGGCCATCTGCTACGCGTGCGATGCAGCATTACGTGTCCGACAAAGACCTCCACCGGAGGCTTCTGTTCATGGCTTTTGCTTGACCGCTTATGAGAGCCGCATGTGTTCCTGCCTGAACACCAATGCCTTCAACCCACTGTCCGCATGAATATCGGGAAACTCGGGCGGGTTTTCCAGCCGCTCAACAAAGCGCAAGCTGGGCGCCTCCGCCGCCATGCCGGCGATCAGGAAATCCGGGCCGGTATCCGGGTCGTTTACGCAGGCCAGCACGATGCCCTGCTCGGTTAGCAGTTCCGGCAGGCGGCGCAGGATCTTCTGGTAGTCCTTGCTCAGCGCGAAGCTGCCTTTCTGGAACGACGGCGGGTCGATGATGATCAGGTCGTAGGGGCCGTATTTCTTCACCTTGCCCCATGACTTGAACAGCTCATGGCCAAGGAAACTCACCCGGCTCAGGTCGTGGTCGTTCAGGCGATGATTGTCGCGCCCACGGCTCAAGGCTGCCTTGGCCATGTCCAGGTTCACCACCTGCTCCGCCCCGCCCGCCATCGCCGCCACTGAGAAGCCGCAGGTATAGGCGAACAGGTTCAGCACACGCTTGCCTTCGGCCTGCTCTTGCACCCAGCGACGGCCGTAACGCATATCCAGAAACAGGCCGTTGTTCTGCTTTTTACCGATATCCAGTTTGAAGTGCAGACCGTTCTCGCTGATCTGCCACTCATCCCGCTCTTCGCCGAGCAGGAACTCCGTGGTGCTCTCCGGCAGATAACGGTGCTGCAGCAACAGCGTATGCGCCTGGCTTTGCTGCCAGGCAGGTGACTCAGTCAATGTCATCAGCATCCGCTTCAACGCCTCCAGCTCGGCGGCCTCCGGCTCGCGGAACAGGCAGACCAGCACAATGCCCTGCAACCAGTCGGCGGTGACATGCTCCAGGCCCGCCCAGCAACGGCCACGCCCGTGGAACAAACGACGGGTTTCCACGGGGGCGGGATTCAGGGCAGCGAGCAAGTGCTGGCGCAGGGTTTCGATGGCGTCGGAGTTCATGAGGATCGTTCACAGAGGCAAGGCCGCGCATTTTAAACGCAAATCCGGCGCGGCTGGCTTTGCCGCTTGGCACGGAGCCGCCTGCACGATCTGCACGCGCCTCAGATCAATGCAGCAGCCGCGTGATCAGAAAGCTCAACAACTCGGGCTCGTCATCCAGCTCCAGAGCCTCAACCGGCCTGGGCAGATCGGCCAGTACCGAGCGCCAGAACGCCAGGGCAATTTCATCCTGGCCGTAAAAACGCACCAGCCAGTTGTCCTCGCCACTCATCAATACCTGCGTAGCCAAGGCGCGCCCGATACCCTGGCGGCGGTACTTTTTCAGGATAAACAGGTCCGCCAGCTCCAAGGCATCCACGCCGGGCAGCTCACTGCGCTCGATCAACAGGAAACCGGCGATAAAGCCGTCAACCAGCAACAACTGGGCACTCCAGCCCGGCTCTTGCCAATAACGAACCAGGTGCTCGTCGTGAATGTAGAAACGGCCATCCACCTCCACATCTTCCTGCTCCCAATCCGAAGACTCATACAGGTAGAACTGATAGAGGTTGCGGATCAGCGGCATCTGTTCCCGCTCGGTGGGCACCAGCTCAAGGGTGACATCGTTCATCGTCGGGCCTCGCAGGGGGCAGGTATAGCGGGACAGAACACGCGGTCGAAGGCATGGAACACTCAATCGGAAACGGAAGGTGGAGCGCCTCACATCGTTGTGTGGAGCCGCGAGGCGTTTACATGTTCGCACACCTCTTCACAGCCGCTCAAAGCGCAACCCTGCGTAGCGCGTCAGCCGCTCGATAAAGCGTTCATCGAAGAAGCTGGCGGGAGTCCAGAAGCCTCCTGGACGTCCGGGCTTGCTGCCGTCGTTGGTATGGTCCAGCGCGAGGCTGATTGCCGCTTGCCCGAGCATCTTGCCGGTGGAGCCGTATCCGGGGTCACGATCACCGGTGACCTTGATCCGCAGGCTCTGGCCGTTATCGGTACGGCCAAAAAAGCGCATGTCATAGCGACCCGCCAATTGCGCTTCCGGGCTTGGGCCTTCACCGGGCTTCGGCAGCAGGAAACGCTCCATCAGCCCGCGCACGGGCTTGATGACGACGCCCACCATGAACGCGCCCAGGCCAGCGACCATGGTCAAGGCGGCCAGGCGGCCTTTGAGGCCGGTGCCCGTTAGCACGGCTTCGTCGTAGCTGAACTGGCTGCCGTAGGCGTTGCTCGACAAGGCATTGGAGCGGTGCACCACGCGCTCGTTGACCGCGGCCATCACGAAAGGAGCCGTCCAGGCGTCAAAGTCCTGATCAAACCTGGCGGATTTGGCTGAGTGCTGACGCACGCTGAAACCGTGGTCCTGGGGACACAGGGAATAGGGATTGGCCAATTCCTTGCGCAACGCGGGGTTGGCAGCCGCCTCCTTCACCAGATTGACCACACTGGCGACTGTGCCGCCGGAGGCACCGCCCTTGAGCGTCTTGACGCGCATCTTGACCTGGCTGGCAGGCTGGCCCCATTGCGCCATGGCCTGTTCCTGCAGGAAGCGCACGCCCAGGTCCGAAGGCACCGAGTCGAAACCGCAGCAATGCACGATTCGCGCCCCGGACTGCCGGGCAATAGGCTCGTACTTCTCGATCATCCGCTTGATCCACTGGGTTTCCCCAGTGAGGTCGCAGTAGTCTGTGCCACTTTCTGCGCACACCTTGACCAGCGGTTCGCCATACAAGGCATAGGGGCCGACGGTAGACACCACCACCCGCGTCTGCGCGCACAGGGCCTGCAACTGCGCTTCGTTGGCCGCGTCGGCCACAATGATCGGCAGCGACTGTCCCGGTGCACCCAGCGCGCGCTTGAGCTCATTGAGTTTGTTTTCGGACCGCCCGGCAATGGCCCAACGTAACTGCACGTCCTGGCTCGACAGATGCTCGGCCAGGTACTGGGTGAGGATCTGGCCGACAAAGCTGGTGGCGCCAAATACCACAAGGTCATAGTTTGGGGAGGTCATGGACGCGTCCTTACAGGCTGATTATTGTTGTGGGGGCCGATTGTTACGCCTTTCCCCTTCAACGTCCAAGAAAGTCACCAGCCAACGCCCTACTAGGGTTTTGTTTCCGTGGCGGATTGCCGGATCGCCGGATCGCCGACCTCACCTTCTCCGAGACATTTATGACCATCGAACAGATCATCGACTTCGCCACTGCCCCACCAGCCGCAGAGCACTACCTGCCGGCTGCCGAAAAAATCATCTCCGGCAACCCGCAACAAAGCGTGCGCAGCGTCTACGCCAGTCCATGCAGCCAGTTCCAGGCGGGCACCTGGAAAGGCGAACCGGGCGTATGGAAAGTCCAGTACACCGAACATGAATACTGCGAGATTCTCGCTGGGCGCTCGGTCATCACCGACCAGCATGGCAACCGCAAGGAGCTTGCCCAAGGCGATCGTTTCGTGATTCCCGCCGGTTTCAACGGCACTTGGGAAGTGCTGGAAACCTGCGAGAAGGTCTATGTGATGTTTGAAGCCAGCAACAACTAGAACCCATCGTCAGAAGGGCTACGCACACGCGCCTGGAGCTCAGCACGCTGTGAAGCGGGGATAATGGCGGCTAGTTAGATGCTTCATCGCTTCCAGCTCAAGCGGCTCCACCTGGTTGAAAATGGCGGGCCCCTGCGGCGGATTCGTCTGGATATAGCGCTGCGCTTTGCGGCGAATACGCTCCAGCTCCAGCAGGTTTTCGGGGGACATGTAGTCGAGTGGCGGGGTGTTCATTGATCGCTCCTTGATCAAATCCTTGTGATGTAACTCTCACAACCGCTTTTGAAAGTAGACCGTGTTTTTGGCGATGCCTACACCGCGGACATCTTTCACAAACGCTAGCCCCCCTGTGCCCTGTCACCCTTCCCCCCATGGCACACACATTGTGCATACGCCCGTCCCTCCCTCTAGAAAACGCAGCTGTGCCTGACAAGTCTGTTACGTCGCCAGAATCAGGCAAGCGCATGGCAGGATCGGTCTAACGCCTGGCCAGGCCATCTCCCTAGCATGTGTTCCACGGCACACATTGGTGCCAGAACACTGGAGAACACACATGCCGAACATTGAACAGAAGGTGGTCGCCATCACGGGCGCCAGCAGCGGCATTGGCGAGGCCACAGCTCTGCTGCTGGCCCGCCAGGGCGCCAAGGTCGTGCTGGGTGCCCGACGCCTGGAACGCCTCGAAGCCCTGGCCCGACGTATCGAGGATGAAGGCGGCGAGGTGCGCGTTCTCTCGTTGGATGTCACCCGCCTTGAAGACGCCCAGGCCTTCATCGATTTCGCTGAGCAGCAGTTCGGCAGGGTGGACGTCATCGTCAATAACGCCGGGGTCATGCCGCTGTCACCGCTCGACGCGCTGAAGGTGGACGAGTGGAACCGGATGATCGACGTCAATATTCGTGGCGTATTGCACGGCATTGCTGCCGGGCTGCCGCTGATGCAGCGCCAGCATTCGGGCCAGTTCATCAACATCGCCTCCATCGGCGCCTACGCGGTGAGCCCTACCGCAGCGGTCTACTGCGCCACCAAGTACGCGGTGCGCGCTATTTCCGAAGGGCTGCGCCAGGAGGTCGGTGGCGACATCCGCGTGACGCTGATCGCCCCCGGGGTCACCGAATCGGAGCTGGCAGAGAGCATTTCCGATGACGGTGCCCGTGAGGCCATGCGCGATTACCGCCGCATCGCCATCCCCGCCGACGCTATTGCCCGCGCCATTGCCTACGCTATCGACCAGCCAGCCGATGTGGATGTCAGCGAACTGATCGTCCGCCCGACCGCCAGTGTTTACTGAGCTGCCCGCCTAGCCTGAACCGTACCGGGCTTCTCTCGGCATGGGTGGACGGGCATTTTGCGGTGCAGGGGCTGCGAGGCTCAGCCTGTGCTGCGCAGCCGGGCCAGGTCCTTGATCGGCGAGGCGCCGAACAGTCGGCTGTACTCACGGCTGAACTGCGAGGGGCTTTCGTAACCGACCCGGTATGCCGCACTGGACACGTCGAGCCCCTCGCCGATCAGCAACCTGCGCGCCTCCTGCAGGCGCAGCTGCTTCTGGTAGCGCAACGGGCTCATGGCGGTCAGCGCCTTGAAGCGGTGATGCAGGGTCGAACTGCTCAGGTTGACCCGCTGCGCCAGCTCCTCGATGCGCAGCGGCTCGACATAGTTGCGGTTCAGCCATTCGATGGCCCGCGTGACACGATGGCCTTGGCTGTCGCGCACCGTGATCTCATGCAGATGGCGCCCCTGCCCTCCACACAACAAGCGATAGAATATTTCCCGCTGCACCAGTGGCGCGAGCACCGCAATATCCTGCGGGCTGGTCAATAGGCGGACCAGCCGCAACGTCGCGTCCAGCAACGCTGCGTCGACACGATCCAGGTACAACCCCCGCATCACTCCTTCACGCTTCGGGTCCGGCGGCCCCATCTCGGCAATCAATGGCGCGATCAGCACCGGATCGATGTCCAGACGAATGCACAGATAGGGTGCTTGTGGCGAAGCCTCCACAACCTGGCCCGCCACCGGCACGGTGACCGAAACCACCAAATAATGCAGGGCGTCGTAGGCGTAGCATTCCTCGCCCAGCCAAACCTCCTTGCGGCCCTGCACGATGATGCACAGCGCCGGCTTATGCAGCCCGCGCACAAGCTCGCCCGGTGTTGCGCAGCGAATCAGGTGCAACGCGTCAATGGCGGTCGGGTGCACGCCATCCTCATGGACGAGATCCGCGATCAGACGGACCAGGGCGGCACGAGGAGCGGCTGTCTCGTCGGCGATGGCGAGTGGGGGCATGGCTCGATACGTCACATTGCACAGGTGGGGATGCAGCTTATCAGGCACACGCCCATCGCCACAGGGTGCGCCACTGACTCAGCGAAGCATCAACACCACGACGGTCAGCGCCAGGATCAACGACACACCCTTCCAGAAAAACACCGGATCGCGCTCAAGCAGCGGCGCACGACTTTTGTTGAGGAAGGCCTGATTGGGCTGGCGCAGCTCGAACAGGAACTCCGACAGTTCGCCATAGCGTTTGGCGGGGTCTGGATGCGTGGCTTTCTTCAGCACTTCGTCGATCCAGGCTGGACATTCCCGCGTACTGTCACGCACCGAGTGATAATTGAGGCTGAGCTGCGCCGCCCGCGTTCGGCTTTTGGCCACCTGGGCGCCGTAGGGCAGCCTGCCACTGAGCATCTGGTAGGTGATCACGCCGAGGGAAAACAGATCCGAGCGGCAACTGCCAGATTCGCCGAGAAAATATTCCGGCGCGGCATAGGCCGCGGTGCCGAGCACATCGTCCCGCTGTCGCACCCCGCCCAATTCGGCCAAGCCCGCTACGCGGGTGGCACCGAAATCGATGATTTTTACCGTGCCGGTGGCGTCGATCATCAGATTCTGCGGGCGCAGGTCCTGGTGCAGCATTTCCAGGCGATGAAACGCGCGCAGGCCACGGGCGATCTGCTCGACGATGCCGCGCACGGTTTCCAGGTCGGGACGCGGGTGGTCGATCATCCATTGCGCCAGAGTCTGGCCGTCGATGAACTCGCTGACGGTGTACAGGTAGTGGCGCTTGCGCGCCGGCAGACACGACTTGAGGACATGGGGATTGTCGATCCGCCGCGCGATCCATTCCTCGGTGAGAAAACGCTCCAGATAAGCCGCATCGCCCCGCAGGTCGAGCGAAGGCGTCTTCAACACCACCCGGTTGCCACTGGCTTCGTCCACTGCGAGATGAACATGGCTGCGACTGCTGGCATGCAATTCACGGACGATTCGATAGCCGTCGAATTGCATCTGGGCATCCAGCAGCGGCGGCAATGCCAGCTCGCCAAGCCGTTGCTGGACTTCGTCGGCCCCGTGATCGGGCAGGTCGTCGATCCGCACCAATTGCACGGTCAGGTTGTCATCGCTGCCTTGCGCGAAAGCCTCCTCGACGATCAGGCGCGCCGCTGTGTCCAGATCATCCGCGTGCGCATCGATCACCTGCGCCACGAACGGCGCGCAGACGTGCTCATAGACGCCGTCGGTGGCAAGAAAGTACAGATCGCCCGTTTCCAGGGGGAGCGTCTGGTAGTCGATCTCCAGATGCGAGTTGATGCCCATGGCGCGGCCCAGGTAGTGAGTGTCCTGGGAGACCCAGACGCGGTGATCGCGGGTCAGTTGCTCCAACGCACCGTCGCGCAGGCGGTAAATGCGCGCATCGCCAATATGGAACAGGTGGGCCGTGGTGGATTTGAGCAGCAGCACGCTCAAGGTACACACGTAACCGCGATCACGGTCGTAGCGGTACTGGCTCTGCCGGGTCTGGGCATGCAGCCAGGAATTGATCGCCACCAGCACACGCTGCGCCGAGGTCTTTACCGACCAGGCTTCCGATGTGCAGAAATAGTCGGCGAGGAACCCTTTGACGCTGGTTTCACTGGCGATCTGGCTGACCGCGCTGCTGCTGATACCGTCGGCCAGGGCGATGGCAATACCCTTGGTGGAGCGCTGCGGCTCGGCGGGCAGGCAGGCACCGTGGAAATCCTGGTTGACGGGTTTGCGACCCTTGTCGGTGTGCTGGCCGAGGGAAATGGCAAGTTGGCTAGGCATGGGGGTTCTGGCTTCAAACGCACAGGCTCCGGCAGTCCGGAGCTTGTGCGTTACGTCCTGATCAGAAAGAACGTTTGGCAGCGGTACGCACGTGGGTGGCGTACAGCGTCAGGCCGGTGAAGGCCAGGCCACCCACCAGGTTACCCAGCGCAGTGGGGATTTCGTTCCACAGCAGGTAATCCATCACCGAGAAATCACCGCCAATCATCAGCCCGGCCGGGAACAGGAACATGTTCACCACCGAGTGCTCGAAGCCCATGTAGAAGAACAGCATGATCGGCATCCACATGGCGATGGCCTTGCCGCCCACGGTGGTGGAGATCATCGCGCCGACCACGCCCATCGAAACCATCCAGTTGCACAGCACGCCGCGCAGGAAAATGGTCATCCAACCGGCCAGGCCGTGCTCGGCATACCCCAGGGTGCGTGATTCGCCGATATGCGACAGCCGGTGCGCCACCTCGCCGGGCTCGATGGAGAAGCCGTAGGTGAACACAAAGACCATCATGAAGGCCACGGTCAATGCACCGGCGAAGTTACCCAGGAACACCAACCCCCAGTTACGCAGCACGCCGTTGACCGTAACGCCGGGACGGCGGTCGAGCAGCGCCAGGGGCGTCAGCACGAACACCCCGGTAAGCAGGTCGAACCCCATCAGGTAGAGCATCACGAAGCCGACGGGAAACAGCATCGCTCCGGCCAACGCCGAGCCGGTCTGCACGGTGATCGTCACCGCGAATACCGCGGCCAGGGAGAGGATCGCACCGGCCATGAAAGCGCGGATCAGGGTGTCGCGGGTAGACATGAAAATCTTCGATTCGCCGGCGTCCACCATCTTGGTGGCGAACTCCGAAGGGACTATGTAGGACATGGCGGTCTCTCGTATGCAGTCAAAAACAGGGTTAAAACAATGCGGGGCTCACGCGACGCCGATTTCCACGGCATCGTCATTCAAACGTGCCGGCCAGACACGCAGGCGCTGCTCGGGGTATTCCAGGCAGGTGCCGTCTTGCAGGCGAAAATGCTGCTTGTACAGCGGCGAGGCGATGACCAGATCCCCCTTGAGGCAGCCGACGATGCCGCGGCCGATCACATTGGCTCCGGACTTCGGGTCGCGATTTTCAATGGCGTAGAGCCTGTCGCCCGCCGTGTTCTCCGGCAGGTAGAAGAGCGCCACCTGGATGCCATCCAGCCAGGCGACCACGCCCGAGTTGGCAACCAGATCGCGGCGGCCGCACAGGGCACGCCAGGAAGCGGATGGGCTGACGGTTTGCGAGTCGAGACACATGGCATTGAGGCTCATCAGAGCACCTCCTGGGCAACGGGGATCAGGTGAAGTTCAGAGGCGCGCACCGGCCTGCGCTGGCCGCGTTCTCTGACAAAGTGAATGTCCGGATCGGCGCGCCGATCATTGACGAAGGTGCGGAAGCGCTTGAGCTTTTCCGGGTCTTTGAGGGCGTTGGCCCATTCGCATTCGTAGCGATCGATCACCAACTGCATCTGCGCATCCAGTTCGGCGCCGAGCCCCAGGCTGTCGTGGATGATCACGTCCTTGAGGTAGTCCAGGCCGCCGTCCAGGCTTTCGCGCCACACCGAGGTGCGCTGCAGCTTGTCCGCCGTGCGGATGTAGAACATCAGGAAGCGGTCAATGGTGCGGATCAGCGTGGCGTCATCGAGGTCAGTAGCGAACAGCTCGGCGTGGCGCGGGCGCATGCCACCGTTGCCTGCCACATAGAGGTTCCAGCCCTTCTCGGTGGCGATCACGCCGATGTCCTTGCTCTGCGCTTCGGCGCATTCGCGGGTGCAGCCGGAAACGCCGAACTTGAACTTGTGCGGCGCGCGCAGGCCCTTGTAGCGGTTCTCCAGGAGCAGGGCCATGCCGACGCTGTCCTGCACGCCGTAACGGCACCAGGTGCTGCCGACGCAGGACTTCACCGTGCGCAGCGACTTGCCATAGGCACGCCCGGTCTCGAAGCCCGCCGCGATCAGCTCGCCCCAAATGTCCGGCAACTGATGCAGCTGGGCGCCGAACAGGTCGATGCGCTGGCCGCCGGTGATCTTGGTGTAAAGGTCGTATTTCTTTGCCACCGCACCCAGGGCGATCAGCTTGTCGGGGGTGATTTCCCCACCGGCGATGCGCGGCACCACCGAGTAGGTGCCGTTCTTCTGCATGTTGGCCATGAAGGTGTCGTTGGTGTCCTGCAGTGGCACCAGCGACGGATCCGTGATCGGCTGATTCCAGCAGGACGCGAGGATCGAGCCCACAGCCGGCTTGCACAGGTCGCAGCCGGTATGGCCGCGGCCATGCTTGGCCAGCAACTCCTCAAAGCTGAGGATGCCCTCGACCCGCACGATCGCGTAGAGCTCCTGGCGGGTGTGGGCGAAGTGTTCGCACAGGCTCTTATCCACCGCGACGCCACGGGCGCTCAGTTCATGCTCGAAGACCTGCTTGAGCAGCGCGCTGCAACCGCCGCACCCGGTGCCGGCTTTGGTGGCGGCCTTGAGATCGCCCAACTCGGTCAGGCCGGCATCCACCTGGCAACAGACCGCGCCCTTGCTGACGTTATGGCAGGAGCAGATGGTTGCGGCGTCCGGCAGCGCATCGACCCCCAGCGCCGGCGCGCCATCAGACAGCGGCAGGATCAGGCTGGACGGGTTTTGTGGCAAGGCGATGCCATTCTGCGCGTACTGCAGCAAGGTGTCGTAGTAGCTGTTGTCACCCACCAACACCGCGCCGAGCACATGCTTGCCGTCGGCGGACACCACCAGACGCCGGTAGCTGGCGGAGGCCTCGTCGATGAAGCGATAGCTCTTTGTGCCTGGCGTGGCGCCATGGGCGTCGCCGATGGAGCCGACATCCACCCCGAGTAGCTTGAGCTTGGTGGACATGTCCGCGCCGGTGAAGGCCTCGTGGGCGACCCCGGCCCATTGCGCGGCGACGGTGCGCGCCATGCTGTAGCCCGGCGCCACCAGGCCGAACACGCTGCCGTTCCAGCTGGCGCATTCGCCGATAGCGAAAATGGCCGGATCCGATGTGCGACAGTCGTTATCGACCACCACACCACCGCGCGCGGCGATCTCCAGTCCGGCACTGCGAGCCAGAGCGTCCTGCGGGCGGATGCCGGCCGAGAAGACGATCAGGTCGGTTTCCAGGTACTCACCATCCTCGAACGCCATCCGGTAGGCGTAGTCCTCGCCGGCGACGATCTTCCGAGTGGCGCGTGACAGGTGCACGCCCACGCCCAGCGCTTCGATGCGGGCACGCAGCGCGGCGCCACCCTCGGCATCCAGTTGCACCGGCATCAGACGCGGGGCGAACTCCACAACATGGGCCTCCAGGCCCAGGGACTTGAGTGCATTGGCGGCTTCCAGACCGAGCAGGCCACCGCCCACCACCACACCACGGCGGGCATTGCCGGCCGCAGCACGAATGGCGTCGAGGTCATCCAGGGTTCGATAGACCAGCCGGGCGTTGCCCTCTGCGCCCGTGATCGGCGGCACAAAAGGGTACGAGCCGGTGGCCAGGATCAACTGGTCGTAGGCGTAGCGACCGTCAGGCGTGACGACTTCCTTACGCTCGCGGTCGATCTCCAGCACCGGGGTGCCGAGGTGCATGTGTACGCCGTTCTGCGCGTAGAAGCCCGCCTCCCCCATGGCGAGCGATTCAGCATCGCGACCGCCGAAATATTCGGACAGGTGAACGCGATCATAGGCGCGCTGGCGCTCTTCGCCGAACACATGGAGTTCCGTGTGGGCCAGCGCGCCAAGGGCGATCAGCTGTTCAATGCAGTGATGGCCGACCATTCCGTTGCCGATGATGATCCGCTTTTCACGCGTGGCTGGGGTGACAATGGCGTTCATCTCTTACCTCGCTCAACGTCGCTGCCGGTGCGTAGCCGGCAAAAAAATCAAAAAAAAACGCCTGAAGCTGTCCGAGCAGCTTCAGGCGCCGTTGCCTGGTAATCGTGGGGATCATGTTCCGGGCGCCGTTGCCCGGTATCCCCTGCCCCGCGCGACTGGCGCGGCGCCTGGATAATTCTGTAGTCGGCCTGCCGCCATGGACAGGCTTTCTGAGTAGTGCAGGTTGCATGCCATTTTTGCTGAGGCGTTGCGCAGGGCAGGCGCAAGCCGTGGCCCACCTGGACAGTCGAGCATAAACAGCCATGGCAGGCCGCCCAGCGCGGGGCAGTGGCCAGTCTTTTATGCGCACCAGCACATGGCAACCAACCACACCTGCGCACCAGCCTGGAGCCATTGCTGCCTGGCCAGGGCGGGACGTCGATACGGCGGGATCACGCAGCGCATCGCCGCGGCTACGCCTATCGATGCGCGAGCAGGCCCCGCTCAAGTGGACCAGACTTGTCCTCAACCACAGGCCGTTCAGCCATGCGGCCGAATCCACCGGAGGCGTTGCCTTGATTCAGTTTCTTCTCAACCGCGAGATGCGCAGCGAGCAGACGCTCGACCCCAACACCACGGTGCTGCAGTACCTGCGCGAACACCTGCACAAGACCGGCACCAAGGAAGGCTGCGCCTCGGGCGATTGCGGCGCCTGCACGGTGGTGGTCGGCGAACTGGACGGCACACGCCTGCGCTACCGCACGCTGAACGCCTGCCTGACCTTTATTTCCGCCCTGCACGGCAAGCAGTTGATCACCGTCGAAGACCTCAAGCACCAAGGGCAGTTGCACAGCGTCCAGCAGGCCATGGTTGATTGCCATGGTGCGCAGTGCGGGTACTGCACCCCCGGTTTCGTCATGAGCCTGTTCGCCCTGCAGAAGAACAGCGCAGCCACTGGCGCCGACCCGGTCGCCACCCACGAAGCTCTGGCCGGCAATCTGTGCCGTTGCACCGGCTACCGGCCGATCCTGGCCGCCGCCGAGCAGGCCTGCAGCCATCTGCAGCTGGATCAGTTCGACATTGCCGAAGCCGAAACCGTCGCGCGTCTGCAAGCCATCGCCCCGCGTGACACCCCCGTGCTGGACGACGGCCATAAACGCTGCCTATCACCGCTTACCAGCGACGCGCTGGCGACAGTCTATGGGGCCCATCCCGAGGCGCGCCTGCTGGCTGGCGGCACGGATCTGGCGCTGGAAGTCACACAGTTCCACCGCGAACTGCCGTTGATGATCTACGTCGGGCATATCGCCGAGATGAAGCGGATTACGCGGGACAACAACTACACCCGCATTGGCGCGGCGGCTTCCCTCACCGACTGCCATGCCGTGCTCGCCCAGGACTACCCGGACTTCGGCGCCCTGCTGCAACGCTTTGCCTCGCTGCAGATCCGCAATCAGGGCACCCTGGGCGGCAACATCGGCAACGCCTCGCCCATCGGCGATGCCCCGCCGCTGCTGATCGCCCTCGGTGCGCAACTGGTGCTGCGTCAGGGCAATTCTCGGCGCATCCTGGCGCTGGAGGACTACTTCATCGATTACAGGGTGACCGCGCGCCAGCCGGGCGAATTCATCGAAACGATCCTGGTCCCCCGCGCGCAGCCCAGCCAGCAATTTCGCGCCTACAAGGTGTCTAAACGTCTGGACGACGATATTTCCGCCGTCTGCGCGGCCTTCAACCTGTGCATCGAGGACGGCGTTGTGCAGTCGGCGCGCATTGCCTACGGCGGCATGGCGGCGATTCCCAAGCGCGCCGCCGCCTGCGAAGCGGTGTTGCAAGGCGCCGTGTTGAATTTCGCCACGCAGGAGCGCGCTTGCGCTGCGCTGGCCACGGATTTCACGCCGCTGAGCGACTTTCGCGCCAGTAGCGCGTACCGCCTGCTCGTCGCGCAGAACCTGCTGCGCAAATACGTTCTGGAGTTGAACGCGCCGGAAACTGAAACCCGGGTAGCCGCTTATGTCTGATCACACGACCGTCAAGACTCAGGAACAGCTGGCCGCCCTGTTCAAGCAGGAGCTGCAAACCGGCGTCGGCCGCAGCGTGCCCCACGACAGCGCGGCCAAGCATGCAACGGGCGAAGCGCTGTACGTCGACGACCGCCTGGAGTTCCCCAACCAGTTGCACGTCTACGCACGCACCAGCGAGCGTGCCCACGCGCGCATCCGGCGCATCGACACCACGCCCTGCTACGCAATTGCCGGCGTGGCCCTCGTCATCACCGCCCAGGACGTACCTGGCCAGCTGGACATCGGCGCCATCGCCCCGGGCGATCCGCTGCTGGCCGACGGCCTGGTGGAATATATCGGCCAACCGGTGCTGGCGGTGGCCGCCGACAGCCTGGAACACGCCCGCCAGGCGGCGCAGGCGGCCATCGTCGAGTACCAGGATCTGGAACCGGTGCTCGACGTGGTCGAGGCGTTGCGCAACAACCACTTTGTGCTGGACAGCCATACCCATCAACGCGGCAACGCCGACGCCGCACTGGCCACGGCGCCACACCGCCTGCAAGGCACGCTACACATCGGCGGGCAGGAACACTTCTACCTGGAAACCCAGGCAGCCTCGGTGATGCCCACGGAAGACGGCGGCATGCTCGTCCATAGCTCCACGCAGAACCCCACCGAAGTGCAAAAGCTGGTTGCCGACGTGCTCGGCATGGCGATGAACAAGATCGTCATCGACACGCGCCGCATGGGTGGCGGCTTTGGCGGCAAGGAAACCCAGGCCGCCGGTCCGGCGTGCCTGTGCGCGGTGATCGCGCACCTGACCGGGCGGCCGACCAAGATGCGCCTGCCGCGCCTGGAAGACATGCAGATCACCGGCAAGCGCCACCCGTTCTACGTCGAATACGACGTCGGCTTCGACGACGATGGCCTGCTGCACGGCATCAAGATCGACCTCGCCGGCAATTGCGGCTATTCGCCGGACCTGTCCAATTCCATCGTCGACCGCGCCATGTTCCATGCCGACAACGCCTACTACCTGGGCGACGCCGTGGTGAACGGCCATCGCTGCAAGACCAACCTGGCCTCCAACACCGCCTTTCGCGGCTTCGGTGGCCCGCAGGGCATGGTCGCCATCGAGGAGATCATGGATCACATCGCCCGCACGCTGGGCAAGGACCCGCTGGCGGTGCGCAAGCGCAACTACTACGGCACGGAGTCGCGCAACGTCACCCACTACTACCAGACCGTCGAGCACAACCTGCTGGCCGAGATGACCGCCAAGCTGGAAGCCAGCAGTGAGTACGCCACGCGCCGCGCCGCGATCGGCGCCTACAACGCCAAAAGCCCGGTGCTGAAGAAAGGCCTGGCGCTGACGCCGGTGAAGTTCGGCATCAGTTTCACCGCCAGCTTTCTCAATCAGGCGGGCGCGCTGATCCACATTTATAAAGACGGCAGCATTCACCTGAACCACGGCGGCACCGAGATGGGTCAGGGCCTGAACACCAAGGTCGCCCAGGTGGTCGCCGAGGTGTTCCAGGTGGACATTGGCCAGATCCAGATCACCGCCACCAACACCGACAAGGTGCCCAACACTTCGCCGACCGCCGCCAGCAGCGGCGCCGATCTGAACGGCAAGGCCGCGCAAAACGCCGCGCTGACCATCAAGCAGCGGCTGGTGGACTTCGCCGCCCGTCACTGGCAGGTCAGCGAAGAAGACGTTGAGTTCAAGAATGGTCAGGTGCGTATTCGCGACCGCTTCGTGACCTTTGAGGAACTGATCCAGCAGGCCTATTTCGGCCAGGTGTCGCTGTCGTCCACCGGCTTCTACCGCACACCGAAGATCTACTATGACCGCTCGCAGGCCAAGGGCCGACCGTTCTACTACTACGCCTTTGGCGCAGCCTGCTCCGAAGTCCTGGTCGACACCCTGACCGGCGAATACAAACTGCTGCGTGCCGACATCCTTCACGACGTCGGCGCCTCGCTGAACCCGGCCATCGATATGGGTCAGGTGGAAGGCGGTTTCGTGCAGGGCATGGGCTGGCTGACGACGGAAGAATTGGTGTGGAGCGACACCGGCAAGCTGCTGACCTCAGGGCCGGCGAGCTACAAGATCCCGGCGGTGACGGATGTGCCGGCGGACCTGCGCGTGACCCTGGTGGAAAACCGCAAGAATCCGGAAGACACCGTGTTCCACTCCAAGGCCGTCGGCGAGCCGCCGTTCATGCTCGCCATTTCAGTATGGTGTGCGCTCAAGGACGCGGTGGCGAGTCTTGCCGACTACCGCGTGCAGCCGCACATCGACGCGCCGGCGACCCCGGAGCGGGTGCTGTGGGGCGTGGAGCAGATGAGAGCGGCAAGCTCCACGCTTCAAGAGCGAAGCGAGGAGCCCAACATGACGGAGTCCCCCTGATGGTTACGTGCGGCTTGCAGCTCATGAGTAGGGTGGACAACGCTCTGCTTGTCCACCTTGGCTACAACACGAATTCTCCGCAGGAAAACGCTGCGCGGTTTTCCACGGGGCGGCTATCCGTACGACTCGGAACCCAGCCATGAGCAACACCGCCTGGATCGAGGCTCTGGCTGAGCTGCAGCAACAGGGAACGCCCTGCGTGTTGGTGACCCTCATCGAGGAGCGTGGCTCGACACCGCGCAATGCCGGCGCGAAATTGGTGGTCACCGCCGAGCGCAACTACGACACCATCGGCGGCGGCCATCTGGAATACAAGGCCCTGCAGATCGCCCGCGAGATGCTGGAAAGCCGCAGCCGCGAACCGCGCCTGGAACGCTTCACCCTCGGCGCCAGCCTTGGCCAGTGCTGCGGCGGCGTCACTGTGTTGTTGTTCGAGCCCATGGGCCAGCCGCAGGCATACATTGCCGTGTTCGGTGCCGGGCATGTCGGTCGCGCACTGGTGCCGCTGCTGGCCAGCCTGCCGTGCCGGGTACGCTGGATCGACTCCCGGGAGCAGGAATTTCCCGCGCAGATTCCCGCCGAGGTGGACAAGGTGCTCACCGAGGATGTCATCGACGAAGTGGAGGAGATGCCCCCCGGCAGCTACTTCATCGTCATGACCCACGATCACCCGCTGGATCTGCAACTGGCCGCCGCCATCCTCACCCGCAACGACTTCGCCTGGTTCGGGCTGATCGGCTCGAAGAGCAAGCGCGCCCGCTTCGCACACCGCTTGAGCGAACGCGGCGTGCCACCCGAGGCCCTCCAGCGCATGCGCTGCCCCATGGGCTTGGCCGAGGTAAAAGGTAAACTGCCGATGGAAATCGCCGTGTCCGTTGCCGGCGAGGTGATCGCCACCTATAACGCCCGCTTCGGAGAACAACACCAGGACGAGGAAAAGCCGGTGCCCTTGCTGCTACCGGCGTCGCGCCGGGGATAAGCCCTACGAGTGATGTAGGGTGGATGTCGTTTTTTACATCCACCACGGGCACCGTTTGGTGGACAACTCAAAACGGTTGTTCACCCTACGTGGGGCCCCGCACGTAACCCATAGACTTCTGAGAACCCCATGAGCCAACGCACCGCCTTTCGCGCCGCCCTTCTTCACTGCCTTGCCGACCCCCGTGATGTAGGCACAGAGCTCTCCTATGAATACCTCGAGGACGGCCTGCTGGTGGTCGAGGACGGCAAGATCGTCCAGCTGGGCGATGCTGCCACCCTGCTGCCCACCCTGGCCGCCACTGTCGAAGTGCGTGAATTCCCCAACGCGCTGATCACTCCGGGTTTTATCGACACCCACATCCACTACCCGCAAATGGGCGTCATCGGCTCCTACGGCACGCAACTGCTCGACTGGCTGGAAACCTACACCTTTCCCAACGAGGCGAAGTTCGCCGACCCTCAGCACGCCCGCGAACAGGCCCGGTTGTTTCTCCAGGAACTGCTGCGCAACGGCACCACCACCGCGCTGGTGTTCGGCACCGTGCACCCGCAATCGGTGGATGCCTTCTTCGCAGAGGCCGAAACGCTCAACCTGCGCATGATCGCCGGCAAGGTGCTGATGGATCGCAACGCACCGGAGTACCTGACCGACACCGCCGAGTCCGGCTATGCCGACAGCAAGGCGCTGATCGAGCGCTGGCACGGTAAGGGCCGCCTGCACTACGCCGTCACCCCCCGTTTCGCACCGACCAGCACGCCCGAGCAATTGAACCGCGCCGGCCAGTTGCTCAAGGAATACCCGGACCTGTACCTGCACACCCACCTTTCGGAAAACCAGCAGGAAATCGCCTGGGTTAAGGAGCTGTTCCCCGAGCGCAGCGGCTACCTGGATGTCTACGATTATCACGGCCTGATCGGCCCGCGCGCGGTATTCGCCCACGGCGTTCATTTGTGCGACGAAGAATGTCAGCGCCTGGGGGAAACCGGCTCGGCGGTGGCCTTCTGTCCCACCTCAAACCTGTTCCTTGGTAGCGGCCTGTTCGATCTTGACCAGGCGGAACGCCACGGCGTGCGCGTCGGTCTGGGCACCGATGTCGGTGGTGGCACCAGCTTTTCGCAGTTGCAGACCCTCAACGAGGCCTACAAGGTGCTCCAATTGCAGGGGCAGAAGCTCGATCCGTTCAAGGCGCTATACCTCGCCACCCTCGGCGGCGCCCGTGCGCTCTATCTGGACGACAAGATCGGCAATCTGCAACCGGGCAAGGACGCCGACTTCGTGGTGCTCGATTACCAGGCCACCCCCTTGATCCGTCAGCGACTCAGCCAAGCGACCAAGCTGCGGGAAAAGCTCTTCGCCCTGATGATCCTGGGCGACGACCGCGCCGTGCGCGAAACCTTCGCCGCCGGGCAGTCCGTGCATCGGAGCTGAGGCAGTCTGAATGCTGCCCTACGCTCCTTGGAGAGGATCGCGGGGCGGCCTCATGTATTCCGGTAGTTTTTCGCACCCCGCCTGCCCCAAAGCTCGCCAAAGCAGAGCCGGGAGCTCCTCACTCAATGTGAACCACCAAGTCCAGATTGAAACATCGTCTAAATAATCATGATAGTGTGCTAAATAACTGTTTTTATTTGTTTTTTGCTCAGAAGCCAAGAAAAAATACTGGCATCAAAATGCTATCATTGGCTTCACATCAAGCGATCTCCATTCGGAATGCTGCGGCAGCCAACAACAACTCCACCGCAATGGAATTGCACCTTTTATTCACCTGCTTCGAGCATCCGCACACATGAATGACGGTCGCGCATTTGCGTTCTTCACCCATATCAAGGTCACCGGCAAGCTGACCATCGGCTTCGCCCTTGTGTTGGCCCTCACCACCCTGATTGCCATTACGGCCTGGCTGTCGCTGGACCGGCTCTCCAAGAGTGCCGATCAATTTGGTCAAATCGCGCTTCTCGAGCGACTCACCCAGGAGCTGGCTTTTACCGTCCAGACCTACCGGCACGGCATCAGGGAGGCTGATCGCAAGACTGCGGAAAAACAACTGCAACGCCTGCAGGCTGAACAGATGGCGATGCGCAACCAGCTCGATGCCCCTGAGCATGTTGCCGTGGCCAACCGCCTGTTGGCACTGAGCGAGCAGTACGGCGCAGCGTTCAAACAATTGGACGATGCGCTGCAATCCCGCATCCAGCACACATCCCAACAGGGCCGGTCCGGCGGCCAGGTGCTGGAAGTGTTCCACAAACTGGACCGCAACCTCATCGACAACAACCCTTTCCCGCTTGAGCTCACCCTCGAACTCACCCGCGAGCTGATGGGCATGCACAGCGACATGTTGCTGGGCCGGCAAACCCTGATGCGTTTTGAGCTCCAGCGAGATAACCACGACCTGCAGAGGCAAGGTCTGGCCACGATGCAGACCGTACTGACTCGACTCGACAACCGCTCGGCGTACTTCAACCATCAGGAACCTCTCCTGGTTACTGCCCGTGACGCGCTGCGCGCCTACCAGACTGCCTACCAGGGCAGTGCCGCCGCCTTTACCCACGAAGACAAAGCCATGGAGGACCTGCGCGTCGCGAAAGACAACCTGTTCGCCACCGGTCGCACCTTGTACGAAGCATTGCTTGAACAGCGCCTGGATGAGACCCGCTTCGCCAAACTGACCATTCTGTTTACCGCCCTGGGCGCGATCCTGCTGGGCCTGTTGGTGGCACGCATCATCACCGGCCAGATCGTCCAGCCCCTGCAAGAGGCCCTGGCAACGGCCGACCGGATTGCCGGCGGCGACCTCGGCGTGCGCCCCGTGAGCCGGCGCGGCGACGAATTCGGCCTGCTGGAACAGCGCGTCGCCGCGATGCGCGACAGCCTGCGTGAGCTGATTGGCAACATCGGCAACAGCACAAATCAGATTGCCAGCGCCGCCGAAGAGCTGTCCGCCGTTACCCTGCAAACCAGTGAAGGCGCCAAGCGCCAGATGGCGGAGACCGCTCAGGCCAGCCAGGGCATGCAGGAAATGACCGCCACCGTGCAGGACGTGGCCAGCAATGCCGAACAGGCATCGCATGCCGCCGACAACGCCGACCGCGAGGCACTTGCAGCCAACCGGCTTGCTGAGCAAACCCTGACGCAAATCCACACTTTGGCCGAACAGGTCGGTCGCTCCATGGCGGCGATGAACCACCTGCAGCAGGAAAGCGAGAAGATTGGCAGCGTGCTGGATGTGATCAAGAACGTTGCCGAACAGACCAACCTGCTGGCTCTGAACGCCGCCATCGAGGCCGCCCGCGCCGGCGAAGCCGGACGCGGTTTCGCCGTGGTTGCGGACGAAGTGCGTGGCCTGGCCCAGCGCACCCAACAGTCCACCCAGGAAATCGAAAGCCTGATCGCTGGCTTGCAGGCCGGTACCCAGGCGGCCGTACAGACCATGCAAAGCAGCCGCGAATTGACTGATCGCACCGTAGAATTGGGTCAGAACACCGGTACCTCGTTGGCTACCATTGCCCAGATGGTGTCCAACATGCAGGCCATGAACCAGCAGATCGCCACCGCAGCCGAGCAGCAAGCCAGCGTGGCCAACGAAATCAGCCACGGCGTCGTGCGCGTGCGCGACATTTCCGACCAGACCGCCACCGCCAGCGAACAGACCGCTGCCGCCAGCCATGAGCTGGCGCGTCTGGGCGCCACGCTGCAAGCGCAGATTCGCCGCTTCAAACTGTAAAATTCGCGCCACTGGCCTGCCCATGGCAGGCCAGTGGAAGCGCTCTTTTTTGCGGCACCCGGTTCCTGTAAGTCACCCGCCAGTGGCACACTCGATGGCATTCCTGCCATCACGAGCCTGCCGTCATGTACGTCCCCGCCCACTTCGCAGAAAACCGCACGGAAGCGCTGCACCAACTGATTCGGGACTACTCCCTCGGCGCGCTGGTTGTCCTCGGTCCCGAGGGCCTGGATGCCAATCACCTGCCCTTCGAACTCGCCCCGGCGCAGGGCCCGCAGGGCACACTCATCGCCCACGTCGCCCGCGCCAACCCGCTGTGGCAGGACATCGCCGATGGCAGCGAGGTGCTGGTCATCTTCCGCGCGGAGCAGGCCTATGTCTCGCCCAACTGGTACCCGAGCAAACACGAACTGCACCGCCAGGTGCCCACCTGGAACTACCGTGTCGTCCATGCCCATGGTCGCCTGCGCATTCGCGACGATGAGAAATTCGTCCGCGGCGTCGTCGGGCGCCTGACCCGCACCCACGAAGCCCAGGCCGAACCTCTCAGGCCGTGGAAAATGTCCGACTCCAGCCGCGACCACATCGACCAGATGCTCGCCGCCATCGTCGGAATCGAGATCGAAATCACCCGCCTCACCGGCAAATCGAAAATCAGCCAGAACAGGGAGGAGCGGGATAGTCGCGGCGCGGCGGAAAACCTGCGGGAGCGCGGACAGGAGGCGCTGGCCGCGCACATGCTTGAGACGCTGGGAAGGAAAGACTGAACAGCCGCCCCGGCGTGGCCCAACGCATCTCCCACCGGTACACCGCTCAGCCGTAGGATGGGTTGAGGCGCACAGAGGGTGACGATTTACCTCGTGGCATTGCGCCGATACCTGTCAATGCCAACTACGACAATGGGTATCGCTGCGCTCAACACCATGCAACGTTTTTAAGCTGCGTCCGGCGCCTTACCCCTCAAACCTACTCGCGTCATCACGATCACGCTCGTAACGTCTGGCGAGCGGAAACGCCGGTAACCAGGACTCGCGGCGGAGGGTCCAGCATTCGTAGGTGGGCGTCAGTTGGTCAGGGGCATCCAAAGCACCTAGTTGCACTTCGATTTCGTCTGCGGTGCGGGCGAACACGGACGAGCCGCAGCGGGGACAGAAAAACCGTCCGCCGTAATCGCGCGTTTCGCCCTCGACCGTCACCGCATCCTGAGGAAATACCGCGCACGCGTTGAACAGCGCGCCATGGTGCTTGCGGCAGTCGAGACAGTGACAAAGGCCAACCCGGTAAGGGCGTCCCGACGCCACCAGTCGAACATTGCCGCACAGGCAGCCCCCGGTGAACTGGTTCATGTTGTGCCTCCGTTGAAAGCTAACGGCTCGGACTATAAAACGTTAGCCAGTGGACGTTCATGACAGCTGTGACAGCCTAACCTGTTATCGATTTCAGCTGTCGACAGGTGCATTTACTCCAACCCACTTTGATCTATAGACGCAACCTAGCTAGTATTGAGTCTACAGAATCAAGCAAAGGAGCTTTTGCTATGGGAACCCTGGCAACCGCTGCTCCAGCCCGAGACTTTTCACGGGAGCAATGCGTAGCAGGTCTGCGGGCGGCGCTGAATATCCTCGACAAGTGGCAGGCTTCGTCCGAACAGGCCTGCCGCATCCTGCGCATCTCACGTAGCACTTACACCCGCGCCCGGCAACAGGACCCGGCCTGGTCCGTAGCGCTGGACGCCGATCAATTGCAACGCATCAGCATGGTGCTGAACATCCACGCCGCGCTTCGCCTGATTTTCGACAACCCCGAAAATGTTTACGGCTTCCCCGCGATGGAGAACCACAACGCGTTCTTCAATGGCCGCACGCCGCTCGACATCATGGCCCAGGGCGACATGATCTCCCTGTACGAGACCTTTCGGCGCATCGACGCGCTGCGGGGCGCCCAGTGGTAAGGCTTGGCAGCCTGGCCATTTCAACTGGCGAGAACCTCCGGGCCTACCGGTTGGTCAACTCCAAGTTTCCCCCCATCGCCCTGTTCGATGATGTGGCCGACGCCAAGGACTTCGAGGCGCTCTTCCAGCTCCAGTCCCTGACCAATCCTCGCCTGCAGAACGAAATCGGCCGGCTGGAGCTGGTGGCCCGCGATGAGATTCCTTTCGGTATTACCGGCTGCGCCTATGCCACGGCGCCCTTCACCCATGTGAACCCTGAGGGCTCGCGTTTTAGCGATGGCAGTTTTGGCGTGCTCTACCTGGCCGACAGCATGGGCACCGCGATCGCCGAAGTGCGCTACCACCAGGCGCGCTACTGGTCGAACGTGCCAGGGCTCAGCTACGAACGCTTTACCTTTCGCGGGCTCACGTGCCGCTTCACCGATACCGGCATGAAAGACGCCACTGCAGTGCCGCTGACCGACCCCATCTACGCGCCCGAGGATTACAGCCATTCGCGCCAATGGGGACATGAATTGAAACGAACCGGCTGCCCGGGCTTGCGCTACAACTCGGTCCGCTCCCCCGGCAACATTTGCTGGGCATTGATGACGCCCCGACCCGTTACCTCGATCATTCAGACCGGACATTACGAAATGATCTGGAGCAACCAAATCATCGGCATCAATCGGATTGCGACGCTGGAGAGTCGATAGGCTGGGTTGCAGGGATGGCTGGTGGGTCAGCAGCCATGGCGTGCCAGACGCCAGCTTTCTTCTGCTGGCGCTGGGTGAATGCTGGCTGCATCGACACAAAGAGGAGCAAAGCATTGCCTGAGCGATGAGGAACCGACCATATTCGTCCGTTTAGGCTGGGCAACAGCGGCTGGCGCATTAAGCAGAACAGAGTGGCGGACGGTCAAAAAAGCTCCTCACCCAGCCAATGCCGGTCGCGCCCCGTCGCACCGGAGTGGAGGCACAACATGACCCCGCTCAACACCCTGAAGGCCCTCTCGCTATCCGCTGCAATGGCCCTCGCCAGCCCGCTGTTACAGGCCCAGACCTACGCCTTTGTGTCCAACGCCGTCGATGGCACAATCGGCAGCTATCGCCTGGCCGATAACGGCACTCTGACCCTACTCACGTCCACACAAGCCGGTGACAACGTGATGCCCCTGGCACTCAGTCCGGATCATCGCAAGCTGTATGCCTCCATCCGCTCGGAGCCCTTCAGTGTCGCAACGTTTGTCGTGGATCCGGCGGATGGCTCGCTCAAACTGCTGAGCAAGGCCGCCGTGGCAGACAGTCAGGCCTACATTTCCGTCGACCGCACCGGCCACTATCTGCTGGGTGCCTCCTACGGCAACAATCAGGTCATGGTCAACGCGATTGACGCCCAGGGCATGGTTCAGGACGGTTCGCAGCAAGTGGTTGAGACTGGGCTCAACGCCCACGCCATCATCGTCGACCACAGCAACCGCTTTGCTTACGCCACGAACCTGGGCTCTGACCAGCTTCTGGTGTTCACATTCGACGAAAAAACGGGCCGGCTGACCCAGAGCAGTTCGGTCAAATTGCCGAAAAACGCCGGCCCACGCCATGCCGTGATCTCCACGGACAACCGCTTCCTGTACCTGCTCGGCGAAATGGCCGGCACCGTCACCAGCTACTCGATCGATCAGACCACCGGCGCCCTGACCGAAGTCGCCAGCGTGCAATCGGTTCCAGCCAGCGCCGGCCTGGTGCACGGCCAACCGCGGCCTGCCGCCAAGCCCGGTCAGCCTGCGCCAACGCTGCCGGACAACCTGATCTGGTGTGCGGACATTCGCCTCACGCCCAACGGCCGTTTCCTCTATACGAGCGAACGCACCGGCAGCAGCGTCAGCGTCTTTGCCGTCGACGGCCAGACCGGTACGCTGACCTACCTGCAAAACATTGCAGTCGAGAAGCAACCACGGGGCATCGCGGTCGATCCGAGTGGTAAATGGCTCCTCGTGACCGGCGAGAAGAGCGATGAGATCGGGGTCTACGCCATCGATCACGAGAAAGGTACGCTCACCCGCGCCGGCAACGCGCCTTCGGGTAAAGGTGCCAATTGGGTGGAAACCGTGTCCTACCCGTAAGCGAATCCGGGCCTCCGCCCGCTGACAAGCGCTCCGGCATGCAAGGCGGCATCAACCGCTAACCCACCAGCCTTATTGCGGCACAACGCCGGCCGGCATCATTGGCCGACGACATGCCTGCGCGTTCTTGCCAGGAGTTGGGTCAAAGGCCAAGGATCCACGGGAAATCTCACTTAGGAGGAAACGAATATGGCCAGTTACAAGGTTGGGTATTTTGTTGGCAGCCTGTCTTCGACGTCGATCAACCGTCGGCTTGCCCAGGCACTGACTCGATTGGCACCCCCCGAATTGCAACTCGTCGAGATCCCGATCAAGGATCTGCCTGTCTACAGCCAAGACTATGATGCCGACTACCCTCCAGTGGCCCGGACCTTCAAGCAGGCCATCGCCGACTGCGATGCTCTCCTGTTCGTCACCCCTGAGTTCAACCGTTCGATCCCCGGCGGCCTAAAAAACGCGATCGACTGGGCCAGCCGTCCATGGGGCCAAAACTCCTTGGCGCACAAACCCTCCGGCGTGATCGGCACGTCACCTGGGGCTATTGGCACTGCGGTGGCCCAGAGCCAATTGCGTGGCGTGCTGTGCTATTGCAACTCGCCACTGATGAACACCGTTGAGGCCTACATCCACTTCAAGGAAGGGCTGATCACGGCCGACGGCGAGGTTACCAACGAGAGTACTCGGGAGTTCCTGCGCAACTACATGACCGAGTTGCACGCCTTCATCGTGCGCGTCCTCACCGTGCTGCCCCGCACGACCTGAGCCGCGCGACGGGTGCGAGCGTAATCGAGGCATGCCGCACCCTGCGTTTTTGGAGCGTGCTGCTGGGCAGTCGCGCTCCCCGCCGGGATATCAGCACTCCGCATCCCGTTTACTCGTGCAGTGCGTTCGTAAAATGCAACATCCGGATGCAAATGCGCCACATCGAGGCGCAAGGCAAGCTTTACCCTGCAGCCGTTATTTACTTATTGAGGACGCTCAGATGAACACCCGAGGTTTACTCGACCAGTTGCTCAGATCTGGCCAGGATCTGCTGCAGAAACAGGGCAGCAAGAACACCACCGGCAAACCCGTCGCCACTGGCGGGTTGGGTGGGATGTTAGGCGGTGCGGGCGGCGGGAATCTGGGCAGCCTGCTTTCTGGCGCGGGCGGCGGTGCCGTGGCGGCGGGCGCAATGGGCCTGCTGCTCGGTAACAAGAAGGCGCGCAAGTTCGGTGGCAAGGCCTTGACCTACGGCGGCCTGGCGGCCCTCGGCGTGATTGCTTACAAGGCCTACGGCAACTGGCAAGCCCAGCAGGGCAGCGCGCCACAAGGCGAGCCGCAAACCCTTGATCGATTGCCGCCGGCCCAAGTCGAACTGCACAGCCAAGCAATCCTCAAGGCGCTGGTGGCGGCGGCCAAGGCCGATGGGCATGTGGACGAGCGCGAAAAAGCGCTGATCGAGGGCGAGTTCGTCAAGCTCGACAACGATCAGGAACTGCAACAGTGGCTGCACGCCGAACTGAACAAGCCCCTCGACCCGGCCGATGTCGCGCGCGCCGCCAGCACTCCGGAAATGGCGGCCGAAATGTACATCGCCAGCGTCATGCTCGTGGATGAAGAGCACTTCATGGAACGCGCCTATCTTGATGAGCTGGCCAAGCAGCTCAGGCTCGATCCGGCCCTCAAGACCGAACTGGAAAATCAGGTTCGTCAGGCCGGAACTTGAGGAAGAGAGAGAAAAGGGAACGAATTATGTTTCGGGCCCGAAAAACCCAGGCCGTATTTTTGCCTAATGCGACGGGGCCGCTTTAGGTCAAACGCAGCATGCCCCCTCACCCAGCCTCCGATAGGCGCAACCAATCGATAAACCGCCAGAGCGCTACTGCGGGTTAACCGAACCGGTGCAGCCGGGTGGCGCCAATCTTCAGAGAAAGCAGGACGAGCAATCCATAGGCTACGACAAGCCCGCCGGGAGCGGGTGTCGCCTTGCTAGCGCAATGGAGCCACTACGCGGCTCGCTGCAAATGTCCACGGATCCTAGTCGTGCCTCACGGGGAAAATGTGGAGCGACTCTGAACTCTACGAATTCGTGCTGGCCTATAACAAACACTCCTTCGTTATCGGCCTCGACGCTAAAGCCGGACTGATCTGACTCTGGTATTGCCATGTCCTTGGTAAGAAAAAAAGTCGTCAGCCTCTCACCTCACGCCCCCGAAGATCCGTCGCGCCGGGGCCTGCTGATGGGCATGCTCACCCTCTATACGGCATCCCTGATTCCTTGGGCCGTCGCACAAACTGCCCCGGACGCCGAGCGCGGCGCCTTCATGGCCGTTTCGGCAATCATCGCCGGTCGCCAGTCCCTGGACGCTGAGCTCTCGGCGACTCTCTTCGATGCGCTGACCGAGGCGGACCCCAATTTTCCAGCGGCAACCAGCGAACTGTTGAAGTTGATCAACGATCGCCAGATCGATCCCCTCCAACTGCAGGCGGTACTCGAAAGCGACTATCCCTCGCTCGCGCCAGTGCCGCGCAAAATTGCCACGGCCTGGTTTCTCGGCGTCGTGAGCGACGGTGGGCAGGTGCGTTGCCTCGCGTATGAAAACGCCTTGAATGCAGTGATCGTCAGCGATGTGCTAAAGGCGCCCAGCTATTGCTATGGCGCGTATGGCAGTTGGGCCAGTAAACCGGTTTGAGAGGGTCGCCACGTGTCCGAAGAGTTGTCTGCTGATTTCGTTGTGATTGGCTCCGGTATTTGCGGTGCGCTGACCGCTCTCAAGTTGGCCAGGCGCGGCGCCTCGGTGCTGATTTTGGAAGCCGGCCCTCGCGTGGGTCGCGCCCAACTGGTGGCCAATTTCCGTAATTCGACGCGCCGAAGCGACTGGATGTCGCCGTATCCGTTCTCGCCCTGGGCGCCCCACCCGGTGTATGCGCCCAAGGATAATGGTTACCTGGTCCAGGCCGGGCCGTATCCGTATCCCGCCGAATACATCCGCATGGTGGGCGGCACCACCTGGCACTGGGCTGCGCATGCCTGGCGCTATGTCCCCAATGACATGCTCATGCAAAGCCTTTACGGCGTGGGCGTGGATTGGCCGTTCAGTTATGACGAGCTCGAGCCCTTCTATCAGGAAGCCGAGGAAATCATGGGGGTCGCCGGCTCTCTGGAAGAGCATCCGGAATCGCCTCGTAGCAAGCCGTTCCCACTGGAGCCCGTGGCCGAACCCTACGCGATGCGCCGCTTGCGCGAACGCCTGGCTGGCGTCTACCCCGTGGTGGGCAATACCGTTGCACGCAACAGCCGCACCTTCGACGGCCGCCCCGCCTGCTGCGGCAGCAACAACTGTCAGCCGATCTGCCCGGTGGATGCGCAGTACCACGGAGGGCTGTCTGTGGACGCCGCCGAAGCGGCTGGCGCCAAGCTGATTGCCAATGCCGTGGTCTATCAACTCGAACATGATGCCCAGGACCGAATCGTGGCCGCGCATTACTACGATCCGGACAAGACTTCCCACCGCGTTACGGGCAAAACATTCATCGTTGCCGCCAACGGCATCGAAAGTCCCAAGCTCTTGCTGCTCTCCACCAGTGATAAATACCCCAACGGAGTGGCAAACAGCTCGGGAATGGTGGGCCGCAACCTGATGGACCATCCGAGCACGTCACTGACCTTCGATGCCGATGAAGAGGTCTGGCTTGGGCGCGGACCGCAGAGCCCAAGCTCGATCAATACCCTGCGCGACGGCCCGTTCCGTTCGGAATATTCCGCATACCGGCTGGATTTCACCAACATTTCACGCGTCGACAGCACCACTCAACGGCTCCTGCTGGAAGGCGTCTATGGGCCCGAGTTCGAAAAGCGCCTGCGCTATAGCGCCGCCCATGAAATGAACGTCAAGACCGTGCTGGAAGTGCTGCCCAACCCGGAAAACCGCATCAGCCTGAGCGATCAGAAAGACGCCCTGGGCATCCCGAAACCGCAGGCCCACTACAGGATTGACGACTACACCCGTGGTGGCGCCATCGCCGGCAAGGCGGATTTCGCCCGGATCGCAGAATTGATGGGCGGCAGTAACCTTCGGTATACCAAGGATGATTATTTCGCCAACAACCAGCACATCTGCGGGACGCTAACCATGGGCAGCGACCCGCATACGTCCGTGTGTGACCAGTACGGACGCGCCCACGACCACGAAAACCTGTATCTGGTCGGCACGGGTGTATTGCCGACTGCGGGCACGTGCAATTCGACGCTGGCTGCCGTGGCCGTGGCGCTGCGAAGCGTCGAGCACATGCTGCCTGGCTCCTCGAGCGCATGGACTGCTAACCATGACGCGCCCATCGCGTAAGCGTGAAGGAAGTTTTCATGACCATTGAAAGAACGAAGCAGAGCATTGGTCAGCACCTCCTGGCGAGCATCGCGGTGGTCCTCAGCCTGGGAGCTCATGCTGCTCCGTTTGACGATGAACAGGTCAAGCGCGGTGAGTACCTGGCCAGGGCGGGCGACTGCGTCGCCTGTCACACCCTCGAAGGCGGAGAGCTCTTTGCCGGCGGATTGCGCCTGTCGACGCCGCTGGGCGATGTCATCGCCACCAATATCACCTCGTCGAAAACAGCGGGAATCGGCAACTACACCCTGGAGCAGTTCGACGACGCGGTGCGCAAAGGCATTCGCGCTGACGGCAAATACCTCTACCCCGCGATGCCCTATACCTCATACGCCAAGACAACAGACGAAGACATCGAAGCGATGTACGCGTACTTCATGAGCGGCGTGGCGCCGGTGGAAACCCGCCCACCGGCAACGGAACTGCCCTTTCCATTCAACATTCGGCTGTCCATGGCTGTATGGAATGCATTGTTTCTGGATGACGAGCCCTACCAGCCCGACCCCAGCCAGAACGCTGAATGGAATCGGGGGGCCTACCTGGCGCAGGGCCTGACCCACTGCAGCACCTGTCACTCGCCACGCAATTTCCTGATGGCCGAAATGTCGTCCAAAGACCTGGCCGGTGGCGAAGTCAGCGTCTGGTACGCGCCAAACATCACTTCCGACGTCAACAGCGGCATCGGCGGCTGGAGTAACGAAGAACTGGTGCGCTACATGAAAACCGGCAATATCGCCAAAGGCCAGGCCTCGGGCCCCATGGCGGAAGCAATCGACCATAGCTTGCAGTACCTGACCGACGCGGACCTGCAAGCGATCGCCGTCTATCTCAAGACGGTGCCCGCAGTCGTTGAAGAGGGCATTGAAAAGCCCGTGTACGCCTGGGGTAGCGCGGCCAATGCGGTCCACCGCTCACGCAGCGCCGCCTGGCCTGAAAACCCTGACGAGATGACCGGAGCCCAGCTCTATGACGGCTACTGCGCCGCGTGTCACCAGGCCCACGGCGAAGGCACCTTCGACACCCTGCTTCCGGCCCTGTATCAAAACACCGCGACCGGAAGGCCTGAGACCAACAACCTGGCGATGGTGATCCTCCAGGGAATTCATCGAGTGTCCGAAGGCCATGAGATCCGCATGCCGGGCTTCGCCCATGAACTTTCCGATCAGCAGATCGCAACCCTGTCCAATTACCTGATCCAGACCTACGGAAATCCCCAGGCCGAAGTCACGGTGGGCCAGGTCGAGAACCTGCGCGCCGGGAAGACCTCAGCGCCTGACCTGGTTCTGTTTGCACGCGTGGCCATGGTCGTTGGCGTCATCGTGCTGCTTATCGTGCTCGTGGCGCTCATGCGGCGCGGACGGCGCAGAAGGTAATGGGCGTCGAGAAGGCAGCCTGCCACGAACAACAGTTTCCAAGAGGACAGCATTATGCAGTCTGGCTATCTAGTTACGGCTCTGCTTGCCCTGGCGCTGGTCGGTTGCGATGTGGATGAAAGCGAACGCAGCGCACCCGAGCCGACACCTGCGCCCAGCCACGAGCAGCCTTCCAGCGGGTCGGACGACTCGATGGACCCTGATCGCAATGACCAAACAGCTCCCCCCGCGGAACAAGGCACGGGCCTTGGTACCGAACACGGCAGTGAAGGCGGAGAGGTCATCGACCCGGCAAGTGGCCAGGGGACCGGAACGACTCAGTAAGCGGGCGGGCCCGAATAACGCTCGCAACCCCGTCGTCACCTGCGGTTGCTCAATCCCGCTCCAGGCCGGACAATCCTGTATGAAAACCCAGTGATTGCCGCGCCATGCCCTCCTCGCTTGCCCCCGAGTTTTACTACCTCGACAACTTTCGCACCGCCCTGGCCTGGGTGCGCGAGCGCTATGCCGATCTGCTGACGCTTGAGGAACGCGCCTTTATCGAGCGCTTCCACACCTTGGCACTGCCCGCCCAGGCATTGCTGGTGCGGATGGTCATGCGCCGTGGCTGTCACTTTCGCCTGAGCAAACTCGACTATGCGGAGATTGGCGACAGCCTGGCCGCGGCCCGTCCGCTGCTGGCGCTTGGCTGGATCAGCGAGCATGCACTGCTGAGCGCCGCCGAAGTGGCCGAGCTGTTGCGCAAGGATGAAGTGCTCGCCCACCTGCCACTGCCGGATCGCCGCGCCACGCAAAAGAAAAGCGAGCTACTTGAACAATTACAGGCGCATGACCTGCCGGCACAGACCTTCAACAGTTGGTGCCCTACCCTGGACGATCGACTGCTGAGCCTGCAGGTGGGCGAACTCTGCGACCGCCTGCGCCTGATGTTTTTCGGCAACCTGAGCCAGGACTGGTCCGAGTTCGTGCTGGCCGACCTGGGCATATACCGCTACGAGCCGGTGGACATCAGCCCGCACTCGCGTGGCTTCCAGTGTCGCCAGGATATTGAGGATTACCTGCACCTGCGCGGGCTGCGCCAGCACTGCGACGAGGGCCTCGCCGTGGAGGCGATACTGCCGGCGTTGCTGGCCTTCTCTTCGCAGAACCCCCACCTGCGCACCCGCCAGTCACGGCTGCTGTTCCAGATCGCTCAGCAACTGGAACGCTGCGGTGAGCTGGAACAGGCCCTGACGCTCTACCGGCACAGCAGCCACGGCGAGGCACGCTGGCGGCAGATTCGCGTGCTGGAAAACCTGGGCCGCAATGCCGAAGCCCTTGAGTACGCCCAACTCTTCAGCCAACAGCCCGGCAGTGACGAGGAAAGCCAGCGCCTGGAGCGCGCCCTGACCCGCCTGCGCCGCCGGCTCGGCTTACCGCTGAGCAAGCGGCCCAAAACCCTTGCGGAGGCGCGCCTCGACCTGGCCCTTGCGCCTGCCGAGAGCAGCGTGGAAATCGCCGTGCGCGATCACCTGCATCAGGACGCGGCGCCAGTGTTCTACGTGGAAAATTCCCTGCTCTGCAGCCTGTTCGGCCTGCTGTGCTGGGACGCCATCTTCGCCCCGCTGCCGGGCGCGTTCTTCCACCCGTTCCACAGCGGCCCGGTGGACCTGTACAGCCCGGACTTCCACCCTCGGCGCCAGGCACTGTTCGAGCAGTGCCTGGCGCGCCTTGAACACCCCGACTACCCGCAACTGCTGCGCGCGCGCTACCGGGAAAAGTACGGCATCCAGTCGCCCTTCGTGTTCTGGGCGATGCTCGATGAGCCGCTCCTGGAAATGGCCCTGCACTGCATTCCGCCGCAGCACCTGCAGGCCTGTTTCACCCGCCTGCTGCAGGACCTGAAAGCCAACCGCGCCGGCATGCCCGACCTGATCCAGTTCTACCCGCAGGAGCGGCGCTACCGCATGATCGAAGTGAAAGGCCCCGGCGATCGCCTGCAGGACAACCAGAAACGCTGGCTGACCTTCGCCGCCGAACAGGGCATTGCCGTTGAGGTGTGTTACGTGACCTGGGCAGCGGCATGAGCTATCGGGTCGCGGTGCGGGCGCTGTGCGAATTCACCGCCAAAGAGGGCGACCTCGACCTGCGTTTTACGCCCTCGCCCACCGCCCAGGAAGGCATCGCCGGGCATCAGACCGTGGTCAGCCGGCGTGGCGGGCACTACCTCGCGGAACTGCCGTTGAGTGGCACCTATCCGGGGCTGTTGGTCAGCGGCCGCGCTGACGGGTACGACCCCGAGGCCAACCGCCTGGAAGAGATCAAGACCCACCGCGGCGACATCAGCCGCATCCCTGCCAACCACCGGCTGCTGCACTGGGCGCAGGTCAAGGTCTACGGCTGGCTGCTCTGCGAGCAGCTCGGGCTGGAGGAACTGGAACTGGCCGTGGTGTATTTCGAGGTGATGACCCAGGTCGAGCACGCCTTCACCGAGCGTTACTGCGCATCTGACCTGAAAGCCTTCTTCGATCAACAGTGCCTGCGCTTTTTGCGCTTTGCCGAGCAGGAGCAAGCCCACCGTATAAAGCGTGACGACTATCTGGACGCCCTGACCTTCCCCTTTCCCGCCTTTCGCCATGGCCAGCGGCAACTGGCCGAAGCGGTCTATCGCAGCGCCCGCGATGGCCATACGCTGATGGCCCAGGCCACCACGGGCATCGGCAAGACCCTGGGCACGCTGTTTCCCCAGCTCAAGGCCATGCCCGGTCAGGAACTGGATCGGCTGTTCTTCCTCACCGCAAAAACACCCGGCCGCCGCCTGGCCCTGGACGCGCTGCACAGCCTGCGCCATGAGGATCGGGCCACACCGCTGCGGGTGCTGGAGCACGTGGCGCGGGACAAGTCCTGCGAGCACCCGGACAAAAGCTGCCATGGGCAGTCCTGCCCGCTGGCCAAGGGATTTTACGACCGCCTGCCGGCCGCGCGGCACGCCGCCCTGCAACACGGCTGGCTGACCCAACAGGAGGTGCGCCGCATCGCCCTGGAACACCAGATTTGCCCCTACTACCTGAGCCAGGAATTGTGCCGTTGGGCGGACGTGGTGGTCGGCGATTACAACTACTACTTCGACATGGGCGCCCTGCTCTACAGCCTGACCACCCTCAACGAGTGGCGCATCGCCGTGCTGGTGGACGAGGCGCACAACCTGGTCGACCGCGCGCGCAGCATGTACAGCGCCGAACTGGACCAGGCCGTCTTCCACGACCTGCTCCGCCGCGCGCCGGCGCGCATCCGCAGCGAATTGCAGCGCGTGGGTCGGCATTGGGAACAGCTCAACCGGGTGCAGGAGCACGACTACCAGATTTACCCCAGCGTGCCGGACCTGTTCGTCGCCGCCCTGCAAAAAGCGGTGACCGCCATCACCGACCACCTGAGCGAGCAGCCCGACGGCAACGACCGCAGCCTGCTGCAGTTCTACCTGGACGCCATGCTGTTCTGTCGCCTGAGCGAGGCCTACGGCCCCCATTCGCTGTGCGACATCACCCGCCAGACCAGCAGCGCGCTGAGCCTGGACACCACCCTGTGCCTGCGCAACGTGGTGCCGGCGCCCTTCCTCGCCGCGCGCTTCGACGAGGCCCACACCACCACGCTGTTCTCGGCCACCTTGCGCCCGGCCAACTACTACCGCGACCTGCTGGGCCTGCCGGAGGAAACCCAGTGGATCGACGTGGCCTCGCCCTTTGCCGCCGAGCAACTGAGCGTTCGCGTGGTGCGCAATCTGTCCACCCGCTACCAGCACCGTGAAAGCAGCCTGGCGCCCATTTGCCAACTGATGGCTGAGCAGTACCAACGCGAGCCCGGCAACTACCTGGCCTTCTTCAGCAGCTACGCCTACCTGGAGCAAGTGCGCGAGCTGTTCAGGGTCCTGCACCCGGACATCCCCACCAGCGTGCAGACCCGCAACATGCACGAAGGCGAGCGGCAGGCCTTTCTCGACCGCTTCACCCAGCACTCGGAAGGTATTGGCTTTGCCGTACTGGGCGGCGCGTTCGGCGAAGGCATCGACCTGCCGGGCAGACGCCTGATCGGCGCCTTCATCGCCACCCTCGGCCTGCCCCAGCTCAACGTGGTCAACGAAGAAATCAAAGCCCGCGTGCAAGAGATGTTCGGCGAGGCCAACGGCTACGACTACGCCTACCTCTACCCGGGGATGCAGAAAGTCGTGCAGGCCGCCGGCCGGGTGATTCGCACCACCGACGACCATGGCGTGGTGTATTTGCTGGATGATCGCTTTGGCAGGCCCAAGGTGAAGGGGCTGCTGCCTGGGTGGTGGGAGGTGGAGGATTGGTGGGTGTGAGGGGGTGGGCCGCGGAATGCTGCGAAGCTGCCTTGATATCCCCATGATTAACGCCGAGCGAAGCGGCGGCTGAAAGCCGTGCGCCTTACGCAACTTGTTAAACGTGGTTCGTTTCTCGCACTAAATGCCGGACCTGGATTGGTGCATTTTCTTCCATCGGAGCGATTACATGAATGAGCTCTCGTGATCCAGCAAGCTCTACCAAATGCTCCGACAATAGGGTCTCAATCCTGCCCAAATATTCAGGCACTTTTTTATGGAAGGCCAATGAACTCTTCCCTTTGGAAAACGGATTCCGGGAGTGAAGCAGAGCTCCACATTTATCGTATAACCGTTCGAACTGCTTTCTCGTGAGGTACCCACCTTGCACTCTATTCCAGCCTTGCCTATTAAAGCCGTCTATTGGTACTGGATAGAACTCAGGATTAATGCTCTCAATTTTGCGCAAGATCCTCGCTGCGTGCCAATCCTTCGCAATATCGCTTCTCACAGAGCGATAGGCCTCTTGGTATGACACAAGCGAGGAGAACGCTATTAGCTCAAGCAATTTCCGCAACTGAAGGGCTTCCGATTCAATCGTGGTCTGGAGATAGGTGCAGTGAGTTTTTCCGGACGTGAAGTCACGCAGCGTTTTTACCCGATAGCGGCACTCCCACATCATCGAAGCATATTTTCTGCGAGCTCTGCTTTCCATGCTTTACCGTTTAACGTTTGGTTAAGGGGCGGGCTTCAGCCCGTCCCGGAGAGCGAAACGAACGATTTGAACCACTTGCTATGCTGATTTGTGCATAATTCGGCCTTCTGTTTCGCCATAAGCACCAAACAAAACATCTTCATCAATTTCTTCCCAGGGCTCTATGAATGCGTAGTAATCAATGCCAAGGGAGGTTGCAAGCTTAAACACTTCGTTCTTTATGTGTTCTGGCAGACCTGCTACGACAGCTACTTTTATTTGGTCTGGCGCATCTGCACCGTAACCAAACTCTCTAGCCACTCGAATCCCTGCGTTAAATAGAGTTTCTTGGATTTTTGCATTGTTTGCCAGATGCACATTGATGCCAAATGATAGATCTGTCAGCAGGGAGTTTCTTGATTGTATGGGTTGTTCCCGGGCACTCTCTTCTAGTTGCTTTATTCTGTCTTCGAGTATTTCAAAGCGGAGTTCTTTCTTTGGTATTTTCACTATTTGATTTGTTCGATTATTTAGATAGGTCGCATAGTAAGAGTCTTCTTGTAGCTCGGGTCGAAATTTAGTTTGCAGTACGAAAAGAGCAGCAATAAAAACCGGTACATTTATTATTGCTGCAATCGTCAGCGCCCCAGATTGCCACGATTCAGCCCCCATGCTAGAAGCTGTAAATAGAAATGCCGCATCAGTTGCTAATAATCCGACGAGCCAGGCTCCGAGCAGTTGGATCGGTTTCGTAATTTTATCGGCTTGGATGTTTTGCTTTTCCATACTTTAGTAAGCGCCCCGACCTAAAGGGGAAAGATTTATTTTTCAATAAATCTGTCCCCTTTTTTTCTGTAAAGCTTGAATTAAGCCGCGCCGCGAAGCGAAATCGGCCTGAATGAATTGTTAGGATTTACAACTGTGTGGCATCAGGGACGTCATAGATCAAATCCGTAACCTCGCTCAGAAGGCGATGATCTAGAAGAATTTGCATGATTGTCCTTACTGTCTGATCGCAAGGGATAATGCATCCGGAGGCGGGATCAAAATTTAACCCCCAATTACGTCGCCCGTTTACCAGTTGAACCGCAGCAAGAAACCCTGGACGAGAGAACAGAGCCCGCTCCTCAATGCGTGCCATGCGCCGGACTTGAATGGAGTTCGTCCCGACATAATTTGCCAGGGGCTGAATGTTAGTAAAGAGACTCGAGAATTCTGGCATGAGCTTTAGTGCTGCAAAGGCCTGTGTATATGAGGCGCGATGCTCCATGGCTGATTCAAACGCACCCTTGCTTGCAATAAATACAGCAGCGTCATGAGCATAGAAATCAAAAGACTTCTCAATAACGAAGCCATTATCCTCTGCAGCAGATAGCTCTCCATTACTGAAGACTATATTTATGTGAGTCTTTAGGTACGAGGCCTTCCAGTTGGTAGCCGACCTCTTCACTGCGTAGACTATACGTCCGTTGTGAGTAAATTTAACCAAATATCCGCTGGCATTCCTCAGATCCTTAACCGAGCGGACCCGAAAATCAGGCTCAGGCCGATCTACAAGTGCTTTTAAATGCTCGAAATCGCTACCCTGAATGAGGGTTGCCAAGCAACTGTTTTCATTTGTCTGCGATAAGTGTGTGTAGTTTGCGAACTCAGTTATCCGGCCCATCTCGGACAGAACCACGCGGACGAGCATGGCGTTAAGTGCATCATCTGTCTGTGCATACCAGGCGGAGAATCGAGCAGCTGTTGTACTCCTTTTGAAGACCCACAGGTGAACTGTGCTGTTGGCAAAGTCAAACGCGCGTAATGATGCAAACGTAGCCTGCATATACTTATCCCTTGATTACGTAGAATTCTTGTATGGTCTGCGCCGATGCCAGCCCAGGAGTTAGTGGGCCGGCTTTGAGGACTCGAACATCTTTCTCAACGCCATTTATGACGATTGTTGCTTCGTACAAACGCCAACCAAAAACCAGTAGCAGCGGATTCATAAGTATTTGACCCGACTTGTACGTAATCGCGAACATCCACAGGAGGAATACACCAAAACCTAGTAACTTCTGAGGATCGCCATAAGTAATCCCCATGAAGGAGACCACATAAGGAAAGGTGTAGTTAATGATCTCGTTCGGAATGGCCTTTGCCCGTTTTACTTCGATACTGAACGGATAGGAAATCTTCCGAAGCGAAGACCATACAAGAAGAATTGCCGCCGCCGATACTGCCAGAAACGTTACGGATAGACCGGGATTCGTGAATGGGTTGAAATCGCATGTACCGCTGACTATTACCTCTGGCATGCAAACCGGCCGAGCCCACCAACTTGAAGGAATGTCCTGAATGGAAAGAATAATCGCAAGTGGGAGGTATGAGCCTAAGAAGATTAGGAACCCCGGGAGAAGGTGGAATTGCATATCGTTTTTTATTCCTACATTTATAGCCACATGTTCATTGCAAGGCCTAACTTCTGAATTAAGCCGCGCCGCGAAGCGGCGGCGGCTTAAATGAATTGCTACGCATCAGCCCTTGCTCATATTTTGTATGCATTACGCAGCTGGAAGATATGCGGTGGAATGTCAGTTGGCGTAGGAACGCCAGGGTCAGGCAAAAAACGAGAACCAAGAACTTCTTCAACGATCAGCGAGGCAAAGGTTTCGTCTGGATTTTCAATAATTGCTCCTACGTGACATTTAAGGTCGAGCTCAATTGCCAGCCCGGCTGAAGCTTGGAAGGGTGCATTTGAAAGGGCCCGCTCAAATTGGCTGGCGAGTTCAACTGGAAGGGATGACAGCACCTGTGGAAGCATTACTCGCTCAAAGTCAAAGCTGACAGCATGAGGTGTTCCGGCATGCTCCAAGTTCGCTGTAGCGGTGAACAACTCGTCGCTTAAGCGAGCATAGAGATTCAGTCGCGTGCCGATCATGTAGAGATCTTGCGTAGCCCCCATTCCCAAGCGATGCAATGCAAGGCCGAAGTCTGGCGCGAACTTGCGCCTTACTGGTTCTAGAACGTATTTTGGATGTAAGTGCTTTTCCAAAACGTTCCATTTTGCCCTGAAATCTTCGTAATTCAGTGTGGCCAATGGTTCGCGCTGATAGATGCTATAAAACGCAATTGCACGACCATTACATATTGCAAATTCCTGGCATTTAACTTCTGGGTGAATTGCATAGCTATACGCTTGCTGGACATGCGCGTCTGCGTGGACGTCCTCGTCGGGAGCTTTTGCATCCAAGACAAGAATTGGCTTCTCTTCAAAAACGAGCGTGTAGTCTGGAATTGTTTTGACAGGGTGATTGCGTGTGCCAACTCGGATAAAAGGATGTGCGAGGGATTTGCTGCGAGTAACGCGCATTTTTCCGGAATGAGAGAACCCTAGCTCTGCCAGTAGTGGTGCAATGATTAGCTCACGCACCGAGTCTTCCTTGAAGTCAGGGTTTGCGAAATCTTCTTCAGTGATGCGATCGAAACTCATCTGAGTCCTAACAGTGATTAATAGAATTCTATGCTATTGCATAACGGTAGCGTTCTACATAAATCTGCTCCTACCTACAAGATCAAAAATCATAATCCTTTATAAATAAAAGGGCTACAACCGCGCCCATTACCTGCTGCGTATTCGCTTGACGTCTATCTACCCCTCACAAGAGAGAAAGTGTGAGAGGAGTGGAGAGTTTTCTTCTTCCCGCTCGAAACGAGCAAAATGGCAGATCCCTACCAGTCGTATACAGCAACTTCTGGCCGGTTAGCGACCATTGCTCCGGCCAACCATCCTTGTCCTCCCACACCAGGAGGACTTGCCATGAACACCATTGCTACCTACAGCCATCAGCCCTGGAACAAAGGAAAATTAGTCGGACAGAAGGCCCCGCTCCGCCTGAGAGATATCTGGGCAATCCGGGTGAGGCTGCAAATCGCCGAGAGAAGTCGAGATCTAGCGCTCTTCGATTTAGCCATCGACAGCAAGCTGCGAGCCTGCGATTTAACCAAGCTCCGTGTGCGCGACGTTGCCCATGGCGAAAACCTGTCATCACGAGCCATGGTGATGCAGCAGAAAACGCAGCGGCCAGTGCAGTTCGAGATCACTGAGCAAACACGGTCTGCTCTCGCGGCCTGGATACATCAAGCCCAGCTCCGCAGCGAGGACTGCCTTTTTCCGAGCCGGCTGCATACCTCTGACCATCTCTCCACTCGTCAATACGCCCGTATCGTCAAAGGCTGGGTGAAAGCCATTGGCCTTGATCCAGCCATGTATGGCACTCACACAATGAGACGTACGAAGGCATCACTGATCTATCGCAGGACGAAGAACCTGCGTGCGGTTCAATTGCTGCTCGGCCATACGAAGCTTGAGAGCACTGTCCGATACCTCGGGATTGAGGTCGATGACGCCTTGGAAATGGCGGAGCAGACCGAGGTTTGACCATGTATAGCGACGGTCGAAGTCAGACCGTCGCTAACCGGCCAAAAGCAGCCGCCCGAAGCCGTCTACGAAAAGAAGGTCTACTCACAGTATCAGTCAATCCGCTTGAAACACCTTGCGACCTTTCCTCGATTGAGAAGCCACAAATGCACCTCTAGAGTTGCCTCCGCAACGCCGGGCCCCTCTGACAGCTAACCGCTGCCATGTCGGAGTTGCAGTTTGCACAACTTCGACACTTAGAGGAGGGGCTCATGACTGCCCTAGAACCGTTCTTCCTGGCCGAATTTCTCGGCACTGCCACTTGGTTGTGGCTCGTTTTTATCAGCATAGTGATTGGCCTGTTGGTCTTCGACCTAGGGGTGCTTCACCGCGAGCATCGCGAAATTGGCATTCGTGAAAGTTCATTGGCAAGATTCCATCGGTAATCTCCCTGAGTGTGACCCTGAGTCTGCTGCTGCTGGGCGGCGTGCTGCTGTCCCTTTGGAAAACCCGTGGCCAGCCGGCCCCGGCTGGCCCTCAGGTGTAAATCAAAACAGGTAGAGGTAGCTAGTCGGCTGCCTACTGTCGAATTGGCAACTTTCAACACTGGAGGCGGTAATGAAAAAAACGCTGCAATTGACAGCTATGGGGCTGTTACTGGTGGGCTTGGCCGGCTGCGACGCAGCCGAGCAATCGGCGCAGAAACTGGCCGAGAAGGCTGAGCAGGCAATGCAAGACGTAGCCCGCGAAACGGTCGATGGGACCCTGCAACAACTCAATAAGCAACTGAATGAAGTACAGCAGTCAACCAATGAGTGGCTAGGCAAGCCGCCGTCCAAGGAAACGCAGGAGGGCGAGTTGCAGGAAGGTCTGCCTGAAACTAATGAGTCAGGAGAGCCTATCGACAAAACGGCAGTTGAAACCTAGTTGGCTGGCAGAGTGCGTGGTTTGTAACCATTTGGAGCAGACTACGATACGGCTAATTATAGTTGGCCGCTTTTGGCCGTTTTCTGCCGTTCGTAACCGGCGTCTCGGGTCGTAATCAACTTCAAATTACCCCCTCTTCCCCACCGGCGCATGCACCTCCATCAACCCCACAACCCACTCCATAAACACCCGCAGCTTGGCGCTGACATGCCGGTTCGGCGGGAAGGCTAGGTAGAGCGGCATCGGTTCCAGTCGTTAGCCATCGAACAGGCGCACCAGTTCGCCGCTGGCCAGGTGGGCGTTGGCCATGTAATCGGGTAGCGGGAGTATGCCCAGGCCGGCCAAGGCGTTGCCATCGTCGACCGCCAGCGCATGACGGCCCTAGATGTTGATCTCCTCTCCCCCACGCTGCAGCTCGTAGGGCATCACCGTGCGAGTGCGCCCAATGAAGCTCACGACGCGGTGCTGGCTGTCTTCCACCTCGCTCGGGTGTGCGGGAATACCGGCGCGCTGCAGGTAGCTGGGCGCGGCGTAGACGCTGATCGTCAGGTCGCCGACGTGCCGTGCCACCAGCGACAGGTCGGTGATTTCGCCGCCGCGCACTACGCAATCCACGTTCTCGTCGATGATGTCGACGACGCGGTCGCTGACGCCCATGTCGAGCTGGATTTCGGGATAACGCGCATAGAAGGCCGGCAGTGCCGGGATCATGATCAGGCGCGCCAGCGGGCTGGGAACGTCCACCCGCAGCCGCCCTCGGGGCGAGGTCGAGGCGTTGGACAGGCTGGTCTCGGCGTCGTCCAGGTCGGCCAGCAGGCGTATGACGCGCTCGTAGTAAGCCGCGCCATCGGCCGTGACGTTGACCTTGCGCGTTGTGCGGTTGAGCAGCCTGACGCGCAGCCGCGCCTCCAACTGCTGCACGAGCTGCGTCACGGTGGTTTTGCTCATGTGCAAGGTGTCGGCGGCCTTGGTGAAGCTGCCGGTTTCCACCACTCGGGCAAAGGCCTGCATTGCATCGAAACGGTCCATCGTGACTCCAGCGGCGTGTGATTGTTTGGATTCTACAAACAGTCATGGCCAGAGTTGCTGGTTTATCCGAATCGCGCGCCTTTCTAGAGTGTCTCCATCGTTGATGACGGGCCGGCAGCGGCCCCTGATGGAGATTGAAATGACCACACGTGACGTTGTTTTCCCACCCGGACGCCAGGCGCTGTACGAGCGCAACCGCTATTCGCCGGCGATTCGTTCCAACGGCTTTTTGTTCGTCTCGGGGCAAGTCGGCAGTCGCGAAGACGGCTCGCCGGAGCCCGATCTGCAAACCCAGGTGCGCCGCGCGTTCGACAACCTCAACGCGATCCTCGCGGAAGCCGGCTGCAGCTTCGATGATGTGATCGACGTAACGGTGTTCATCGTCGACCCAGAATCCAAGTTCGAGACCATCTGGAACGTCGTCCCCGAGTACTGGGGCGAGGCCCCGCACCCGACGTTGACCGCTGTGGGCGTGACCTGGCTGTATGGCTTTGAGTTCGAGATCAAGGTGATCGCCAAGTTGCCGGACTAATCACGCTCGCAGGATGGCGTGATACCCATGCCTGTCCGGCAGGCTTCCGTGAACGTAGGGTGGATCGCGCTTCATCGATCCACCGGGTGGCGATCCACCGGGTGGCGCCCCACCGAGCGGGGCCATGGTGGATGTTAAAAAAACGACATCCACCCTACCCGATGCAGCCCTCAGCCTCATTCTGCCCTAACTGTAAAAGGGGACGGATTTATTCATTTCCTCAACCGGCGTCGGCGTCTCTCTGCCGTTCCAGTTCGCGCTCGATGCACTGCCACTCATCCTTGAGTCGATAACGAAGGTAAGCCACGAAGGCCTGGTCGCGTAGGCGGCGAAAGGCCGAGGTACGGCGGGCTTCCTGGGTGCTTCTGATCGTTTCGGCGAGCCAGGTGGTGTCGAAAGCCGTCCAGATCGGCGGGATGGGTGCTTGCAGGTTTGAATAGCAAACGGGAGCCACTTCCTCGAAGAACGTAGCCTTTACCGTAGCGCTATCGAGACCCACCAACTGTCGAGCGATGGCTGCGTAGTCGACGTGGTTGTCGACGAAGACATCCGATAGCGCTGACCACAACCGAATGCGCTCATCGTGCGTCAAAACACGTCCCACTTGGAGAATTCCTCGAGTTCGTCAGGGTGCCGCAACAACCGTGTCGCCGATCAGCACATCGCCCGATCCCCCGACGATCACCCCGCCATGGCTCAGGGTGCTGCCGAGCGTGGCGGCATTCTTGCCGTTGATGAATACAGTGCTGGAGTAAGCACCGCTGATAGCCTGACCGCAGCTGGCGGGGTCTCCCACGCGCGCCGCGGGTAGGCTGTTGATCTGCACATCGGGGGAACCGGACTGGATAGGCGGTTTGCCATGTCCCGGTAGGGGGCAGGTGGTGGGGTCGCCCTGGCGAGCAGCGCGTTTGCCTGACATCGAGAGTCCTTCTCTTGATTCTTCCAACGGGGCCGTAGATGTATCGGAACACTGGGGGCGCCGCAACGAACGGCGTCTAACTTTAGAGGCGCCGCTCCCCTATCCTGCCCATGGCAAAGGCAACATCCCGCTGCACAGTGCCACGCCGAGGCGCGGGGCATGCTCTCCGGCGCAGGCGACGGTCCGCCACGCACGCAATGCTCAGCGGTCAACATCCCCTGAAAAGGCTGCAGCTCCTTAATGCGGCCGCACTCAGATGCGGAAGCTGCCCACCAGTTGCTTGAGCCGCTCGGCCTGTTGCTCCAGATCGCTGCAGGCACGCAGGGTGGATTGCAGATTCTCTACGCCTTCCTGGTTGAGGGTGTTGATCTCGGTGATGTCCATGTTCAACGACTCGATCACCGAGGTCTGCTCTTCGGTTGCCGTCGCCACCGACTGGTTCATGCCGTCGATTTCGCCGATTCGCTGGGTGACTTCGCCCAGGCGATCGCCGGCCTGATCGGCAATGGTCACGCTGTCCTCGCTCTGCCGCTGGCTGGCGGCCATGTGTTCCACCGAGGCGCGTGCGCCGGCCTGCAGCTCTTCGATCATCTGGTGGATGTCCTGCGCCGAACTTTGGGTCCGATGGGCAAGGTTGCGCACTTCGTCCGCCACTACCGCGAAGCCCCGGCCGGCTTCACCTGCCCGTGCGGCTTCGATGGCGGCGTTCAGGGCCAACAGATTGGTCTGCTCGGAGATCCCCTGGATGACTTCGAGAATGTGGCCAATGCCCACGGTCCTGGCATCCAGCTTTTCAAGCTCGGCGCTGGAGGCCTGGATCTTCTCGGACAGCTCGCGCATTGCGGCGATATTCTGCTGAACGACCGCGCGCGCGCCCTCCGCATCGTTCCGTGCGCCGCTGGCCTGATCCGAAGCGTCGGCCGCGTTACGCGCGATTTCCTGGGCGGCGGCGCCCAACTCGTTGATGGCCGCCGCCACGCTGTTGGTGCGGCTGGCCTGTTCGTCGGAGTTGATCATGGAGGCGTTGGAGGCGTTCAGCACGCGCTGCGCCACTTCATGAGCCGCCTCGGTCGCGGACGAAACCTCGCGAATCGAGCCGTGAATCCGCTCGACGAAACGATTGAAAGAGGTCGCCAGTTCGCCGAATTCATCGCGCGTTTGCACATCGAGCCGGCGGGTGAGGTCGCCCTCGCCTTCGGCGATATTGGCCATCGCCCGGCCCATATCGGTGAGCGGGCGCATCAGCACACGGATGAGCATGCCCAGCAGTATCAGGATGAAGACCACGGCCATCACGGTCACGATCAGCGCCGAGGTGCGAAAACTCGTCAAGCTGGCGTAGGCCTTGTCGCGATCCAGAGAAATACCGACATGCCACCTCACCGATGGCAGGCCGGTGATCGGACTGAAGCTGAGAATACGGGTGTTTCCGTCCAGACTGGCTTCGCTGTAGCGGCTGTCCAGCCTCGGCGTGTTGCGCGGATACAGTTCGCTCAGGCTCTTGCCCACCCTGTCTTGGTCAGGGTGCACCAGAACCTTCCCGTCGGCACTGATGAGAAACGCATGACCCAGACCGCCGAAATCCAGTGAGTTGATGATTTCGATCAGTACACCCAGGGCCAAATCACCCCCTACCACGCCCTGCGTCCGGCCATTGCCGCGCACCGGCGTGGCCAGCGTCATGACCAGCCCACCCGCGCCCACATCGAGGTACGGCTCGGTCAGGGTCGAGCCACCCGCTGCGACCGCATCCTGATACCAGGGGCGGGTTCGGGCATCGTAATCGTCCGGCATGTCGTCCGGCGGATAGAGCAGGTAGGTACCGTCGGCACTGCCGTAGTAGGTGAACATGAAGGTTTCGGCGAAGACTTTCTGCTGCAGCAGGCGGAGTACACGCTCAGGGTCACTGTCATTACCGACAGCTTGCGCCGCACCCTCGATCAGCAGGATGCGGCCGCTTAGCCAATTTTGGATGTTATCGGCAGTGATTTCGCCCATCGCCTTCAGGTCACTCTGAAGACCTGCACGAATGGTATTGCGCTGCTGGTAGTCGTTGTAGAGCGTGAACAACGCGAATGCGGTGGTTACGACCAGGCACGCCGCCAGAAGGATTTTCTGGCTGAACTTGAGACGACTGAACATGAGTGGGACCCCCGCATACAAACCGATTCCTTTGGTGGCTCCTGCCTCTGAACTTGTCCTATATATCAATCAGCTATCGACTGCTCCGGGGATAATCTTAATGTCAACTGATGAGCGGCCATTCATGGCGCTTATGTTTCTTGCGTTGAAGAGGAAACCCAACCTGAGGAACGACCGGTTTTACGCAGACGCACAGATCTGCGAGCAGCCAGAGCGGACATCCCCGTAACTTCGACGCCACGTCTAGAAGGCCTTGGCAATCGGCAATCGCTGCAGCGCAGCGCGAGCCGCTGGTGGCAGCGGTGATGGCCTGGATGAAGAACACTTCAGGGAACGCGCTTATCTCGAGCTGGCCCAGTCATTCAGGCTCGACCGGGTACTGAAGGCCGAGCAGGGAAATCAGGCTCATCAGGCCAGTGGAAACGAGCCCGGCGCCGCGCTGGCCCGGTCGCTATCGGAACCGTTTACGGCTTCTGGCTGAACGGCCAAAAAGAAAAGCCAGGCAATGCCTGGCTTTTCTAGCTTCTCAGTGCGACTACTTCCGAACAGATTTATTTACTCAAATAAATCCTGGCTTCGAGTTCGAGATCGCGGTGATCGAAACGGAAATCAACCGGCGTCGGCTTTGCCCTGCCGTTCCAGTTCACGCTCGATGCTCACTCGTCCTTGAGTCGGTACCGAAGGTAAGCCGCAAAGAGTGTGACGCCCCCGCGCGACCTCTCAGGAGATATCCGGTTTCACTGCAATAAATATTACCGGTAGGGACCGGAGCCGGCTGACTTCAATTCCAACCTATTCTTCCACGTCGCAGGTAAGGCAGCACGGAGCATAACCCCAGCACGGCCAGGCCGGCACCTATCCATAATGCAGCACGAACATCATAGCCTGCGGAGATCGCCAAGCCGGCAAGAAAAGTCCCTCCGCCCAGGCCGATATTGATAACGGAGGTATGTACAGCATTTACCATGGGACCGGGGTGGGCCACACTAATGATGCGTGCCATCATCGCAGGGTTCATGGGCACACCGGACAACCCAATCAAAATGACAAAGGCCACAGCGAACCACTGATATTGCGCCAGCAATGCCATACCAGTTAATGACATGCTCAGCACCGTTAGCCCGACAACCATAATGATTAAACTATGCCGAAAGGCAAAATACCCGGTGACGATGTTCCCTATTATGTTTGCCGCTCCATAGAGCATCAATATGAAGGGAATTACCCCCATCGTCATACCAGTCACTGTGGTTAAAACCGGCACAAAGTAACTGAAGGCCGCAAAACTGGCACCTAAAATCAAACAACTGGTTGCGCAGGCCTTCCAGTACGCCATATTTTTAAATGCCTTGAACTCTTCCTTCATTTTCAGACTGCTCTGGTCACCCGAGTTTGGCAGTACACGAATCAACACCAGCAAACAGAGCAGTACCAACACCGCGACCAGCCCAAAACTGATACGCCAGCCCCAGTGCTGGTTGATGATCGTCGCCAGCGGGACACCAAACACGGTGGAAACCATGAAGCCACCAATAATCACGGCAGCAGCACGGGGCCTGTTTTCAGCGGACACCAGCGCCATACTGGTCGCCAATGACAAACTGAGACAACCGGCACATAGCACACCGGTAATTACGCGCACAGCAATTAAAATGGAGTGTTCCGAAATAAAGGCACTGAAACCTTGGACCACCACATACAATGCGAGTAATACCAACAGGCTTGGACGGTAAGGTATTTTCAGTTTGAGAAACGCATAGGTGAGCACCGGGCCTCCCAGCATTACTCCAAAAGCAAAGTATGAAATCAGATGACCAACCTCACCAATGGTGATATCAAAATCGTCCGACAGGGTGGTCATCATCCCTGCCACCATAAGCTCAGAGGTACCAATCGAGAAGATGGCCAATCCTAGAATATACACAACCAAAGGCATTCCTTACTTTCCTCAATTATTTAACAAACATTACAAAAACGGATAAAGAAGCACGCATCATCTGACCGCCTCATGATGCGTTATCTATTTACAGGTATGTTTATTACAAAAACGAAGTAACGATGATTGAGAGCCTAGAAGTTAGCCAGCAGTCCAGCCACAACATCATCAAGGACACTCTTATCCGTGATGTTTTTATTCAGAACACGCAATCCATAGTATCCAGCCAAAAAACCTCTTGCCATTTCAATAGCGGAAGCCTTCTTGCCAAATTCTTTATTTTTCTGGCCTTCTTCAAATACAGAAACCAGGGCGTTTTCCAAGCGCTCTCTATATTCCTTATTCAGCCTTGCTACGGCTTCATCTTTACTACCGCGCTCCAAGGCAGAGAACAGAACCATTGCATTATGTTGTTCTGCTTGCTCCAGATCTTCAGCAATCCCCCAAAGCAACAAGGTGCGCAGCCGCTCTTTAGCAGAGCCTGGTTTTCTTAGAATGGTCAACTGTGCAGACATGCTTTTTTCATGGCTACGCAATAATGCTTGCTCGTATAACCCTTGTTTACTACCAAAGGCGTTATAGAGGCTGCCCCGACCTAAACCGGTACCATCGCATAAGTCCTGAGCAGAGGTGCCAGCAAAGCCATTCTCACTGAAAACCGCCACAGCAGCATCGATGACTTCTTCATCCTCGAATTGCCGAGGGCGACCTTGGCTTGGCAGCTTCTCCTTACGCATATTTTGGGGCTCTTGAATGAATCAAAGCCGGACAATAATCGTTCTGTAACGCTCGGTCAATTAATTACTGGCAAAACAGGCCCTCCACGATACAGGGTGAAGCCGAGACAGGCCTGCTGAATAGCCGATTACGCTGGCTGCTATCAGCGCGCCAGCATGCGTCGCGCTAGCCCGGCCTCCGCCAACCGCACGGCACACGACAGCCCGGCAATTCCGGCGCCGACGATCACCGCGTCGGGATTGGGCATTTAGAGCTTCTCGATCGGCCAGGCACGCACCACCAGTTCATCCTGCTCGAAGCGCGCTTCCAGCATGCTGCGGTAGTCGGCCCACCAGTTGCGGTCCAGCGTCTCGGTCATCACTTCGTAGACGACCACCTCGTCGCGCTCGGTATGCACCCCATCCTCCCGCCAGAGTCCGGTGGCCGGGGCGCGTGTAAAGGCGGTGAGCCCGCCGAAGCGGGTGATCAGGGTCTCGCCGACCTCGCGAAAGAAGTGGCCAGGAAAGCCTTGGCCGTGGTTGTCGTAGAGCGGCAGGAGGAGCTGGATCAGGTACATGGCGAAAATCCACGCGGAGCGTGAAGTTGAGACTGATCCGGCATGACATGTGTTCAGCGGCCTGCGCTACCCGATAAAGCCGCCACACTGGCTCCGCACCTTGTTGTTGGACAAGGCGGCCCCGGTCGTTAAAATGGCCGCCGCGTTACCCGGTCGCAGCCTACCCGGACAAAACAAGGACACTTTATGAAAGCTCTGTTGATCTGCTCCGGCGGATTCGACTCCGTGACCCTGGCCTACCGGCTGGCGGCGGAGCACTCCCTCGGCGCCCTGCTGACCTTCGACTACGGTCAGCGCCATCGCAAAGAAATCGATGCCGCCCGCCTTACCGCCCAACGGCTCGCCGTTCCCCACCTGGTGATGGACATCGGCCAGATTGGCCGCCAGCTGTCAGGCTCGGCCCTGACCGACGACATCGCTGTGCCCCACGGCCACTACAGCGAAGAGAACATGAAGGTGACGGTGGTGCCTAACCGCAACGCCATCATGCTCACCATTGCCTTCGGCGTGGCCGCTGCCCGCAGCCTCGACACCGTGGCGCTGGCGGTCCACGGCGGCGATCACTTCATCTACCCTGACTGCCGCCCGGACTTTATCGACCTGTTCGCCCAGATGCAGGCCAAGGCGCTGGACGGCGTGGCCGAAGTGGCGCTGATGGCGCCCTACGTGAACACCGACAAGACCGAAATCGCCCGCGACGCGGCGCGGTTTGGCGTGCCGGTGGCCGATACCTGGTCCTGCTACGAGGGTGGCGAGACTCACTGCGGCCGCTGCGGTACCTGCGTGGAGCGCATCGAAGCCATGGCCCTGGCCGGTGTACCCGACCCCACGCCCTACCAGGACCAGCAGTACTGGCGCGACGCGGTGGCGAGGGCGAACGCATGTACACGATAAGAAAAGAGTTTCACTTTTCCGCCTCCCACCAGCTCAAGCAAATGCCCGACTGGCACCCCTGTGCCCGTCTGCATGGTCATAACTATGTGGTGGAAATCGAATTGCAGAGCGAGGGTCTCGATCAGTACGGTTTCGTGCGTGATTACCTGGAGCTCAAGGCGTTCAAGGACTACATCGACGTCGAGCTGGATCACCGTCATCTCAACGAGGTGCTGGGCGACGCGTGCACCACCGCCGAGCGCCTGGCCCGCCACCTGTACGAGTGGGCCCAGGCCCGTTGGCCCGAGGTGAGCGCGGTGTCGGTGTCGGAAACGTCCAAGACCTGGGCGGAGTACCGGCCATGATCGCCATCAGCGAAATCTTCGGCCCCACCATCCAGGGCGAGGGCGCATTGATCGGCATGCCCACCGTGTTCGTGCGCACCGGCGGCTGCGACTTTCGCTGCAGCTGGTGCGATACGCGCTACGCGGTGGACCCCGCCTTTCGCGCTGATTGGCAGGCCATGGACGCCGAGGCGATCCTCGTCGAGGTGAACCGGCTGAGCGGCGGCGAGCCGATTCTGGTCACGCTGTCCGGTGGCAACCCGGCGCTGCAGCCGCTCGAAGATCTGCTCAAGCTTGGCCACGCGCAAGGCCACCGCTTCGCCATGGAAACCCAGGGCAGCACGGCCCAGCCGTGGTTTGCCGAGCTGGACTACCTGACCCTCAGCCCCAAGCCGCCGTCTTCGCGCATGCCGTTTCGCCGCGAGCGTTTTGAGGCCTGCCTGGCCGCTGCTGGGGCCGATACCCAGGTCAGCCTCAAGCTGGTGATCGCCGATGAAGCGGATTACCAATGGGCCAAAACCCTCGCCGCCGACTACCCCGACCTGCCGCTGTTCCTGCAACCCTGCAACCCGACGCCGGCCACGCCCGAGCAGCCGGAGCGCGAGGCCGATATCCAGACACTCAATGCGCAATTGCGTTGGCTGGTCGAGTGCATCTCCGCCGACCGCTGGTACCGGCCCCGCGTGCTGCCGCAGCTGCACGTGCTGATCTGGAACAACGAACGGGGCGTGTAAAAAGACATGCCTGCGCTATCCCAGTAACCTGCAATGAGCGACGCCGCCCTACACAGTGCGGCATCGCCGACACGCGCTTCATCAATCCACCGGGGGGCGATCCTCCGGGTGGCGATCCACCGAGCGGCGGCCCACCAAGCGGCGGCCCACCAAGCGGGGCCCTGGTGGATGTAAAAATACGACATCCACCCTACAGATAGCCTGGCGCTCCAACAGCGCCATCCTAACCGGCGTAAAACTAATACCCTACCTAACGAGCACCCCGAAACCTGGGGTGAATCGCGTTCTATCGATCCACCAGGCGGGGCCATGGTGGAGATTAAAAGCGAGATATCCACGCCGCCGACTGATACGCAGGACTTGAGCTACCTTGGGGTTAACCATTAACCGGAGGCTATATGCTCGAGCACAAAGGAAGCTGCCATTGCGGAGCGATACAGTTCCAATTTCAGGGCCCTGCCATCGATAGGGGCATGCGTTGCAACTGCTCGATCTGTGCACGAAAAGGCGCACTGATGAGTGTCTTCACCGTCGCCCCATCAGACCTGACCATCGTTGCCGCGGATGGCGCCCTCTCCACGTACGAGTTTGGGAGCGGTACTGCCAAGCACCACTTTTGCAGCCAGTGCGGTATCTATCCCTTCCACCAAACAGTCGTAAAGCCAGGGCACTATCGCATCAACCTGGGTTGTCTGGAGGGCGTTGATACCTTCGCTCTTCCGTTTGACGTATTCGATGGCGCAACGCTCATGTGATACCTGCGTCAACGCATCGTGGGGCAGGTGCGCTTGCTCCCCGCGCAAGCGAAAAAAACACCTGTCGTGTACCACTGACAATCCGTGTTCTGCTTCCATACTCAGACCATGAACGACGACATGCCCCGCCCCGAACTGGACGCAAAGCTGGAACTCCTCGAGACCCGCATGGATGCGCGTGTCGCCGCGATCGAGAGCAAGATCGACGCTTTTCTTGCGTCTCAGGCGGCCCGGGATTCGGCCCAGGGCATTCGCAATTCCGGCTTTGAGACGTCCATCCAGCGGCTGGAAAGGTCCACGGCGGAGCTCAAGGCCAGCCTCAATGCCATCAAGACCACCATGATCGTCACTGCGATCAGCACGGTCCTGGCCATTGTCTTCGGCATCGCCTCATTCAACTCCGCCCTGACTTCTAACATGCTGGCGGCCTTTCAGGCCGGGCGCAGTAGCGCGGGTGTGGAGCAGCGGGAGCGTCCCAGCCCTGCGCAGACGCCGCCGGCGCAGGCACCCTCCTCCGCACAGTGAACCCCAGAGGCAGCACGCTGACTCGTAGGATGGGTTGAGTGAAACGATACCCATCGTGTTTTCAGGTGAAGCCACGTGTTTGGCCGGGCGGCATGGGTATCGCTGTGCTCCAGCCATCCTACTTTACCGGCAGGCACCGCAGCCCAAACGGGCCGATGGGCAGGTACAAAAAAGGCGCCAGCGGCGCCTTTTTGTATGACCGTCAGCGCGCCAACGGTGGCGTGCGCGGCGGAACACGGCGCTTGCTGTCGGTGGACTCATAGGCCGAAGCCAGGCGCAGCAGGTTGGAGTCGTCGTAGGCGCGACCGGCGAAGGTCAGCCCCACGGGCATGCCGATATCCGCCATCACACCCATGGGCACGGTGACGGTGGGCACGCCGAGGTGGCGAATGGCGAGGTTGCCGTTGGCCACCCAGATGCCGTTGCTCCAGGCGATGTCCGCCGAGGCCGGGTTGATATCGGCATCGGCCGGCGCGACGTCGGCCACGGTGGGGAAAATCACGGCGTCCAGGCCCAACTGATCCATCCAGTCTTCAAGGTCCAACTTGCGGGTCTTCTCCAGGCCGCGCAGGCCATCGGGCGGCGTGGCGATCTGGTCCCAGGACTTGATGCCGCGCTTGGCCATGTTCACGTACTCGTCCATGCCGGCGGCGAGGTCGTCTTCCCGGTTCGGCAGGGTGCCGGGGTCATGGGGGAAGATCAGCGATCCATCGACATCGGCCAGGCGGTTCAGCGTGGGGTCGCCGTTGGCACGCAGAAAATCGTCGAAGGCCCAGCCACTGAGCTCCCACAACTCATCGTGGAGAAATTCCGGCGACACGATGCCGCGATTGAACACGGTCGGCGCGCCAGGACGGTCGCCTTCGCAGTTGGACACCAGCGGGAAATCCACCTCCACCACCTCGGCGCCAGCCGCTTCCAGAGCCAGACGCGTCTGCTCCCAGAGCGCGATCACCGAGTCCCGCGTCTGGATACGCTGGCCCGTCGGCCCCCCGATACCGGGCTTATCACTGGTCCCCATGTCCGGGTCTTTGTTGATGAACATGCGCGGCACGCCGAAGCGTTTGCCCTTGAGCGCATCGGCCTGGGCGGCGAGGGCCGCATAGGACGCCGGACGCACGTCGGAGGCCTTCGGGATCGGCACCCAGGGCTGCAGGCGCCAGAGATCGCCGCGTGTATCGGGATCGTCGGCCACCACCACGTCGAGCACTTCAAGCAGATCGGCCATGGTGCGTGCAAAGGGCACCACCACGTCCATGGTCGGCGTCAGCGGCCAGTTGCCGCGCACCGAAATCACCCCACGCGACGGCGTGTAAGCGCACAAGCCATTGTTGGAGGCCGGGCCACGGCCGCTGGACCAGGTTTCCTCGGCCAGGCCGAACGCCGCAAAGCTGGCAGCGGTGGCGGTGCCGGCGCCATTGGAGGAGCCAGAGGCAAAGGGCGCGGTCAGGTAGTCGGCGTTGTAGGGGCTTTCGGCGCGACCGTAAACGCCGCGCTGCATGCCGCCGTTGGCCATGGGCGGCATATTGGTCTTGCCCAGGCAGATGGCACCAGCGGCACGCAAGCGCTCGATGGTAAAGGCGTCGCGATAAGCGATCAGGTCCTTGAATGCCGGGCTGCCGGAGGCGGCGGTGAGTCCCTTGACCAGGTAACTGTCCTTGGCCGTGTAAGGAATGCCGTCCAGCGGACCCAGCGTCTCGCCCCGGGCGCGGCGGGCGTCGGAGGCCTCGGCCTCCTTGAGCGCATCGGGATTGTGCACCACCACGGCATTGAGCCGGGTCGGCGTCTCAGGGCCATCATAAGCATCGATGCGGGCCAGATAGGCACGCACCAGCTCTACGGCAGTGGTCCGGCCGGTTTCGAGCGCAGCACGCAGCTCGGCGATGGAAACTTCGGTGACTTCGATCATGTACTCAACTCCGGGCGCGTGCGAGACGGCGGTTCGCTGCGGGATAGGCTGTCATGGCGGCTCTCGTGTACTGCTGATGACGATGCACAGAGTGTACTGACTCGCCAATCCGCTCGGCCAGCCATCCCGGCCCTGTCGTCACGCTCTGATCGCGCTTGCGCATCGGTCGCCTAGCCGCATCACTTTCTACTTTCTACCGGCGCATGCTGCGCCATCAACTCCACGATCCACTCAATAAATACTCGCAGCTTGGCGCTCACATGCCGATTCGGCGGAAAGGCCACGGAAAGCGGCATCGGTTCGAATTGCCAATCCTCGAACAGGCGCACCAGTTCGCCACTGGCCAGGTGCATCCGGGCCATATAGTCCGGCAGCCCGAGTATGCCCAGGCCGGCCAGGCCAGCCGCGAGGTAGGCGTTGCCGTCATCGACTGCCAATACATGGCGGCCCTGCAGGTTGATCTGCTCTGCTCCACGTCGCATCTGATAGGGCAATACCTTGCGAGTGCGCGAGCCGATGTAATTCACGACACGGTGGTGGCTGTCTTCTACTTCACTCGGGTGCGTGGGAATGCCGGCGCGCTGCAGATAGCTGGGCGCCGCATATACGCCGAACGGCAAATCCCCCACGTGGCGCGCCACCAGCGACAAGTCGGTGATTGGGCCGCCACGCACTACGCAGTCCACGCTCTCGTCGATGATGTCGACGACGCGGTCGCTGACGCCCATGTCAAGTTGGATTTCGGGGTAGCGGGCATGAAAAGCCGGTAATGCCGGAATAAGGATCAGACGCGCCAGCGGGCTGGGAACGTCCACCCGCAGCCGCCCTCGGGGCGCGGTCGAAGCGTTGGACAGGCTGGTCTCGGCGTCGTCCATGTCGGCCAGCAGGCGTAGGACGCGCTCGTAATAGGCGGCGCCGTCGGCGGTGACATTGACCTTGCGCGTGGTGCGGTTGAGCAGTCTGACCCGCAGCCGCGCCTCTAGCTGCTGCACGAGCTGCGTCACGCTGGTCTTGCTCATGTGCAGGGTCTCGGCCGCCTTGGTGAAGCTGCCGGTTTCCACGACTCGGGCAAACGCCTGCATTGCATCGAAACGGTCCATCTCAGCTCCAGCTAGTCGGGATTGTTCGGATTTTACAAACAATGCTGACCAGCGTTGCTGGTTTATCCGCAGCGCGTGTCTTTCTAGAGTGTCTTCAACTTGATTACGGGTCGGTACCGGCCCTTAGAAGAGGTAGTTATGGCCACACGTGACGTTGTTTTCCCGCCCGGACGCCAGGCGCTGTACGAACGCAATCGCTACTCACCGGCAATCCGTTCCAATGGTTTTCTATTCGTGTCGGGGCAAGTCGGCAGTCGCGAAGACGGCTCGCCGGAGCCTGACCTGGAAATGCAGGTGCGTCGCGCTTTCGACAACCTCAACGCGATCTTGGCGGAAGCCGGCTGCAGCTTCGAGGACGTGATCGACGTGACCGTGTTCATCGTCGATCCGGAATCCAAATTCGAGACCATCTGGAAGATCATTCCCGAGTACTGGGGCGAGGCACCGCACCCGACGTTGACTGGCGTGGGCGTGACCTGGCTGTATGGCTTTGAGTTCGAGATCAAGGTGATCGCCAAGCTGCCGGAGGGCGCTGCAGGCTAGCTGGGTTGGCGGAACGCCAGGTGGAAACACTTGGCGACTTTCTACCGCTGGTGATGATTGTCTCGACTGTCCTGCGGCAAGCAGAACGATTCGACCATCTTGGCCAGGGCCTCGATTACCTCATCGCGGCTGAACAGCACCGAGTCCTGACTGAAATAACGCGCTGTGGTGAACTGCACCGAATTGATCAGCACGAACAAGGTGGCCGGCAGGTTGTCCAAGCGGTATTCGTCCACATGGCGCAGCAGATACTGCTGGCACACCTCGCTCATATCCCGCTCCAGTGTCTGGAACAGTTGTTCCGAACGCAGCCGATGCCAATTGCGCACCAACTCGCGCTGTCCCTTGTCCTGCTCAACCTGCTCGAAAATGCCTTGCAGGATCGCCCGCGTGACCGTTTTGATATCCGCATCCAGCAGCGGCAGCAGGCGCTCGTGGACCACGGCCATCAGACGTCCGCCCTGCTGTTGCAGCAGCGCCTCGATCAGCGCTTCCTTGCTGTCGAAATACTGATAAAGCGAGCCAATGCTGGCCCCGGCACGCCTGGCCACATGGTTGGTGGTAAGCCCATCCAGGCCGCGATCGCCCAGCTCCAGCGCTGTGGCCTCCAACAGTGCCGCGACCATCTTCCCTGAACGCTTCTGTCTCGGCTGCTTCCTCATATCGGCTCCATCCATACGAGTTGTTTGCGAGTAATTACTCGCAATAGTCTAGTGACACCCGCCTGCCGCACAGCCCAACCGAGGTATGAACATGCTGACACGCCCCGTTCGTATTCCCGATCGCCACGGTGTCGACCCGGTGCGCGCACGACGCACCGCCGCGCCCATCCGCCTCTGGGTGCGTGGTACGGCGGAGCCCAGCGCCGAGGAATGGCAGGCGATTGGCGAATCCCTGCTGGTGGGCGATGCGCCGATGGACGAGCTGATCGGCTGGATGATGAAAAGCGGTCTGTCTCGAACCCGGCCACTTTACGAGCGCGCGGTGCGCCATGGAATCAACGCCGTGGAAGGCGCCCCGCAGCCATTGCGAACGTTCTTCTCCCGCATCGAAACAGCGCCCGACTGGTTCGACGCCGAACGGGCTCAGGAAGGCGCTCGCGCCTGTGGGCTGTCCGGACTGACGGGCATGCGTGTCCTGCGTGACCTGGGCCTGCTGGCCGGTTATCAGGCCTCGGCCATCAACCGCACGCTGGTGGTTACTGGCGCCCTGGAAGAAGGGGCGCAACGGCGGGTGGCGGAAACCACCAAATGGTGGATTGACTGCACCCGTCCTGGCGGGATGCAACGCGGGGCTCCCGGCTATTGCGGCACGCTTCAGGTACGCCTGATCCACGGCCTGGTGCGCCGCCATGTCGCGGCCATGGAAAACTGGGACGCGAGTTACTACGGCCTGCCCATTAACCAGGGCGACATGCACGCCACCTACCTGGCGTTTTCCACAATCTTTTTGATCGGCCAGCGCATGCTCGGCGTACCGCTCTCTCGCCGCGAAAGCGCGGCCATCACCCACCTCTGGCGGTATATCGCCTGGCTGATGGGTGTCGACGAGCGCTGGTTGCACGCTGACGAAAACCAGGGGCGTCGGGCGCTGTACCACAATCTCCTGGCTCAGGCGCCCGCCGATGAAAGCAGTCGCCGCCTGGGCATGGCCCTGATCGATGAGCCGCTGCAGCGCCACTACCGCAATCTGCCCTGGTTGCGTGGGCGCCTGAACAGGGCGATTCACCTGAGCATTGCGCGCACCTTTATCGACCGCAACGGCCGAGAGGCGCTGGGCCTGCCGCGTGGGACACTGCCTTGGTATCCCCTGTTCACCGCACCGCCGCGCTTTGCCTGGCAGACCCTGTTGCGCTGTCTGCCTAAGGGTCGTGAGTATCTGGTCAACCATGGTCTGCGCCAGCAGGAGGCGTACCTGCAAACCTTGTTCGGCGACAGCCGACCGCGTGTGGGCACCGAGGCTGCAATCAAGTCGCCTTCCGAAACTACGAGCCCAGGATAAATCGCCAGGGAAACACACAAGGCGCGTGCCAACTCAACGCACCGTAGGACGGTCTTGACCGCGATCGAATCGCAGCATCGTATGGCTTTGACCGCGGACGAGTCCGCTCCTACGTAATCCCCGCCGTTGTCTATCCAGGCAGCTTGCGAGACAAAGCCCTCTGCGGGATCTAGGATAGCGCCGTACGTTGGCGCGCATTGCTCAAGCAAGGACGAGTTGTCCGGGTGCGCATGCTGTTTCTGCCCGGGATGTCAGTCATGTCTATCAGCTCTACCCATTCGCCCTCAGCCATCGCTTCGACTGCCCGCCAAGCCAGTCCCTTGGTCATGCGCGTGATTGGTGCCTGCGCGTTGGCGCACCTGGTCAACGATCTGATCCAGGCCGTGATACCGGCGATTTACCCCATGCTCAAGGCCAATTACGGCCTGACGTTCACTCAAGTCGGCATGATCACCCTGACCTACCAGCTCACCGCCTCGCTGCTGCAGCCCTGGGTCGGCTACTACACCGACCGCCATCCCAAGCCCTGGCTACTGCCGGCCGGCATGGTCTGCACCCTGCTCGGCATCTTCATGCTGGCCTTCGTCGGCAGTTTTTCGGCGATCCTCATCGCGTCGGCGCTCGTGGGCATCGGCTCGTCAACCTTCCACCCGGAAACCTCACGCGTCGCGCGCCTGGCCTCGGGCGGTCGCTACGGCTTGGCGCAATCGACCTTCCAGGTCGGTGGCAATGCCGGCAGCGCCTTCGGCCCGCTGCTGGCGGCGGCCATCGTCATTCCGTACGGTCAGGGCAACGTCGCCTGGTTCGGCCTGTTCGCGGTATTTGCCATTGGTGTGCTGTATGGCCTGAGCCGCTGGTACCGCAACCATCTGAGCCTGTTCACGCTCAAGCAGGGTAGCCAAGCCACCCACGGACTGTCCCGCAGGCGCGTGACCTTTGCCCTGGCGGTGCTGGCACTGCTGGTTTTTTCGAAATATTTCTACATGACCAGCATTACCAGCTATTTCACCTTTTACCTGATGGAGAAATTCGACCTCTCGGTTGCCAGCTCACAAGTGCATCTGTTCCTATTCCTTGGCGCCGTCGCCGCAGGCACGTTCCTGGGTGGCCCGATCGGCGACAAGATCGGCCGCAGGACAGTCATCTGGTTCTCCATCCTCGGCGTCGCGCCCTTCACCCTGGCATTGCCCTACGTCGACCTGTTCTGGACGGGCGTGCTGAGCATGATCATCGGCTTTATCCTCGCCTCGGCGTTTTCTGCCATCGTGGTTTTCGCCCAGGAGCTGGTCCCGGGCAACGTGGGCATGATCGCCGGCGTGTTCTTCGGCCTCATGTTCGGCTTTGGCGGTATTGGCGGTGCCTTGCTGGGTTACCTGGCGGACATCCAGGGCATCGAGCAGGTGTACAAAATATGCTCCTACCTGCCGCTGCTCGGCTTGCTGACGATCCTTTTGCCCTCAACCAAAGGGGCGTAACAGTTCAACGGTCTGCCAAGCCATCCCGGCTGCGCTTTGCGCCAAGCGCAGGCATCGACCTAAGCTGCATGTCCCGCAGCAATCAAGGCTCCACAGCCAGAGGAGAACTGAAATGTCTTATGTCGATGGGTTTGTCGTTGCCGTGCCAACTGCTAACAAGGAAGCGTACAGACAACACGCAGAATCCGCCGCCGCTGTGTTCAAGGAGCATGGCGCCATAAAGCTGGTCGAGTGCTGGGGCGATGATGTGCCGGAAGGAAAGGTCACTTCATTCCCCATGGCGGTGAAGTGCAAGCCCGATGAAACCGTGGTGGTTTCCTGGATCATCTGGCCTTCGCGACAGGTGCGTGACAGCGGCATGCAGAAAGTCATGGCCGACCCACGTGTGCAGCCCGATCAGAATCCGATGCCGTTCGATGGGCAGCGCATGATCTATGGCGGCTTCGAGATGCTTGTGGATCAATAACGTCCCTACCGGGCATGTGCAAGCCGACGCCTAATTACTCGGCGCGGCTTGTTGGCCCTTGCGCTCACTCCAGAAACGTCAGATCCCGTCTCTGAATAACCGGCAGATGCTCGAGCAGAAATTCCTGCATGGAGGCCAGCATCCTGTGCTTGGCGCCGTTCTGCGGCCAGACCAGAAAATAGCTGTCTCCGGACCTGACGGCAGTCTTGAACGGTACGGTCAAGGTGCCCTTGCGCAGCTCCTTTTCAACCAGGGCGAGATCGCCGATGGATACGCCGAACCCTTGCGCGGCGGCCGAAATTCCCAGTTCGAGGGTGTCGAAACGCTTGCCCTCTCGCCACGCAACAGCATCCTGCAGCCCCTGTCGCTCCAACCAGCGCCGCCAGTCCCGGCAGTCCCGCGAGGGATGGATCAGCTTGTTGGCCGCCAGCTTGTCGAGAGGCCAGGTGGGCTTGCCCAACAGCTCCGGTGAGCAAACGGGCACCAGCCATTCGTCAAACAGCTTGATGCTGTTCCACTGCGCCGGGAAATTGCCTCGGCTCAGCAACACGGCGCAGTCGAACGGCTCGGTACGAAAGTCGACAAAATCCACGTCCATCCAGGCACTGGTCAATTGCACCCGCGGGCCCTGTTCTTTGCCCTGAAATTCTTCCAAGGCATGCAACAACCAGCGCATGGTCAGCGTTGAAGGCGCTTTGAGACGGAGTACGCCTTTCTGACAAAAGATGGCGCTGCAGGCGTGCTCGATGGTGGCGAACCCCCGCTCCAATTCCTGGGCCAGCAACTGCCCGGCATCGGTCAATGACAGCCGGGGTCCTTTGCGCTCGAAAAGCGTGCAGCCCAGGTGCTCCTCAAGCGTCTTGACGTGGCGGCTGACCGCGCTTTGCGTGATGCACAGCGATTTGGCGGCCTGAGTGAAAGAGCCATGGCGCGCAGCGACTTCAAAGGCGCGCAACGCATAAAGAGGGGGTAAGCGCACGGCGAACAGCCATCCTTATCATGAGTAATAGTCATCCTTCATAGCATGTTTTTCTGTTTTGCTTCCAGGTCTGCCCACACCACCATGATTTTTCGCAATCAATGCACACAGGCCTTTTTCGCGCCTCGGAATAATCACCCCAGGAAGGAAAACAAGATGTCGGAAATCATCGAACACCTGTTGGCCGAAGCAGTCACCAAGGGTGGCCTGAATCAAAAACAGATTGCCCAGATCGTGATGTTCAGAATTTTCGGCAATAAAAATGGTTTTTTGCATTTTGAAAATTTGCGCATCGGCCAGATCCCCTCGACGCCCATCAGCCGAAATCAGCTGTTAAAGCGCGACATCACCAGTGAAAAGCTGCTGCTACAAACGACTTCACTGCTGGGCGAACCCATCGGATACACCCAGGAATCCAATGGCGATCTGATCAATAATTTCTTTCCCCATCAAAGCCAGTCGAAGTCGGCCACTTCCGACAGCTATGACACTGAACTGGACCTGCACACGGAAAATGCCTTCCATGCGGTTCAGCCTGAACACCTGGTTCTGCTCTGCCTTCGGCAGGACCCGCTCAAGGAAGCCGTGACCTACATCACATCGATCGACAGGATTCTGCCCCACCTGACCGATGATGATATTTCCTTCTTCTTTACCGAGCCGTACAACTTCCTGTCCGACTACAGCCATACCGAGAAAAACTGCCGGATCGATGTGGGCCAGGAACAGACGGTCCTGTATGGCGACAGATCAGCACCCATGTTCCGCTTCGATCCTTATTTCATGGTGGCCAGCAGTGCTCGGGGTCAGGCGCAGCTGGACAAACTCCGGACGATTGCCTGGGATGTCGCACAGCCGGTGCTGCTCAAAGCGCGGGACATGCTGATCATCGATAACCGTAAAACGGCCCATGCGCGCAGCCCCTTCACCGCCCGGTTCGACGGTACTGATCGCTGGATCCAGCGAGCCTTCGCCATCAGCAATCAGCGCTTCTATACCGCCAAGCTCGGCAAGCAATCCCGCGTATTCGACCTGGTCACTGCCTTGTGATTGCTGCGTATCTCTCGTTCGCAGCGGCTGTGGCGGTGCTGATCGCATCGCCCGGCCCGGTTATCGCGCTGGTCCTGGCCGAAGGCAGACGGGCCTGGCCCGCGTGGACCATTGCCGGCGGCGTGCTATCTGCACAACTGCTGTTGGTCGCGGCCCTGATAGCCATTTACCTGGCCCTGGACTTCAGCCCTTCAGTACTTAATTGGGGACAGGTGCTGGGGGGCTTTTATCTCACGTTGCTGGGTCTCAAGACCCTGGGCAGCAACTCTGAACAACGCGAAGTGCGCACCCGCAATGCCCATAGCTTCTGGAAAGCGATGGGCGTGGGGTTATCCAACCCCAAGGACATCCTGTTCTTTCTGGCTTTTCTTCCCGGCTTCATCCAGCCCTCAGCCCCCTTCGCGCCCCAAGCCCTCGCGCTGTTGCTGATCTGGGCGGCCATCGATATCACCATTCTGATCGCCTACAGTCTGATCGCCAGACGAATTGCCGGCTCTCTGGGATTGTCGCGATTGCTTGACCTGCTGCCGGGCTTCGTCTTGGTGGGGATTGGCATGGTCTCCCTGACAATGGGCATGGCGCGTCTGGTGAATTGACGTGCAGTGGCGGTGCTAACCGTAGGATGGATCGCGCTTCATCGATCCACTGGGTGGCGATCCACCGGGTGGGGCCAGGTGAAAACGACGATCACCTAGCTGCCGCGATAAGTCGAATAGCTGTACGGCGAAATCAGCAGCGGCACATGGTAGTGATCCTGCGCGCCGTCGATACCGAAGCGCAGCACGACGACATCGAAAAAAGGCGGCTCGCCCAGGCCAAAGCCGCGGGCACGGAAGTAGTCGCCGGCATGAAAGTGCAACTGGTAAACCCCGCTGCGATAGCCCTCGCCCTCCAGCAACGGCGCATTGCAGCGGCCGTCCTCGTTGGTCTGCGCACCGGCTATCAGCGAGAGCTGCCCATTCTCAAGTCGGTACAACTCCACGTTAATCCCTCTGCCCGGACAACCATGGGTGGTGTCCAGCACATGGGTGGTCAAACGTCCCATGATGCCCTCTCCGTTGTTGAATGAATCCAGCCCGAGCAGCTTTTGGGCTGTGTGTGGACAAGTCGCGGCTCGCGGCGAGCCTGAATATAGGGTAGGTGCGTTCCGGTAGGCGTGAAATCATTCGCCTGCAACCCCACCACTGCTGCCTTGCGTGGCAGCGTCACCCGACCTTGCCTCGCGGCATAAATAGCGCGGCCTGCGCTCCGGTAGGGGCGAATTCATTCGCCTGGCGCAGGACCTTCAGACCACACCGTCGATGACACAGCCATCAAGAGCTCCCACCCCTGTAGTTCGTCGAACCCCCGCTGTTGAGGGGACGTTCGGTGCCAGGCGAATAAATTCGCCCCTACAGATGAAGTCACGGCTTCATGCGGACGGGATTACCCACCGTTGCTGCCTTGCGAGACCTTGCCTCGCGGCATAAATGGCGCAGCCTGCGCTCCGGTAGGGGCGAATTTATTCGCCTGGCGCAGGACTTTCAGACCACACCGCCGCTGACACAGCCATCAAGAGCACCCGACTCGTGTAGTTCGTCGATCCATGCTGATGAGGGAACACTCCGTGCCAGGCGAATAAATTTGCCCCTACAGGTGAAGTCACGGTTTAGTCATGCGGACGGGGCCACCCACCACTGCTGCCTTGCGTGGCAGTTTCACCCGGCCTTGCCTCGCGGCATAAATGGCGCGGTCTGCGCTCCGGTAGGGGCGAATTCATTCGCCTGGCGCAGGCCCTTCAGATCACACCGCCGCTGACACAACCATCTAGAGCTCCCACCCGTGTAGTTCGTCGAATCCCCGTTGTTGAGGGGACACTCGGTGCCAGGCGAATAAATTCGCCCCTACAGATGAAGTCAAAGTTTAGTCATGCGGACGGGGCCACCCACCGTTGCTGCCTTGCGTGGCGGTTACACCCGACCTTGCCTCGCGGCATAAATGGCGCGGCCTGCGCTCCGGTAGGGGCGAATTCATTCGCCTGGCGCAGGACTTCAGACCACACCGCCCCTGACACAGCCATCTAGAGCTCCCACCCGTGTAGTTCGTCGAATCCACGCTGATGAGGGAACACTCGGTGCCAGGCGAATAAATTCGCCCCTACAGATGAAGTCACGGTTTAATCATGCGGACGGGATTACCCACCGTTGCTGCCTTGCGTGGCAGTTTCATCCGGCCTTGCCTCGCGGCATAAATGGCGCGGCCTGCGCTCCTACAGATGAAGTCACGGTTTAGTCATGCGGACGGGGCCACCCCACCACTTCTGCCTTGCGTGGCAGTTTCACCCGACCTTGCCTCGTGGCATAAATGGCGCAGCCTGCGCTCCGGTAGGGGCGAATTCATTCGCCTGGGTTCAGGACCTTCAGACCACACCGCCGCTGACACAGCCATCCAGAGCTCCCACCCCTGTAGTTCGTCGAATCCATGCTGATGAGGGAACACTCGGTGCCAGGCGAATCGCCCCTACAGATGCCTATGAGCACGGTTTTAACGAATGCTCACTACCGTTCCTATTCGCCGGGCTGCCCTACGCTGTAGGAGACCGAACGTTCAACAGGAAACCCTCCGTGCGCCCCGACTACCCCAGAGACCTGATCGGCTACGCCAACCATCCGCCCCATCCGCACTGGCCGGGCGAGGCGAATATCGCGCTGTCCTTTGTGCTCAATTACGAGGAAGGCGGCGAGCGCTGCATTCTGCATGGCGACACGGAATCCGAGGCCTTTCTTTCAGAGATGGTTGCAGCTCAGCCCCTGCCCGGCGTGCGGCACATGAGCATGGAGTCGCTGTATGAATACGGCAGCCGGGCCGGTGTCTGGCGTTTGCTTGCGCTGTTTCGCGAACAGCAAATTCCGCTGACCGTGTTCGCCGTGGCGATGGCGGCCCAGCGCAACCCGGACGTCATTCGAGCGATGGTCGCCGACGACCACGAAATCTGCAGCCACGGCTATCGTTGGATCGACTACCAGCACATGGACGAAGCCGAAGAGCGCGAACACATGGACAAGGCCCTCGCCATTCTTACCGAACTGACCGGCCAGCGCCCGCTGGGCTGGTACACCGGGCGCACCGGGCCGAATACCCGGCGCCTGGTGCGCGAGGACGGCGGTTTCCTCTACGACTCGGACACCTACGATGACGACCTGCCCTACTGGGACCCGCAGTCCACGCCGGAAAAACCGCACCTGGTGATTCCCTACACCTTGGACACCAATGACATGCGCTTCACCCAGGCACAGGGCTTTAACAGCGGTGATGACTTTTTCACCTACCTGAAAGACGCCTTCGATGTGCTCTACGCCGAAGGCGCGGCCGGCGCGCCAAAGATGCTCAGCATCGGCATGCACTGCCGGCTGCTGGGTCGCCCGGCACGTCTGGCCGCGCTGCGCCGCTTCATCGACTACGCAAAAAGCCACGACAAAGTCTGGTTCGCCCGTCGCGTAGACATCGCCCGCCATTGGCACGCCATCCACCCGCTGACGGGAGCCGGGCAATGACCCTCTTTGCCACGCTCACGCCCTCGGCCCTGGATCGCGCCGGCTTCGTGCAGGCCTTCGCCGAGGTTTACGAACACTCGCCGTGGGTGGCGGAGCACGTATTCGAGCAAGGCATCTTTGCTGCCGACGATCACATCGAGCATCTGCATGCGCGCATGGCGACCGTTGTGCTGAATGTCGACCATGAGCGCCAACTGACCCTGATCAACGCCCACCCGGATCTGGCCGGCAAGGCTGCTGTGCGCGGCGAGTTGACCGTTGCCTCGACATCAGAGCAAGCCGGCGCCGGCATTCAGGCGTGCACCCCGGCAGAATTTGCCCGCTTCACCGCCCTCAACGAGGCCTACAGGGCACGGTTCGGCTTCGTGTTCATCATGGCGGTAAAGGGCAGCACCCGGCAGCAAATTCTCGCCGCGTTTGAAGAACGCCTGCGCAACACGCCCGAGCAAGAGTTCGCCCGTGCCCTGGCGGAAATCAACCGGATCGCCCTGTTTCGCCTCGACGCCCTCTGACCCTCAAGGAAGGACTTTCCATGAAAACCTACGCCGCGCCTTTCGAGAAATACGTCAACCTGGCCGACGCCCGCCTCGGCAGCAGGATCCTCTCGGTCACCGACGACTGGTTCGCCGCCGCCGATCGCATGCTCCAGCCCGGCGAGCCGGTGTGGAAAGAAGGCGTGTTCGACGACAACGGCAAGTGGATGGACGGCTGGGAATCGCGCCGCAAGCGGTTCGAAGGCTACGACCATGCGGTGATCCGCCTCGGCGTACCCGGTGTACTGAAGGGCGTGGATATCGACACCCGCTACTTCACCGGCAACTACCCGCCATCCGCCTCGCTGGAAGCCTGCTTTCTGGCCGAAGGCGATCCGGATGACAGCACCGCCTGGACAGAGGTGCTGCCAGCCGTCGCCCTACAGGGCAACAGCCACCACTACCACGCGCTTGATTACACCCAGCCGGTGTCGCACCTGCGATTCAATATCTACCCGGATGGCGGCGTGGCGCGCCTGCGCGTGCACGGCATCCCGTACCGCGACTGGGCCACGGTCAGCAGCGAGGAATCCCTCGACCTGGCTGCCGCACTCAATGGCGGGCGGGCCCTGGCCTGTTCCGACGAGCATTACGGCAGCATCAGCAATCTGCTCAATCCCGGTCGCGGCGAGAACATGGGCGACGGCTGGGAAACCGCCCGGCGCCGTACTCCCGGCAACGACTGGGTGATTATCGCCCTCGGCCATCCCGGCCAGATCGAGCGCATCGTCGTCGACACCCTGCACTTCAAGGGCAACTACCCGGACAGCTGCTCCATCCAGGCCGCCTACGTGAAAGGCGGCACCGACAGCCAGATCGAAACCCAGAGCCTGTTCTGGCGCGAACTGCTGCCCAGCCAGACGTTGGCCATGCATCAGGAACATACGTTCATCGAGCAGATCAAGGACCTTGGCCCGATCACCCACGTGCGCCTGAACATCTTTCCGGACGGCGGCGTGAGTCGCCTGCGGCTGTTCGGCACCTTGGCCAGGCAATCTCTATAAATCTTGAAGGAGCCAGCGGGCTGGCGATCAGATCTGGATCGCCAGCCAACAGGCTCTACAGCACGATTGGAAGTCCCATGCGCACCCTGACCCTCGAGCCGCTGACCAAAGCCGCCTTCGCCCTCTTTGGTGAGGTGATCGAAGCCGACGGCAGTGAGTTCTTCCTGATCAACAACGGCTCAACGCGCCGCTACCACCGGCTTGCCACTGTGCAAACCGCACAGCCGGAGGATGAGGCGATCATTAGCATCTTCCGCGCCACCGCGCTGCCGCGCCCGTTGACCATCACCCAACTGGAACGCCATCCGCTGGGCAGCCAGGCCTTCATGCCGTTGCGCGAAAAGCACTTTCTGATCGTCGTCGCTCCGCCAGCGGAAAGCCCGGACAGCGCCGCGGTGCGCGCCTTTATCAGCAATGGCCGTCAGGGCGTGAACTATCACCGCGGCGTGTGGCACCACCCGGTGCTGTGCATCGAGGCCGAGGACGATTTTCTGGTCATCGACCGCAGTGGTGCTGGCAACAACTGCGACGAGCACGTCTTTGCCGAGGAAGAACAGCTTCTACTCACTTACCCCTGATCACTGCCCGCCAGCCGACTGGCGTGAGGAATACCCGTGGAAGCACACCTGACCGAATGGCTGAACCTGAGTATTCGCTGGATACACATGATCGTCGGCATCGCCTGGATCGGCGCCTCGTTCTATTTCGTCTGGCTGGAGAACAACTTGGAGCGCGGCAACCCGCGCGAAGGGCTGTCGGGGGATCTTTGGGCGATCCACGGTGGCGGCATCTACCACCTGGAAAAATACCAGCTGGCCCCGCCGCAGATGCCGGAAAAACTCCACTGGTTTAAGTGGGAGGCGTATTCCACCTGGCTGTCCGGCGTGGCCTTGCTGACTCTCGTGTACTACCTCAACCCCACGTACTACCTCATTGCGCCAGGTAGTGCGCTGCATCCTGCCGTGGCTGTGGGCATCGGCCTAGGCTCGTTGTTGGCCGGTTGGATCATCTACGAATCGCTGTGCGACTCTGCGCTGGGCAAAAGGCCCGCCTTACTGGGCCTGGTGCTCTTCGTTCTGCTGGTGTACGCCGCCTGGGGCTATGCCCAGCTGTTCAGCGGCCGCGCCGCCTATATTCACGTCGGCGCCTTGATTGGCACCCTGATGGTCGGCAACGTCTTTCGCGTCATCATCCCGGCCCAGCGTGCCTTGGTCGCGGCCATCCAGGAAGGCCGCGAACCCGACCCGGCCTTGCCGGCCAAGGGGCTGCTGCGCTCGCGACACAACAATTATTTCACCCTACCGGTGCTGTTCACCATGATCAGCAACCACTTCCCGAGCACCTACGGCACCCCGTACAACTGGCTGATCCTCGCCGCCATCGCCGCGTTTGGCGTGCTGGTGCGTCATTATTTCAATACCCGCCACGCCAGCCAGACGTTCGCCTGGGCCTTGCCGGCCGCCGCGCTGGGCATGGTCTGCCTGGCCTACGTCAGTGCACCGACTATCGCCCCTCGCCCAACCCAGCCCGTGGCAACGCAAACGCCGGCGCCCACGAGCACCCGCGAGCCTGCAAAGACGGCTGAATCCTCCCAGACATCGGCTACCGTGCAGGATGAATACCTGCCAGAGACGCCGGTAACCGAGCCTGAACTGCCCGCTGAACCCACCGAGCCCGTTGCGCCGTTGGAAACTGCCCGTGAACTCGCCTTGGTGCAGCAGATCATCGAGGACCGTTGTCTGGAATGCCACTCGGCCACCCCCAGCAGCCCGATCTTCACCAGTGCGCCGCTGGGCGCCATGTTCGACACCCCTGAACAGATCCAGCAGATGAGCGAAAAAATTTATGCGCAGGCCGTTGCAACCCAGGTCATGCCGCTGGGCAACCTGACGCAAATGACCCAGGAAGAACGCGACTTGCTTGGCGACTGGATCGAAAAAGGCGCGAGGATTGACTAAGACCGAAGCGTGATGTGCAACGAGGCGGCGCTTACTGGCCCGCCTCCAAGCCTCTCGCTTGCTTCACCAGGCTGCAGGCGCTGATGCAACAAATCGCGCAGCCCTGACGACCCTGACCATCAATGCAACTTCATACGGGGGTTCAAGCGTCGGCCGATACGGTCGGTCAGCACTAATAACCCCGTGCGTATCACGCCATACAGCGCCACCTGGTGCATGCGGTACAGCGAGATATAAAACATCCGTGCCAACCAGCCTTCGACCTTGATGCTGCCACGCATGACGCTGCCCATCAGGTTGCCAACGGCGGTGTACTTCGACAGCGAAACCAGCGAGCCGTAATCCCGGTAGCTGAACTCAGGCAAAGGCTTGCCCTCCAGACGGCTTTTCATCGCCGTCACCAGCATCGAGGCCTGTTGATGGGCTGATTGCGCACGGGGCGGCACATTTTTTCCGTCTCCCATCGGGCACGCCGCACAGTCGCCGAAGGCAAACACGTTGTCGTCGCGCGTGGTTTGCAGGGTGGTGCGTACCACCAGTTGATTGATGCGGTTGTTTTCCAGGCCATCCAGCTCGTGCAGAAAATCCGCCGCCCGAATACCGGCCGCCCAGACCTTGAGACTGGCCGGAATCAGCTGACCATCGGCGGTCACCATGCCATCGGCGGTCACCTCCCTGACCGCAACCCCGGTATGCACGCTTACGCCGAGCTTTTCCAGCTGGCTGCGTACCGCCGTGCCGATGCGCTCGGGCAGCGCCGGCAAGACACGGGGTCCGGCCTCGATCAGGTTGATGCGCATGTTCTGCGGCTGGATGCCGGTCAGGCCATAGGCCGCCAGTTGCGCCGCCGCGTTGTGCAGCTCGGCCGCCAACTCCACGCCCGTCGCACCCGCGCCGACAATGGCGACATCCACCTGCCCGCTGTCCCGCTGGCCGGCATGGGCACTCAGATAATGGCTGAGCAGTTGGCGATGAAAACGCAACGCCTGCTGAGGACTGTCGAGAAAAATGCAGTGCTGCGCGGCGCCTGGCGTGCCGAAATCATTCGAGACACTGCCCACTGCCAACACCAGGGTATCGTAGGCCAGAGTACGGGCGGGAACCAGAACCTGACCCTGCTCGTCCAGCGTGGCTGCCAGTTCGATTTGCCGGGCCTGGCGGTCCAGGCCGCACAGCCGGCCGATCTGGAACTCGAAATGGTTCCACTTAGCCTGGGCTACGTAATTCAGCTCGTTATCGGTACTGTTCAGCGAACCTGTTGCCACTTCGTGTAACAGCGGCTTCCAGATATGCGTGAGGTTTGCATCTACCAGCGTGATCCGGGCCTTGCCCTTTTTACCCAAGGAGCGGCCCAACCGGGTAACCAGCTCCAGACCGCCGGCTCCGCCACCTACAACAACAATTCGATGTGACATCAAGAAATCCTAAAACAATGCGAACCCGGCCCGCGATGTGCCACGCAAAGCGTTACGAAAGGTCCGTCTCTTCGAGCCCGGCACGATGCCAGGCAAGATTTAATCGGCCATCTTAGCGCCCTACCTCAAAAAAGGGAGGCGAAGGGGCCCCACCGAGGATTAATTGGCTCGGTTCCGGCGCGTCCTCTCGACCGCCGACATTTGCCCGATGCAACCGGCTCCCTTTCCGACCTGCGCAGGTTGCACGTCTAAGCTGTTCCTTTGGCCCTTCGTTAGTTAGCCAGGAGTACTGCCCATGCGTGCGACGTTGCCTCCTCTGCTTTCATTGCTCAATGGCGTGGCTCTGCTGCTGCTTGGCACGGGACTGTTCAATACCCTGATCACCCTGCGAGCGATAACGGAGGGGTTTTCCGATACGGTGATCGGCTTACTGACGTCAGGGTATTTCGCCGGCTACCTGCTCGGTTCCTGGGTGACGGTGCCGCTGATCCGGCGCATCGGGCACATCCGCGCTTTTGCGCTCTGCGCCGCCCTCGCCACCATCGTCACCCTGTTGCACGTGGTGCTGGTCAATCCGTGGGTCTGGCTGGGGCTGCGCCTGCTGTTCGGCATCGTGGTCGTCACGCTGTACATGGTTATCGAGAGCTGGCTGAACGCCAAGGCCACCGGCGATAAGCGCGGGCAGGTATTCGCCGTGTACATGTTCGTCAACCTGGGCGCGCTGACCGTAGCCCAGCAGCTGCTGCACTTGGAAAGCGCGCAGTCATTCCTACTGTTCGCGCTGGCGGCGATGCTGATCTGCGCGGCGGCGGTGCCGATTACCCTCACCCGCCAGGCCCAGCCCACGCTGCCGGAGGTGCCCCATATCCATGTGCCGCAATTGTTTCGGGTGTCTCGGCTGGCCGTCGTCTCGGCCGCACTGGCAGGCCTGGCGCTGAGTGCCTTTTGGGGATTGGCACCGCTGTATGCCAGCCACCGTGGCTTTGATGCTTCTGAGGTGGCCAGTCTGATGAGCGTGACCATTCTAGGCGGCGCGCTGCTGCAGTGGCCCATCGGGCTGTTTTCCGATACCCACGAACGCCCGGTCGTCTTGCTCTGGATCGCAGGGCTGGCCACGCTGGTTTCACTGGTCATGAGCCAGTTACCCGCCTCCACGGCCTTGTGGATAGCCGCCTTTATCTGGGGCGGGCTGACGTTTTCGCTGTACTCCGTCACTGTCACGCACATGATCGACCGCCTGCCACCTGAAGACGTGCTGTCTGGAACCACAGGACTGCTGGTGATCAATGGTTTCGGAGCCGCCATTGGCCCCGTGGTGGCCGGTGCGGTGATGGGCTGGCTCGGCCCCCAGGGCTTGCCGTTGTTTCATGCCATTACGCTGGGCATCCTCACCCTGTTTACCTTTGTACGCATTGGGCAAGTTCGCGAACACGCCAAGAGCCATACCCCCCACGTCACCATGCTGCGCACCAGCCAGACCGTACTGGAAATGATGCCGGAAGTGACGGACCCACCCCAGCAGACGGGCGAGGCCGACCGGCAAGACGAGGCCGAGGCAGACAGTCGCGAGGAAGACCCGGGGAAAGGTTGATCGGCCCGAAGCACCAGGCCCAGCGCCGCCTCGAGCATTTGCCGCCTGCCACTGCCGCGCAAATCCGATAGACTCCGCCCATCGCTGTCTGGAGTCCCTTATGTACGCTGAGCTCAATCAAGGTCTGATCGATTTCCTCAAGGCTTCGCCCACCCCGTTCCACGCCACCGCCACCCTTGCCCAACGCCTCGAAGCGGCCGGTTTCGAACCTCTTGATGAGCGCCAGCCGTGGAACTGCGAAGCTGGCGGCCGTTACTACGTAACCCGCAACGATTCCTCGCTGATTGCGTTCAAGCTCGGCCAGCGCTTGCCCCTGGACGGCGGCCTGCGCCTGGTCGGCGCGCATACCGACAGCCCGTGCTTGCGCGTCAAGCCACAGCCGGAACTGCAGCGCCAAGGCTTCCTGCAACTGGGCGTGGAAGTCTACGGCGGTGCTCTGCTGGCACCCTGGTTCGACCGCGACCTGTCGCTGGCCGGCCGCGTGACGTTCCGTCGCGACGGCAAGGTGGAAAGCCAGCTGATTGATTTTCGCGAACCCATCGCCGTGATTCCCAACCTGGCCATCCACCTCAACCGCGAGGCCAACCAGGGCTGGCCGATCAACGCGCAGAACGAACTGCCACCGATCCTCGCCCAGGTCGCCAGCGACGAACCTTACGACTTCCGCGCCCTGCTCGCCGAGCAGCTGAACCGCGAACACGGTTTGAGCCCCGACGTGATCCTGGATTTCGAGCTGAGCTTCTACGACACCCAGAGCGCGGCCGTGATCGGCCTGGACGGCCAGTTCATCGCTGGCGCGCGACTGGACAACCTGCTGTCCTGCTACGCCGGGCTGGAAGCGCTGCTGGCCGCCGGCGATGAGGAAAGCTGCGTACTGGTATGCACCGACCATGAAGAAGTCGGCTCCACCTCGGCCTGCGGCGCGGACGGCCCGTTCCTAGAGCAGGTCCTGCAACGCGCCCTGCCGGCCGGCGAAGACTTCGTGCGCATCATCCAGCGCTCGTTGCTGGTCTCCGCCGACAACGCTCACGCCGTGCACCCGAACTATGCGGACAGGCACGACGGCAATCACGGCCCAAAACTCAACGCCGGCCCGGTGATCAAGCTCAACAGCAACCAGCGCTACGCCACCACCAGCGAAACCGCCGGGTTCTTTCGCCATCTGTGCCTGGCCAACGAAGTGCCGGTGCAGAGCTTCGTCACCCGCAGCGACATGGGCTGCGGCTCGACCATTGGCCCGATCACCGCCAGCCGCCTCGGCGTGCCCACAGTGGACATCGGCCTGCCGACGTTTGCCATGCACTCGATCCGCGAATTGGCCGGCAGCCAGGACCTGACCCATCTGGTCAAGGTGCTCACTGCCTTCTATTCCAGCGCTGAGCTGGCCTGATGGCACTGGCGGTATTCGACCTCGACGACACCCTGATCGACGGTAACAGCCCCAGCCTCTGGGGCGAGTTCTTGGGTGAGCTGGGCTGGCTAGATCGCGACGCGTTCATGGCCCATGAACAACATCTCGTGCGCGTATACGCAGCCGGGCGCCTGACGCTGGAGGCCTACCTGGCCTTCACCCTGCAGCCGCTGATCGGACGTACCCTGCACGAGGTGCGTGGGGTCGCCGAAGCATTTGTTGCGGCCAAGATCGAGCCGCTGATCTTCGAGGATGCCCGGCGCTGTGTGGCCGAACATCGCGCCGCGGGCGACCGCCTGTTGGTGCTATCGGCGTCGCCGCGCTTTCTGGTGCAGGCCGCGGCCGCACTGCTGGATCTCGAACACGCCGTGGGCGTCGAACTGGAAGCACGCGATGGTCGCCTGACCGGCCAGACTCGCGGCATCCTCTCCTATCGCGAAGGCAAGATCGCTGCCCTGGCCGACTGGCGCACCCGTCACGGCGTGGCGCTAGGCGAAACCCACTTCTATTCCGACTCGCGCAACGACCTGCCGCTGCTGCAAGCCGTCGACCATCCCCACGCCATCAATCCGGATGCCGTGTTGATTGCCCATGCCGAAGCGCAGGGATGGGATATTCAGCGCTGGCGATAAAGATCGCGTGCAGCTGGCCTAACAAAAGCCATGTAGGGCGGCCTCGCCCATTGACGGTATCGAGACGTTGGCTCGGTGTTTATCGGGCAGCCCGCCGTTTGCCGGCAAACCGGCGGGTGCGAATTCAACTGACCCGCAGGGTTCGTCGAAGCGTATTTGCTGTCGGATGGCCGTGCAATGGCGAATAAATTCGCCCCTACAGGGTGCTTTTGGCCAGCTTTTGCGGGGCTTGCGGTCTTGTAGGAGCGGACTTGTCCGCGATGCGCGGCCGGCAGGATGACGCCAATTCGAGTAGGGGCGAATTCATTCGCCTGGCACTGTAGCGGCAGTGCTACTCCGGTGCAGTGACAGGCATGGTGGTGCGAATTCCGCTGAACCGCAGGCGTTCGTCGCAGCGTATTTGCTGTCGGATGGGCCGTGCAATGGCGACTAAATTCGCGCCTACAGGGTGCTTTTGGCCAGCTTTTGCGGGGCTTGCGGTCTTGCGGTCTTGCAGGAGCGGACTTGTCCGCGATGCGCGGCCGGCAGGATGAACGCAAACCAGCCCCTCCCGCTTGAACAATCACCCAACACGGCCTTGGTCTACGCTGAAATGCGGCGCAGCTCACCGATCAACGACGCCTGTGCCATCTGCCTGTCATTGAATCCCTGCAGTCTGGGTAAGGACGCGACGACCCGGACTACTTCGCCAAGGAGCTGCACATGAAACGACTGCTACTGGTTTCACTGTTGGGAACGGCCATCACCCTGGCCGGTCAGGCCATGGCTCAGGATGTAAAAAGCCTGGAGCAGGCGGCGCGGGCTGAAGGTGAGGTGAACAGCGTGGGCATGCCCGACAGCTGGGCCAACTGGAAAGACACCTGGGCCGATTTGCAGCGTTTGTACGGCCTCAAGCACAGCGACACCGACATGAGCTCGGCGCAGGAAATCGCCAAGTTCGCCGCCGAAAAATCCAACGCCACCGCCGACATCGGCGACGTCGGCGCAGCCTTTGGGCCCATCGCCGTGCAGCAGGGCGTCACCCAAGCGTACAAACCCACCACCTGGGACGAGATTCCGGACTGGGCCAAGGACGACGACGGCCACTGGATGCTCGCCTACACCGGCTCCATCGCTTTCATCGTCAACAAGCAGCTGGTCAAGGAAGCCCCCACATCTTGGGCCGACCTCAAAAAAGGCACCTACAAAGTCGCCATCGGTGACGTCGGCACCGCCGCCCAGGCCGTCAACGGCGTGCTGGCCGCGGCCATTGCCAACGGCGGCGACGAAAAGAACATCCAGCCCGGCCTGGACTTCTTCGCCGACATCGCCAAGCAGGGTCGCCTCTCGCTGGCCAACCCGACCATCCAGACCCTCGAACGAGGTGAAGTGGAAGTCGGCGTGGTCTGGGATTTCAACGGTCTGGGCTATCGCGAGCAGATCGATCCCAGTCGCTTCGAGGTACTGATTCCCTCCGACGGCTCGGTGATCTCCGGCTACAGCACCATCATCAACAAGTACGCCAAGCATCCCAATGCCGCCAAGCTGGCCCGTGAATACATCCTGAGCGACGCCGGACAAATCAACCTGGCCAAGGGGAACGCCCGGCCGATCCGCGCCGAACACCTGACCCTGCCGGCGGACGTGCAGGCCAAGCTGCTGCCCAACGAGCAATACGCCAAGGTGCAGCCGATCAAGGAGCCCGACGCCTGGGAAGCAACTTCCAAGGCGCTGCCGCAGCTGTGGCAGGAACACGTGATCATCGAGATGCAATAAGGAAACCGCAGGGTGGGCGTTTGCCCACCCTGCTTGGCTCAGCGTTTCGGTGCGCACTGTGGCGTAGAGAATTTCCCAATGAACTCGAAGGTCATTCTGGTGGTGCTTGACGGCCTCAACTTCGAGGTGGCCCGCTACACCCTGGGCCTCCTGCAGGCGTGCTGCGCGGCCGGCCGTGCAACGCTCTACAAGCTGGACTGCGAGCTGCCGGCGCTCTCTCGTCCGCTTTACGAATGCATTCTCACTGGCGTGCCACCGCTGGACAGCGGCATCGTCAACAACGAGGTAGCGCGCCTGTCCAATCAGCGCAGCATCTTCCACTACGCCCGCGCCGCCGGGCGCAGCACCGCGGCAGCGGCCTATCACTGGGTCAGCGAGCTGTACAACCGAACACCCTTCGACGCCGCGCGGGATCGCCACACTGAGGCGCCGGAGCTGCCCATTCAGTACGGCCACTTCTATTACGAGGATCACTATCCCGACTCGCACCTGTTCGCCGACGCGGAACACCTGCGCCGTCGCCACGCCCCGGATTTCCTGCTGGTGCATCCAATGAACATCGACGATGCCGGCCACCAGCACGGGCTGGACTCGACGCAGTACCGCAACCGCGCCCGCCGCGCCGATATTCTTCTGGGAAATTACCTGCAAGGCTGGCTGGATGTCGGCTACCAAGTGCTGGTCACCGCCGACCACGGCATGACCCGCGACCGCTCTCACAATGGTCTGCTGCCCGAAGAACGCGAGGTGCCGCTGTTCGTGATGGGTGATGCCTTCAGCCTCAACGCTCAGGCCAGGCCACGGCAGACCGAGCTATGCGGCAGCATCTGCGAGCTGCTCGGCGTACCCCATGACAAACCGGTGTGCCGGGAGCTGTTCAAATGAGCAGCGCACCGCGTGGAAAATGGCTGGCAGCGATGTGCCTGCTGCCGTTCGCGGTATTTTTCTTCGCCTTCCAGATCGCCCCGTTGCTGTGGGTGGCGGTCAACAGCCTGCACAGCGCCGACGGCTGGAGCCTGGAGAATTTCAGCAAGATCTTCGCCTCGAAGTTCTACCTGCAGGCCATCAAGCACAGCCTGCAAGTGGCGTTCTGGTCGAGCATCTTCGGCCTGGCCATTGCTGTGCTTGGCAGCTACTCCCTGCATCAGGTGGACTCGCGCCTGCGCGACTTTGTCAGCGCCTTTACCACCATGACCAGCAACTTCGCCGGCGTACCGCTGGCCTTCGCCTTCATCATCCTGCTCGGTTTCAATGGCGCCTTCACCCTGCTGCTCAAGCAGCTGGGCTGGATCGAGGATTTCAACATCTACTCCAAGACCGGGTTGATCCTGATCTACACCTACTTCCAGATTCCCCTCGGCGTGCTACTGCTTTATCCAGCCTTCGACGCCTTGCGTGAGGACTGGCGCGAGTCGGCCGCCCTGCTTGGCGCCGGTCCCTGGCAGTTCTGGCGGTATATCGGCCTGCCGGTGCTGACCCCAGCGCTGCTTGGCACGTTCGTCATCTTGCTGGCCAACGCCCTCGGCGCCTATGCCACTGTCTATGCGCTGACCACCGGAAACTTCAACATCATGCCGATCCGCATCGCCGCGCTGGTGGCCGGCGATATCGTGCTCAACCCCTCTATGGCCAGCGCCCTGGCCATTCTGCTGGTGGGGCTGATGGCATTGATCACTATGGTCCACCAATGGCTGTTGCGCCGGAGTTATCATGTCACGCGCTGAGCGCCGGCCTGCGCGGCTCTACCACCGGCTGGTGGTGTGGCTGCTGTTTCTAATTTTGCTGATGCCGCTGGCCGGCACGCTGGTCTATTCCCTGGCCAGCAGCTGGTCGGCGACCATTTTGCCCGACGGGTTCACGCTCAAGTGGTACCACGCACTGTGGAGCGAGCAACGTTTCCTGATCGCGTTCGGCCAATCGCTGCTGGTGTGTTTTGGCGCCCTGCTGCTCTCGGTGGTGCTGATCCTGCCGCTGCTATTCGTGGTGCACTACTACTTTCCCCGCCTCGACGGGCTGATGAACATCCTCATCCTGCTGCCCTTCGCCGTCCCACCGGTAGTGTCCTCGGTGGGCCTGCTGCAGATCTACGGTTCCGATCCCCTGCCCCTGGTCGGTACGCCCTGGATTCTGATCGGCTGCTATTTCACCGTGGCGCTACCGTTCATGTACCGGGCGATCACCAATAACCTGCAGGCGCTGAACCTGCCCGACTTGATGGACGCTGCCCGCATGCTGGGTGCCAGCACCTGGCAAGCCGCATTGCTGGTGGTGCTACCGAATCTGCGCAAAGGCGTGATGGTCGCGCTGTTCCTGTCGTTTTCCTTCTTGTTCGGCGAATTCGTGTTTGCCAACCTGCTGGTGGGTACCCGTTACGAAACCCTGCAGGTGTACCTGAACAACATGCGCAACAGCAGTGGCCACTTCAACAGCGCGCTGGTGATCTCCTACTTCTTCTTCGTGCTGGTGTTCACCTGGGCCGCCAATCGCCTGAACAAGGACGCGCCATGAGCTACCTCGTCATCCAGAACCTGCACAAGCGGTATGGCGCGACCCTCGTGTTCAGCGACATTGACTGCACGGTCGAACGCGGCGAATTCGTCACCCTGCTTGGCCCGTCCGGCTGCGGCAAATCCACCTTGCTGCGTTGCGTGGCCGGACTCACCGAGGTGAATGGCGGACGCATCGAACTGGAAGGCCAGAACCTGCTGCCGCTGCCACCGCAGAAACGCGGCATCGGCATGGTGTTCCAGAGCTACGCGCTGTTCCCCAACATGACCGTGGCGCAGAACGTCGCCTTCGGCCTGCGCATGCAGAAGGTACCCAAGGCGGAAAACGCCCGGCGCGTGGCGGAGGGGCTTGAGCTGGTGGAACTCAGCGAGCTGGCCAACCGTTATCCGCACCAGCTTTCCGGTGGGCAAAGCCAGCGCGTTGCCCTCGCCCGCTCACTGGTCACCCGTCCACGCTTATTACTGCTCGACGAACCGCTGTCGGCATTGGATGCGCGCATTCGCAAGCACCTGCGCGAACAGATCCGCCGCATTCAGCGCGAGCTGGGCCTGACCACCTTGTTCGTTACCCATGATCAGGAAGAGGCGCTGACACTGTCCGACCGCATCCTGCTGATGGATGCCGGGCGCATCGTACAAAACGGCAGCGCCGAAGCGCTGTACACCCAGCCGGCCACCGCCTTCGCCGCCGGCTTTATCGGCAACTACAACCTGCTGGATGCCAACGCCGCCAGCCGCCTGCTCGGCCGAGCCGTGGCCCACCGCGTAGCCATCCGCCCCGAAGCCATCGTGCTCGCGCCGCACGGCCGCATCGACGCGCAGATACGCAGCCACAGCCTGCTCGGCAACGTCATACGCTATCGCGTCGAAGCCCGTGGCGTGGAACTGCTGGTGGATGTGTTGAACCGCTCCGCCGCCGACCTGCATGCCAGCGGCCAGCGCATCGGCCTGGAGATCGGAGAGGAAGCGATACGGGAGATTGCCTAATGGGTGGCTTTTTTGTAGGGGCGAATGGGCGTTCATCCTATCGGCCGCGAATCGCGGACAAGACCGATCCTACAAAATCGCAACCGCAAAGCCCGGGAAGACGTACCCTGTAGGGGCGAATTCATTCGCCATTGCACGGCCCATCCGACAGCGCACACGCTGCGACGAATGCCTGCGGTTCAGCGGAACTCGCACCACCGTGCCTGTCGCCGCTTCGGGGTGGCCTGCAGCCACAGAGCCAGGCGAATGAATTCGCCCCTACCCGAGTGGCGTTCATCCTGCCGGCCGCGAATCGCGGACTTGTCCGCTTCTACAACATCGCAAACCCTGCAAAGCCCAGCCAGACGTACCCTGTAGGGGCGAATTCATCGCCATTGCACGGCCCATCCGACAGCAAATACGCTTCGACGATCGCCTGCGGTTCCGCGGAATTCGCACCACCGTGCCTGTCGCCACACCGGGGTGGCCTGCAGCCACAGTGCCAGGCGAATGAATTCGCCCCTACCCAATGGCGTTCATCCTGCCGGCCGCGAATCGCGGACAAGACCGATCCTACAAAATCGCAACCGCAAGCCCGGCCAGACGCACCCTGTAGGGGCGAATTCATTCGCCATTGCACGGCCCATCCGACAGCGCACACGCTGCGACGAATGCCTGCGGTTCAGCGGCATTCTCACCGTCGTGCCTGTCGCCGCATCGGGGTGGCCTGCAGCCACAGTGCCAGGCGAATGATTCGCCCCTACAAAGCACGTAGCATCGCCTTCGCCGCGAGGTCGCGACTCCCGAAGACAGTGCTGGGCACGCACACGCCCCTCACCACATCAGATCGTCCGGTACTTTGTACGCGGCGTAGGGATCGTCGGCGTCGGCTTCTTCGGTGGGAGTGTTGAGCAGGATGATGCGGCGCGGGTCGCGTTCCTGGATTTTCAGGGCGGCGTCGCGGGGAATGACTTCGTAGCCTGGACCGTGGCGCACGATGGCCAGCGAGCCGCGGGACAACTTGTCGCGCATCAGGTTGTTCACCGACAGGCGCTTGACCTTCTTGTCGTCAACGAAGTTGTAGTAATCCTCGGTGGTCAGCTTGGGCAGGCGGCTGCTTTCGATCAGCTGTTTGACCTGTGCGGCACGCGCCTTCTGGTCGGCCTTTTCCTGCTGCTGACGATTCAATTCCTGATCGCGCGCGAGCTTTTCGGCCTGGGCCTGCAAGGCGGCCTGGCGCTGCGAATCGTCCAGTTCGGCCTGGCCTTTATGCACCAGACGCTGCTGTTTCTGCTTCTGCTTGGCGGCCTGCTTGGCCTGCTTCTCATTGACCAGGCCAGCTTTGAGCAGCTGATCACGAAGGGAAAGACTCATGGTTCGACTCGTCGTTGATTCAAATAAGACGTGGCATGAGGGCTGTATTTAGCATCCCCACCCCGCTTGGTGGATGTGGAAAACGACATCCACCCTACACGCATTACCCGCAGGAAAGCGACCGCTCGGCCTTCTTGGCTTCGCCCCACAGGGCGTCCAGTTCTTCCAGACCGCAATTCTCGATGGGTCGGCCGGCATCCCGCAAGGCCTGTTCGATGAATCGGAAGCGTCGCTCGAACTTGGCGTTGGCTGCGCGCAAGGCCGTTTCCGGGTCAGTTTTCAAGTGACGGGCCAGGTTGACCACCACAAACAGCAGGTCCCCCAGCTCCTCTTCAATGGCCGGCGCATCGTTTTCGCTCATCGCTTCCAGCACTTCGTCTAGCTCTTCGCGGACCTTGTCGAGCACCGGCAAGGCCTCGGGCCAGTCGAACCCCACCTGGGCGGCGCGCTTTTGCAGCTTGGCCGCGCGGCTCAGCGCCGGCAGGGTGGAAGGTACGTCGTCAAGCAGCGACAACTGCTCGGGCGCGGCGGCTTTTTCGGCACGCTCCTCGGCCTTGATTTCCTCCCAACGCTCCTTGATCGCCGCTTCGTCCAGACGCGGCGTGTCCAGCGCGCCGTACAGGTCGCCATCGGGAAATACATGGGGATGGCGGCGCACAAGCTTGCGGGTGATGGCATCGACGACCTGGGCGAAATCGAAACGTCCTTCTTCGCGGGCCAGCTGGCTGTAATAGACCACCTGAAACAACAGGTCACCCAGCTCGCCGGGCAGGTGCTCGAAATCACCGCGCTCGATGGCGTCGGCAACTTCATAGGCTTCTTCCAAGGTGTGCGGCACGATGCTGCGAAAATCCTGTTGCAGATCCCACGGGCAACCGTGTTGCGGATCACGCAGGCGGGCCATCAGGTGCAGGAGGTCGGGAAGTTCATACATGGGCTGGTCCTGGCTGGAGGCTGGAGGCTGGAGGCTGGAGGCTGGAGGCTGGAGGCTGGAAAGCGTCCCGCTTTATCGTCCAGCTTTCAAGCCTCCAGCGCTTCATCGTCTTTATCTACGACGCCCGCTGCCGCTTGGCCTCAATGATGTTGGGCAGCTGGGCAATACGCCCCAGCAGCCGGCCCAGCGAGTCCAGACCGGGGATTTCGATGGTCAAGGACATCAGCGCGGTATTGTCTTCCTTGTTGGAATGGGTGTTCACCGCCAGCACGTTGATCTTCTCATTGAGCAGCATCTGCGACACATCGCGCAGCAACCCGGAGCGATCATAGGCACGGATGATGATATCCACCGGATAGGTCTGCACCGGCACCGGGCCCCAGCTGACCTGGATGATGCGCTCGGGCTCGCGGCTGGCCAATTGCAGCACCGCCGCGCAATCCTGGCGGTGAATGCTCACCCCGCGCCCCACGGTGATGTAGCCGACAATCGGGTCGCCTGGCAGCGGCTGGCAGCAGCCGGCCATCTGGGTCAACAGGTTGCCCACGCCCTGGATCTGGATATCGCCGCGCTTGCCCGGTTTTGGCGTACCGGTAACCCGGCGAGGAATCAGTTCCAGCTGGCCGTAGTCGCGGTCCGGCTCGACCAGTTGCTGCGCCAGATTGGCCAGATGCGCCAGGCGCAGATCGCCAGCACCCAGGGCGGCATACATGTCTTCGGCGGTTTTCAGGTTGGCCTTCTCCGCCAATCGCTGGTAATCCACTTGTCCCAGCGCCAGCCGCGCCAACTCTCGCTCGAGCATGGCCTTGCCGGCCGCGACGTTCTGATCACGGGCCTGCAGCTTGAACCAATGGATGATCTTGGCCCGCGAGCGCGAGGTGGTCACATACCCCAGGTTGGGGTTGAGCCAGTCCCGGCTTGGCGCACCGCCCTGCTTGCTGGCAATGATCTCGACCTGCTCGCCAGTCTGCAGAGTGTAGGTAAGCGGCACGATCCGGCCATTGACCTTGGCGCCTCGGCAGTTATGGCCGATCTCGGTGTGTACGCGGTAGGCGAAGTCCAGCGGCGTGGCGCCCTTGGGCAAGTCGATGGCGTGACCGTCGGGAGTGAACACATACACCCGGTCCGGCTCGATATCCACGCGCAACTGCTCGGCCAGGCCGCCGATATCGCCCAACTCCTCGTGCCACTCGAGCACCTGACGCAGCCAGGCGATCTTCTCTTCGTAGTGGCTGGAGCTGGCCTTAGTGTCGGTACCCTTGTAACGCCAGTGGGCGCAGACACCCAGCTCGGCCTCTTCGTGCATGGCGTGGCTGCGGATCTGCACCTCCAGGACCTTGCCGTCCGGGCCGATGACCGCTGTGTGCAGCGAGCGGTAGCCATTTTCCTTGGGGTTGGCGATGTAATCGTCGAACTCCTTGGGTATGTGCCGCCACAAGGTGTGCACGATGCCCAGCGCGGTATAGCAGTCGTGGATTTCCGGGACCAGCACGCGCACCGCGCGTACGTCGTAGATCTGGCTGAACTGCAAGCCTTTTTTTTGCATCTTTCGCCAGATGGAATAAATATGCTTGGCGCGCCCACTGAGATCGGCCTTGATGCCGGTGGCGGCCAGTTTTTCGCGCAGTTGGTCCATCACGCTGGTGATGTACTGTTCGCGGTCCAGACGCCGCTCATGCAGCAACGTGGCGATCTTCTTGTACTGCTCCGGCTCCAGGTAGCGGAAGGAGAGGTCTTCCAGCTCCCACTTGATATGGCCAATCCCCAGGCGGTGTGCCAGCGGCGCGTAAATATCGAACACTTCGCGGGCCACGCGGTGACGTTTTTCATCGTCGGCATTCTTGACCGCCCGGATCGCGCAGGTGCGCTCGGCCAGCTTGATCAGCGCCACGCGCACATCATCGACCATGGCCACCAGCATCTTGCGCAGGTTTTCCACCTGGGCCTGGGTGCCGAGCACCAGCGAATCGCGCGGGTTCACACTGGCGCTGATCGCCGCCATGCGCAGCACGCCTTCGATCAGCTTGGCGACCACCGGCCCGAAGTGCTTGGTCACGTCCTCGAGGCTGATCTTGCCTTCGCGCACGCCCCGATAAATGATCGCCGCCTCCAGCGAATCCTGGTCGATGCGCAGGTCGGCGAGAATCTCGGCGATTTCCAGACCAGTGCGAAAGCTGGACGTGCCCTCGGCCCACAGATTTTTCGCCGCGTTGGCCTGCTGCTCGGCCGCATGGGCGAACTCGCAGGCACGCTGCAGTCCAGCTCGGTCCAGAGCCGGATCAAGCTGGAGTACCTGATCGAGCCAGGCTTCCAGATTGACGCTGCCGTCGGTATTGATGGGCTGATGCGCTCTGACCTGTACCATTTTTACCTTCCCCTACGGCATGCGGACACACCAAAATAAAATGCCGGCTTCTGCTGTCTCTCCGTTAGAGCGGTCTTCGCCGCGCTTGATTGACGGAGTGGGTGACTCATTTCCTCTCGAACAATGCCATGGCCTCGACATGGGCGGTCTGCGGAAACATGTCGAGAATTCCGGCCCGCTTCAAGCGATAACCTTGCGTAACCAGCTCTACAGCGTCACGCGCCAGCGTGGCCGGATTACAGGACACATACAGCACCCGTTCGGCGCCCAACGCTCTTATGTGCCGCACCAATTCGCCCGCACCGTCGCGCGGCGGATCGAGCAGCACGGCAGGAAAACCGCCCTTCGCCCACGGCGCCTCGGCAAGCGGGCTCGATAAATCGGCCTGGTAAACATGCACGCTTTCCAGGCCGTTGTCGCGGGCATTCGCAGCCGCGCGATCAACCATGCCCTGCACCCCTTCCACGCCCACCACATCGCAACCCAGGCGGGCCAGGGGCAAGGAAAAGTTACCCAGCCCGCTGAATAGATCAAGCACCCTCTCCCCAGGCTGCGGGGCCAGCCACGCCAACGCCTGAGCAATCATCGCCTCGTTCACCGGCGCATTGACTTGAACGAAATCGCCAGGCCGATACGCAAGCTCCACATCCCATTCGGCAAGACGATAGCCCAGGCTTTCGGCACAATCGACCGGCTGCGGTTCGCCCGTGCCGTGCAGCCAGAGTTGCGCGGCATGGCGAGCGCAAAAGTCCCGCAGTCGCTGTAAATCTTCGTTGCCCAACGGCGCGGTATGGCGCACCAGTACGGCTTCTCGGGTGCCGCTGAACAGCTCCACATGGCCAATCTGCTGCGGCTTGCTCAACCCCTGCAAGACCTCCGGCAGCTCACGCACAATCGGTTGCAAGGCCTGTACCAGCACAGGGCAGTCGCCGATGGCCACAATGTCCTGACTGGCGGCGGCGCGAAAGCCCACCGTCAATTGCCGAGCCTTGGCGTCCCAGCGCACGGCTATTCGTGCGCGGCGGCGATAACCAAACTCCGGGCCAACCAGCGGCGCCGCCCACTCCTCAGGCTGCAGATGGGCGAACTTCTCCAACTGCTCGGCAAGCGTGCGCTGTTTGAGGGAAATCTGCTCGCCGTGGGGCAGGTGTTGCAGCGTGCAACCACCACAGCGTCCGACATGGGGACACGGCGTTTCACGACGCTGGGGCGCGGCGGTTTGAATACGTTCAGCGCGTGCCTCCACCACCTGGCCGTGGGCACTCAGCACACGGGCTGCCACCTGCTCGCCGGGCAAGGCGCCGGACACAAACCAGGTGCGCCCGTCGACAAAACCGATGCCGCGACCATCGTGGGCCAGGCGCTCGATCTGCAAGAGTTGCTTCTTGCCCACGGGAACCTGCGCCGTTCGTGCGCCGCCGCTGGGCTGGAAACGCAGGCTGGAGGTGCGCTTGGGCATTATCTAAATCCGTTGAAATTCATTAAGAGGGAAAGCTCACTGTTCGAGACTTTTTGGCTGCGACATTTTCCAAGACCTGAACCCGAGCATCGCCAACAAGCTGGTCCGAGGGCGCATGCGCTCCGTAATCCGTAGGGTGGATGTCGTTGTTTACATCCACCACAGCCCGCCGCTCGGTGGTCTGCCACCCGGTGGATCGATAAAGCGTGATCCACCCTACATTCGTTTTGACTGCAACCTTTTCAAGGTCCTGAACCCGAGCATCGCCAGCAAGCTGGCTCCTACAGAGGGCGCAGACGTTCCGTGATCCGTAGGGTGGATGTCGTTGTTTACATCCACCACCGCCCCGCTCGGCCTTACTTCGGCTCGTCGTAAATCCCGGTCGACAGGTAGCGGTCACCCCGGTCACAAATGATCGCCACGATCACCGCGTTTTCCACTTCACAGGACAAACGCAGCGCAGCGGCTACCGCGCCGCCGGAGGAGACCCCGCAGAAGATACCTTCCTCGCGGGCCAGGCGACGCATCACGTCCTCAGCCTCGCTTTGCGCCATGTCGACAACGCGGTCAACGCGGCTGGGCTCGAACACCTTGGGCAGGTATTCCTCTGGCCAGCGGCGGATGCCAGGAATCGCCGAGCCTTCCATCGGCTGCAGACCGACGATCTGCACCGCCGGGTTCTGCTCCTTGAGGTAGCGCGACACGCCCATGATGGTGCCGGTGGTACCCATGGAGCTGATGAAGTGCGTGATGTTCCCTTGGGTCTGCTGCCAGATTTCCGGGCCGGTGCTGAGGTAATGGGCCTCTGGATTATCGCCATTGGCGAACTGGTCGAGCACTTTGCCCTTGCCGGCTGCCTGCATCGACAACGCGAGATCGCGCGCGCCTTCCATGCCTTCTTCCTTGGTGACCAGGATCAACTGGGCACCATAGGCGGACATTGCCGACTTGCGCTCGGCCGTGGAGTTATCCGGCATGATCAGGATCATTTTGTAGCCTTTGATCGCCGCCGCCATGGCCAGGGCGATGCCGGTATTGCCGGAGGTCGCCTCGATCAGCGTATCGCCAGGCTGGATATCACCACGCAACTCGGCGCGGGTGATCATCGACAACGCCGGGCGGTCTTTTACGGAGCCCGCCGGGTTATTGCCTTCCAGTTTGACCAGGATCGTATTGGACGTCTCGCCGGGCAGGCGTTGCAGGCGAACCAGCGGAGTATTGCCGATGCATTCGGCGATGGTGGGGTACAACTGAGTCATTTAGGCACTCGCAATCCAGACCCGGAAAAAAGGCGCCTATGATACCCGGCAAATCGGGGCGAGTTATATTGCAGAACGCTCAGAGGTTATAGCTTGGCGGTATAAGCGCGACGGGTACTGCCCATGCACGGGCAGTAGGGCAGCCTCGCCATTGCGGCTCCCACAATTAGCCTACGCCCGCTCGGTGCAATGCGGGAGACCCGACCTCGGGCCCAAGCGTTTCCCTGGCTCGGCACAGTGAGCAGGCAAGCCAATCATTTCATTCTGGCCGAGCAAGAATTTTCGGCGCGGCCTCGACGATCTGGCGAGAAAGATTTTCCATACGCGGCGACTGGACCTTCCAGGTGTGCCAATACAAGGCCACATCCCGTGGCGCGTCGGGTGCCAGGTCGATGATGTCACCGCTGGCCAGGTCATCCTTCAGCAGCAATTCCGGCACCATGCCGTAGCCGAGGCCGTAGCGGATCGCGTAATAGTGAGGCTCGGCACCGGGCACGAAATGGGTTGGATAGGAACCCTCCGGCAGACCGAAGCGCTGCACCAGGAACGCTGACTGCAAGCGATCCTTGCGCGTGTAAGCCACCACCGGCGCGCGACGCGCGGCTGCGCGGGTCAAGCCTTGGGGGAAAAAGCGTTGGCGAAACGCGTCGCTGGCAACCAGCCGATAGCGCATGCTGCCCAGCGCCTCGGCGGTGCAGCCGCGCATCGGCTTTGGCTCGGTGCTGATGCAACCGATGGCCAGGCCGGATTCCAACAAACTGTAGGTGTGGTCCTGATCTTCAACCGTGAGATCGAGCAGCACCCGCTCGCGTATCAACACCTCGGCCAGCGCCGGAAAAAACCAGGTGCCCAGGCTGTCGGCATTCAGCGCGGCGACCACGATCAACGGTGCATCGCTTTGCTCCGCCAGATCGGCAAGCAGGTCGGCCTCAAGCAGGGTCGCCCTGCGCAGGTATTGCAACAGCCGCTGCCCCACCTCCGTAGGCCGACAAGGCCGACTGCGTACCACCAAGGCATTGCCCAGAGCACTTTCCAACGCCCGTACCCGCTGTGAAATCGCCGGCGGCGTCAAATGCAGACGCAACGCCGCCTGCTCGAAACTCCCGGTTTCGATCACGCTGCGAAAAGCTTCAGTCTGTTTTGGATCCAGATTCATATCGGTCCTATGGCTGAATATGTTTTAGCCGCACGCTGTCTCGTGCAGCGGTCTTGACTGCAATTGAGCCACACCACCAGAGCCGCCTACATCGCGAACGAGCACGCTCCACAAATCCACCCCATCCAGCTTCACCCGTAGAGGCGAATCCATTCGCCAGTGCACAATCCATCCGACGCCGAAGAGGCTGCAACAGATGCCAGGGGCTCGATGGATTCCGCACCACCGCGCTTGTCGCGGCACCGGCGTCGCCTGCAGCCACAGCGCCAGGCGAATGAATTCGCCCCTACCGGAAGCCGTCATCCTGCCGCCTTGAGCCGCGGGCAACTTCGCTCCTCCATTCACAACCCGCAAACCCCACCGCAAACACCCCGGTCTGACGCACCCTGTAGGGGCGAATTTATTCGCCAATGCACAATCCTTCCAGCGCCGAATAGGCTGCGACGAACATGGCGGGTTCGGCGGAATCCGCATCACCAAGCCTGTCGCCGCACCGGCGTCGCCTGCAGCCACTGCGCCAGGCGAATGAATTCGCCCCTACCGGTACAGCCCGCCGCAGGTTCACCCGTAGGAGCGGTCTTGACCGCGATTGAGCCAACCACCAGTGCCGCCTGGATCGCGGACAAGTCCGCTCCTACAAATCCGCACCCGCAAACCCGCACCGCAACCATTCCGGCCAAACGCACCCTGTAGGGGCGAATTCATCTTTTGCAGGCCTGCATCGCGGACAGGTTCGCTCCTACGAAATCACATTTGCGCTATCTGCCGGCCATATCTACATTAAAAAAATGTTTGTATACCCTAAAAAACCTTAGCCATGCTCATTTTTCCGCTGCATCCTTGATAATCGCGCCCTTTCTTGCGCATGGCTTCTGCATTCTGCGCAACTGGAGTTGTCATGACCCCCTTGTTGTATGTCATCTATTTGATTGCAATCACTGCCGAAGCCATGTCGGGTGCCATCATGGGCATGCGGCGGGGTATGGACCTGTTCGGCATTTGCCTGCTGGGCACGGTGACGGCCCTTGGCGGCGGCACGGCTCGCGACCTTTTGCTCGGCCATTACCCGGTAGGCTGGATCGCCCACCCCGAATACCTGACGTTTACCATCGGCGCGGCGATCGTCACGGCGTTTATTGCCCGTCAACTGCATCATTTGCGCGGACTGTTTCTGGTGGTGGACGGCCTTGGCCTGGTGGCTTTCACCGTGATTGGCTGCGATGTCGGCATGAGCATGGATGCGCACCCAACTATCGTGGTCCTGGCCGGGGTGATCACCGGGATTTTCGGCGGTTTGCTGCGTGACATCCTGTGCACCCAGGTGCCCATGGTATTGCAGCGCGAGCTGTACGCCACCGTCGCCCTGTTCACCGGCGTGCTTTATATCAGCCTGCTGTGGCTGGGCCTGGATAACCTGCAAGCATCGGTGATTGCCCTGTGCGCCGGCTTCACCTTGCGCATGCTCGCCATCGTGTTCAGCTGGCGACTGCCGAACTTCAATACCGAAGGCATCCGTGGGCTTGACTGAGCTGACCCCGTTTCAGGGGCAGCAACATTCACTGATCACAACGCGATGAGGTTGGCAGGTCTCTTGGAAAAACCTGCTTCAGGCCGGCCTTCACACCTCTAGACTATGAACAGTCGACCGTTGGTCGCTACACTGCTGGCAACCATTTCAAGGGTATGACTGTGTTCAAAGACCTCGGCATCAAGGGCCGCGTCCTGCTGCTCACTCTACTGCCCACCAGCCTGCTGGCATTGGTACTGGGCGGTTACTTTACCGCCATGCAACTGGCCGACTTGCATACCCAGTTGCTGCAGCGTGGTCAGATGCTGACCGAGCACCTGGCCCCCCTTTCGGCTCCGGCACTTCTGCGCCAAAACACGGCCCTGCTGCAACGCATCGCCACGGACATTCTCGATCAACCGGATGTGCGTGCCGTTACCTTCCGCAATGCCCTGGGCAAGCCACTGGCCCATGCAGGCCCTACCATGAGCCGCCGCCATACCATACATGACGTGCATCTGGTGACTCAGAGCGGCGACGACAGCACGCACTTCAGCCTGCCGGTCTATCAGGCCGACCTGAGCCTGTCTGGCGAAGCGATGGAACAGGAAGATGTACCACTCGGCTGGGTGGAGCTGGAAATCTCCCACCAGGGCACCCTGCTGCGCGGCTACCGCAGCCTGTTGGCCAGCCTGGTCCTGATTCTTGCCGGTCTGCTGGTGACCGCCCTGCTTGCGGTGCGCATGAGCCGCACCATCAACCGGCCCCTGTCGCGCATCAAACAAGGCGTTGCGCAACTCAAGGAAGGCCGTCTGGAAACCCGACTACCGGCCTTGGGCAGCCATGAAATGGACGAATTGGCCTCCGGCATCAACCGCATGGCCGAGGCCTTGCAAGATGCCCAGGAAGAACTGCAGCACAGCGTCGATCAGGCCACCGAGGATGTGCGCCAGAACCTGGAAACCATCGAAATCCAGAACATCGAACTGGATTTGGCGCGCAAGGAAGCCCTGGAAGCCAGCCGCATCAAGTCCGAGTTTCTGGCCAACATGAGCCACGAAATCCGCACCCCACTCAACGGTATCCTCGGCTTCACCAAGCTGCTACTGAAAAGCGACTTGAACCCGCGTCAGCAGGATTACCTGCACACCATCGAGAAATCCGCCGACAACCTGCTGGGCATCATCAACGAGATCCTCGACTTCTCGAAGATCGAAGCCGGCAAACTGATCCTGGAAAGCGTGCCCTTCAACCTGCGCGACCTGATCCAGGACACCCTGACCATTCTGGCTCCCGAAGCCCACAGCAAACAGCTGGAACTGCTCAGCCTGATCTACCGCGACACGCCAAAGTCCCTGGTGGGCGACCCGCTACGCCTCAAACAGATCCTCACCAACCTGGTCAGTAACGCGATCAAGTTCACCCACCAGGGCACCATTGCGGTGCGCACCATGCTGGAGGATGAAGACGAGGAACGTGCACAACTGCGCATCAGCGTGCGCGATACGGGTATTGGCCTGTCCGATGAAGACTTGCGCCTGCTGTTCCAGGCGTTCAGCCAGGCCGACAATTCGCTGAGCCGCCAAGCCGGCGGTACGGGCCTGGGCCTGGTGATTTCCAAGCGCCTGATCGAGCAAATGGGCGGCGAAATCGGCGTCGACAGCACTCCTGGCGAAGGCTCGGAATTCTGGATCAGTCTCAACCTGCCCAAATCCCGCGCCGATCTCCACAGCCTGCCCGACAGCCCACTCGAAGGTCGCCGTGTGGCAATGCTGGAGCCCCATGAACTGGCGCGCCAGGCGCTGCACCACCAACTCGAAGACTGCGGCCTGGAAGTGCTTGAGTTCACCCGGCTGGACGATCTCCTGCAAGCCGTTGCCAACGCGCCTGACGGCCAACCCATTGCCCTTGCGGTGTTTGGCGTCAACCTCAAGCAGCTCCCGCCGGAACGCCTACGCCAGCATGTCCGCGAGCTGGAAGCGCACGGCTGCAAAACCCTCGCGCTATGCCCAACCATCGAGCAGGCCCAGTACCACGAATCATTGCCCGACGTGCTCGGCCAGTTGCATGCCAAACCGGTCTGCACCCGTCAGTTGCAGCAGTTGCTCTGCCAGCTGCTCGGCTCACACCCGAAACGTCACAGCGAGCCCTCGCAACCCGTAGCCAACGGCCGCGCGGTGCGTTTGCTGTGCGTCGATGACAACCCCGCCAATCTGCTTCTGGTGCAGACCCTGCTCAACGACATGGGCGCCGACGTGGTCGCGGTAGAGAGCGGATACGCCGCGCTTGAGCGGGTCAAGAGCGAACATTTCGACCTGGTGTTCATGGATGTGCAAATGCCTGGCATGAACGGCCTGCAAACCACTGAAGCGATCCGCGCCTGGGAAGCGGAACAACAAAGCAGCCAGTTGCCCATCATCGCCCTGACCGCCCATGCACTGGCCAACGAAAAACGCGGATTGCTACAGGGCGGCATGGACGATTACCTGACCAAGCCGATCAGCGAGCATCAACTGGCCCAAGTGGTGCTGAAATGGACCGGCTTCAGCCTGCAGAACCAGCAGAACATACGCCCCAGCGCTACTCCGTTGCCTAGCAGCACCCTGCCAATTCTCGATCCCGAAGAAGGCTTGCGCCTGGCCGCCGGCAAGGCCGATTTGGCCGCCGACATGCTTGCCATGCTGCTCGCCTCACTGCAGGCCGACCGCCAGACCATTCGCCAGGCGCAGGAAAATTGGGACCGCCGCGCACTGATCGAACGCGTCCACCGCCTGCACGGCGCCACTCGCTACTGCGGCGTGCCCCAACTGCGCGCCGCCTGCCAACGCGCGGAAACCCTGCTCAAACAAGACGACCCCGAAGCCCGCAACGCCCTGGCACAACTCGATCAGGCCATTGAGCGCCTGGCCCAGGAAACCCGGATCGGCGTGTGACGAAGTCTGGCCTTAAAGCTTCGGCCCGAGGTCAGGCCTCCCACAATTGACTTGCCGGGCACGGTTTTCTGTGGGAGCTGCGACCCCTCAGCGAAACGGCGCCTTGCTGAACCCGCGATTAGGCTATCCGTAATTGAATGCCCGCATAACTACCGCGCCAGGCACGTTTGTAGCTGGGCGCACCTGCCTACCAAACACACCCTGTAGGGGCGAATTCATTCGCCATTGCACGGTCGATCCGACGCCGAATAGGCTGCGACAGAAGCCTGGGGTTCGGTTGAACTCACACCACCGAGCTTGTCGCCGCATCGGCGTAGCCTGCTGGCACAGCGCCAGGCGAATGAATTCGCCCCTACATAACTGCCAATGCACATAGGCACCAACCGTTCTGTAGCAGGCTATCAACACGCAACCTGCTAGAATCGCGGTCTCTTCACCGATGACCGACACCATGGCCGAACACGACTTTCGCTACAACCTGCTCAACCCCGCCCACACCCTGACGGAATGCCGTGCCCTCGCACCGGGCCGCTATCAAGTCACCGGCAATGGCGGTTCGATCCAGTCTGGCGACGTGCTGCTGGTCACTCTCAAGGGCAGCCGCGACCTGTCCATGCGCCTGAGCGTCGATAAAGTCCGCCACCTGATCAACCCGCCTGGCCAATGGGTCGCCACCGCCAGCGGCCCCGCGTTCCGCGAGCTGGCAATTCACAACTGGCAGGTGAACTGTGACGGCTGCGGCAAGCAGCTCGACTTCGAATTTGCCGTCGATGCCAGCCAAGGCAAAGGCGCGGACAAAACCGCCGCCGAAGCACGCCTCAGTGAACTCGGCTGGCACACACAGCAGCAACAGCACCTGTGCCCCGCTTGCCATGTCAAGGCGAACCCATGAAAAACCTATTCTTCCCCATTGCCCTGGCCCTGCTGATCGGCGGCTGCGCCAGCCCGAGCGCGCCACTGGATACCAGCAAAACCTACCAGGTCGAGTGGATCGGCGAACGTCCATTGATTGACCGCAGCCACTTGACCGTCACCTTTGACAAAGACGGCCGCGCCCACGGCCACGGCGGCTGCAACCGCTGGTTCGCCAGTTACCAGCTCGAAGGTCAGAACCTGAGTTTCAGCCACGCCGGCGCCACCCGCATGGCTTGCGCCCCGGCGCTGATGGAACAAGAAAACCGCTTCTTCCAGGCCCTCGACGCGGTACAACGCTGGGATCTGGGCGAACACGGCGAACTGCGCCTATGGCCGCAAGAAGGCCAGCCGATCAAGTTGTTTGCTGGTGAAGCCCGCCGTACAAACTAACGTGGAAGCTGGTTTTTTGTAGGGGCGAATTCATTCGCCATTGCACGGGCCATCCGACAGCGCATACGCCGCGACGAATGCCGGGGGTTCGGCTAAATGCGCACCACCGTGCCTGTCGCCGCACCGGCGTAGCCTGCAGCCACAGCGCCACGCGAATGAATTCGCCCCTACGGCCTTACAGTCATCCTGCAGGCCTGCATCGCCGACAAGTCCGCTCACGAATCAGCCATCTGGTCAGCCCCAAGCCCTGGTCCGCCGCAGCCCTGTAGGGGCGAATTCATTCGCCAGCGCACAATACATCCGACGCCGAATAGGCTGCGACAAAGGCCGAGGGTTCGGCTGAATGCGCACCACCGTGCCTGTCGCCGCACCGGCGTGGCCAGCAGCCACAGCGCCAGGCGAATGAATTCGCCCCTACCGGAATTGCGCTCATCCTACCGGCTTCCATCGCCGACAAGTCCGCTCCTACGAATCAACAATCCGGTCAGCCCGCAAGGCGTGGCCCGCCGCAGCCCTGTAGGGGCGAATTCATTCGCCATTGCACGGCCCATCCGACACCGAATACGCCGCGACGAATGCGGGGATTCGGCTAACTGCGCACCACGTGTTTGTCGCCGCACCGGCGTAGCCTGCAGCCACAGCGCCAGGCGAATGAATTCGCCCCTACCGGAATTGCGCTCATCCTACCGGCTTGCATCGCCGGCAAGTCCGCTCCTACGAATCAACAATCTGGTCAGCCCGCAAGGCCTGGCCCAGCCGCTGCCCCCAGCCGCAGCCCTGTAGGGGCGAATTCATTCGCCAGCGCACAATCCATCCGACGCCGAATAGGCTGCGACAGAGGCCGGGGGGTTCGGCTGAACTCATACCGCCGTGTTTGTCGCCGCACCGGCGTAACCTGCAGCCACAGCGCCAGGCAAATGAATTCGCCCCTACGGCACTACAGTCATCATGCAGACAAGTCCGCTCCACAAATCAGCCATCCGGTCAGCCCGAAAGGCCTGGTCCAGCCGCTGCCCTGTAGGGGCGAATTCATTCGCCATTGCACGGCCCATCCGACACCGAATACGCCGCGACGAATGCGGGGAATCGGCTGAATGCGCACCGTGTTTGTCGCCGCACCGGCGTGGCCGGCAGCCACAGCGCCAGGCGAATGAATTCGCCCCTACCGGAATTGCGCTCATCCTACCGGCTTGCATCGCCGACAATTCCGCTCCTACGTATCAGCAATCCGGTCAGCACAAGGCCTGGCCCAGCCGCAGCCCTGTAGGGACGAATTCATTCGCCAGTGCACAATCCATCCGACGCCGAATAGGCTGCGACAAATTCCGAGGCCTCGGCTGTATGCCCCTAAAAACCAACCCCAACCATATGCATTCAGCCAGCGCTCGTACCCTCGCCACCCGGCTTGCCCAACGCGTGAACCGCTTCGTCATCAACCCGGCGCTGGTGCAACCAATCGACAATCTCACCGGGCACATAACCATCCACAGTGGCCCGCAGCAAGGTACGTACGCGCTGGAAGTCAGCTTCGCGTACCGCCACCATCAATTCCTCCAGCACCTGGCACAGTTCATTCCAAGGCAGGTTCTCCTCGTTGGCGCGCATGATCATCGGGTGCTCGGTGGGGGTCACGTTGTCGCCGATCAACAACTCTTCGTAAAGTTTCTCGCCTGGACGCAAACCGCTGAATTGCAGTGCAATGTCTCCCTTGGGATTCTTCTCGTTACGCACCGTGAGGCCAGAAAGAAGGATCATCTTCTCCGCCAGGTCAACAATGCGCACCGGCTCGCCCATGTCCAACACGAACACATCCCCGCCCTGCCCCATGGAACCGGCCTGGATCACCAGTTGCGCCGCCTCGGGAATGGTCATGAAATAACGAGTGATGTTGGGATGGGTCACTGTCACCGGGCCGCCGCGCTTGATCTGCTCGCGGAACAGCGGAATCACCGAGCCCGATGAACCCAGCACATTGCCAAAGCGCACCATGGTAAAACGGGTCTTGTTGACCTGATGTATACCGCTCGCGTCTTCAAACAACTTCGGCGCCGGCTCTGCGCTCAACGCTTGCAGCACCATCTCGGCCAAGCGCTTGGTGCTGCCCATCACATTGGTGGGGCGCACCGCCTTGTCGGTGGAAATCAGCACGAAGTTTTTAACCCCCGCCTGGATTGCCGCCTGGGCCGTGTGCAGCGTGCCCATGACGTTGTTCAGCAAACCTTCGGCGGTGTTGTGCTCGACCATCGGCACATGCTTATAGGCGGCCGCGTGATATACGGTATCCACCTTCCAGCCGCGCAGCACATCGAGCAAACGAGCTGGGTTACGGATCGAACCTAAAATCGGCAACAGCGCAACACTCGAACCCTCCCGCTGAATGCGCTGCTCAAGCTCACGATGGATGCTGTAAAGATTAAACTCACTGTGCTCAAACAAAATTAGCGTGGTCGGCTTTTGCGTAAGAATCTGTCGGCACAGCTCCGAACCAATGGAACCGCCCGCACCGGTGACCATCACCACCTGCCCCTGAATGCAGCGCTGAAACAGCTCCTCCTGCGGCTTGACGGCATCACGACCCAGCAAGTCGGCGATATCCACCTCTTGGATATCCTCAACCTTCACATGGCCGCTGACCAGATCCATGATCCCCGGCACCGAGCGCACATGCAGCGGATAACCCTCCAGCTCCGCCAACACATCCCGGCGCCGCGCACGGCTGGCCGACGGGATGGCCAGCAGCACTTCACTGGCCCCGGTTTCATCGATCATCTGCTGGATATGCTTGGGCTTGTACACCTTCAATCCGGCGATCACCCGCCGGGCCAGATTGGGGTCATCGTCGATAAAGGCTACCGGGCGATACAAGCGCCCCATGCGCAGCGCATTCAGCAATTGATTACCCGCCGCTCCAGCACCATAAATGGCCACCCGTGGCAGGCCTCTATCCTGCCCCACAAAGGGAATGCCAAGGCCAATGCCGTACCAGTCACCCATAAAGTACTGACGCATCACCAAGCGCAGCCCACCAATCATCACCAGGCTCAGCCACCAGTAGTTGAACACCAGCGAACGCGGCACCAACGCGGGGGAGTCGCGATACCAATACACGGCCAGAGCCAAGAACAAAGCCGCCAGGGAAACCGCCTTGGCAATCGCCCAGAGCGCATCGTTACCCAAATAGCGCATCACCGCGCGATACATGCCAAAGCGGATGAACAATGGAATCGACAGCAACGGCGCAGCCATAAACAGCCACCAATGCGCGCCCAAGGGATTAATCAGGTTGTCCACGCCTAGGCGCACCACAAAGGCCAGCCACAACGCCAGCCAGATCAGCAGCACATCCGTGACCACCTGCAAAATGCGCTTGTGCTGGCGCCGCAGGCCCAACAACTTGGTTCGAAGCATAACGCCGTCCTTTTCACCCACCACATAAATACAAAAGCCAACCCGAAGGTTGGCTATGGGCCTGACCGCCCATTTATCCAGGCGCGAATTCTACGCCGATCTAGCGCCTAATGCTCCCGCTCGGGCTAAAGGCATCTAGGCACTACATTGGATCTGACACAGAAACGAACCCTCAAGTTCGTCTCGCCCAGTCGGGCCTTGCGTCTCGCACAAACCGTCGCGCAGCAGCGGACTAGTCCGTGATTATACGTGCGACGAAGCCCAGAAGAACGCAATTCCGGTAGGGGCGAATTCATTCGCCGTTGCACACTCCATCCGGCGCCAAATTGGTTGCGACAAACGAGGAAGGATTAGCTAACTCAACATTACCGTGTTTGGAATTCAATCCAACCGCGGTCAAGAACGCTCACTCCATCCGAACGCGGTCGCCCGTGCCCTTCCCTGCCACCGTCATCAATATGTATTTGAAATAGCTCCCCAACGTCAGATTGTTCAGCATCTGCTGATCCGTTTCAGCTAAGAGAGCCGGGGTCGACATATCGATTTCATTCACCTGCGCCAAGCCGGTAATGCCGGGTCGGGCCGCATAAATGCCACGCTTAGCCCGCTCCGCCGTCAGCTCATGCTGATTGAACAGCCCCGGACGCGGCCCCACCAAGCTCATTTCTCCCTTGAGCACATTCCACAACTGGGGCAATTCATCCAACTTGGTTTTGCGCAGAAAACTACCTAGCTTGGTAATGGAAGAAGCTGAAGCCAAGTGGCTAGCCACCGATGCGGTGTCCACTTTCATGGTACGAAACTTGACCAAGGTAAAAGGCTTCTGATGTCGCCCGACACGCTCTTGTCGGAACAATGGAGAGCCCGTATCGAACAGACCAATCAGATAGATCACCAACAAGACTGGGAAGCCACACACCAATCCTAGTAAAGAGAAACAAAAGTCAAAAAAGCGGATCACGGATTAGTCCTTGCTTATAGAAAAACAACGTTTGAGGCCTTCATCCACCGAGACAGGCGGTGTCCAGTCGAGTAGATGTCGCGTTTTGGAAATATCCACCTGCAGCGAGCCCAGCAATCGTTGCGCCACGGCCTTTTTGCCCAGCACCGTGGCCCCAAGCTGCAATACAACTGCCGGCACAGGGATTAGCCGCGAAGGGCGCCCCATGGCCTTGGCGACACTACGAAGCAACTGGGTAGTAGAAAGATCTTCACCATCACCCGCGAGAAAGACCTGGTTCGCTGCGGCTGGATGATCAATGCAGCGGATGATCAGATCGGTCAGATTGTCGATACCTACGAGGGTGCGCTTGTTGTGGATAGCTCCGAGTGGAAGAGGGACACCCTTCTCGATCCAGCGAACCAAGCTGCCGAAGTTGCCGGGCGCGAAAGGCCCGTAAACCAGCGGCGGACGGATGATCACCAGCTCCATGCCCGTCTCGGCAGCCAACTGCGTCAAGCACTGCTCCGCCTCCCATTTGGACTGAGCATAAGGTTCAGCAGGATTGGGCTGGTCATCTGCAATAAATGGACGAGTATTGATATTGCCGTTGACACCGATGGAGCTAATGAAGATGAAGCGCTTTACCCCGGCGGCAACAGCCTGGCGTGCCAGACTCAGCGTGCCTTCGACATTGACGCGGTGGTACTCAGCCAAGGGATCAGCCACCTCGTCCCGCATGATATGGGCGCGGGCGGCAGAGTGGATAAAAACATCTACTCCCGTTAAAAAGGTAGAGAGATCAGCCTGTTGCAGATCCCCAACTGCATGCAACGTCGAGCCGCTTACGCCCTGTGGCACTCGTCGGCACAACCCGACCACCTGAAATTTAGGATGATGCTCAAGCTGCGAGAATAAACGTGAGCCGACGAAACCGTTGGCTCCGGTCAGTATAATTTTGGTCATTGAATTTTATGGCCTATTTGACATTCCGCTATATGAGTGCTTAGGAAACAAGACGAGGCATAGCTCTAATATCAAAAGAAATAACTATACCGAAAATTCATTCGAATCACTTTATTTTCTTCTTAATCCGCAAGTGCAACCTTGTTAATCCGCTCAACCAGTTTTTCAGCTGCATCTTCGCGAATGTATTGCGCTCTTATTTTTTCTCTGTTTTTCTGGCTAAGCCCTTGCTTACTGGAGCCACTGACATAAGCCTTGATTGCCGAAACAAGTGCCTGTACATCACAGGGGGGGATCAACTGATGATGATCGAAGCCTTCCAGTATCTCTGCAGCCTGGCCTTGCCCCCCGTAGATGACATATTTACCCGTAGCGAGGTATTCGTATAATTTGGAGGGCATAGCGCCGGAGTACTCTGGTGCAAGTTGCGCGTACAGAATATCTACTCTATTGTACTGCTCTCGTACTTCTTCCCAAGATACTCGCCCTGTCATCAGAACATTTTCTGCTTTTTGGCCAGCTACGAGCTTACTAATCCGATCAAAATCGGTGCCATCACCAATTATTTTAAAGTCAACATCAGGTAACTGCTTAGCTGCCTTAACCAATGTATCCATGCGCTGAGCTAAGCCAACGTTACCAATGTAGGCTACGGTCACCGAATTCGTCTGATTGGCTTCCAGTCCAGCCAAACTTTCAAATTGCCCATGCGTTATACCATTGCTAACTAGTACAGGGGCAACATTTGCACGCGACATTTCGCGCACATAATTGAGCTCAGTGGTATTAGTAACTGAAACCACCCGAAAGAAATTTAAGCTATAACCAAAAGCTAACCGAAAAAACTTTTTACTTGCTTTTTGAAGCACCTTATCATCCGAAAGGTATTCCCAAGTGAGATCGCGAATATCTAAAACAACCTTACGCCCTTTCAAAGAAGATGGGGCCAGGAAGGCGATAAACATGGACGGTATAGTCAGCAGCCATATATCCGCCTGCAAGCTTTTAGCATGTTTCAGCAGCAAAAGTGCATCTCGCATTTCACGGATAGCTCGACAGAAAAAACCTTTAGACTTACCAAGCTTTACTGGCACTTCATGCAGCTGAACATCCGGATGCAACTGTCTTTTGTTTCCATCATTTTTTGGACAAACCAAACACACGTCATAGCCGGCCGTCAGCAATAACTTGAAAAAAGGCGTGATACGATTACGTAATACCGGCTCGGTTACAGGCCAACTACTGACGATAACTATTTTTTTTCTACCGAAAAACATATGCATCTTACTATCACCTAAGCATTAGCACGAGAGCACTAGCTTTGGAAAAGCCAAACACACTGAGCTTGCACTTCTAGAGAAAGCCTTATCAAACAGTCCAACTAACACGCGTTATCAACTTACCAGTGAAAAAAGCCTCAATGCACTGGTTTGGCAAAGAGAGACCAAACTCTGGATGCCAAGTTGAGGAAGCCAATCGAATTTCGTCTGAACCAGCAATCTCTATTGCAACTCTATGACCGCCCACTAACTCTGCTAGAACACATGAGTCATATAAAGAAAGCTTTACATCAGGATGGACATACAGGCGTGACACGGCCAAAACTTCACTGCCGGTCACTTCATCCGTTATTTCCATAGATAAGACTGAAAACTTCCAAGTGCGCCTGTGTAAATGCTTACCTTTGAGCCTCTGATAACCATTATGACTAGCTCTTATTATGACAACGCCTGACTGCTCATCGAACGACTCAATATTAGCCCGCGCCCTACGCGCCACACGAAAACCACCCCAGACCTCCGACGAATTCACCCCAGCCACTTCAACTGTATTATGTGCTGAAGTGCTGCGCTGACGTTGTCTCTCGTTATCCTCGCCATATTGCGAAGTGCCTGAATTAACTAAAAAGCGTTGGCCAAACAAACTCAATTCAAAACTCAGAGTATCAGCGTGTGCATGTCCTGGCTGATATTTGGGCCCCACTTCAGCAAGGTCAAGTATTGCTTTAGAAAGTTCATCCGGAACGACAACAGCATAACCACTAGATGCGTTCAGTTGCGCCATGGGCAAATCGTCCACAGCACCAAAAACACCAAGCAGTCCTGCGTAAGCTTTTAGTTGCTCATATGTGGGCGCGATTCCAAAAGCAGCATCATTAAAAAAAGGAATACGGCCATCTGGGTGCAGCATACTGAGCAACCAATTCAAGCCGCGCGATACAACATCCTGCCATTGGGTCAAACGCAGTTTTAGGGGAGGCAAATCAGAGCGCTGAGCGAGATTTATAAGATCACACATATCCCAAAGTAAAGTCGCGTGGTACATCGGGGATAACTCAAAATGCGCACCATCGGCTAGAAACTGCTCTGGAATCTCCTTATCCAGGATCCGCAGCCCTTTGGAAAGCCACTCATTGCTCGCAGAGCCGGAGAGAAATGCACCAGCGAAAACCAAAGCCTTACCGTTGGCGAACAGATGGTTTCCAAGAATGTGATACTCAATTTGCTGCGATAAAGCATCTGTTTGTGCTGCCAAACTGCTTTGAACTTGAAAGCAACATTTATTGCCTCGTGCGAACCACTTAACTAGATTAACTATACGCAATGATATCGGATAAGGCTCCCACCCATTGCCAGACAAAGGTGGGTTAGCCTCTATCCAACTCGTGATTAGCCTATCTGCTAGGCCAGGAAAGCCTTCAATATCCTCCGCATCTAAATCGTTAAGATAGTGCAGATTATAAAGCCATAGCTTGCTGTGCCGATCAGATTGCCAGTCTTTTTGGCAGTGCACCGTACCTGTAACGCCCAAAAAATTGAACGCTACAGCGTCAGAGGTGGATCGTTTACACCACCGTGGTGAAGACCATATATTTGGCCAAGGTCGTAGACCTATATCTCGATCCGATCTTAATTGAACTTTTGTTAAACGATAATATAAACGGAAATAAATCTGTTTAACCTTAAGGTTCCGCACCGTATGGAATAGCAAGCTTATGTTGCGAACGCCCATATTACAGATCAACCTTCCTGGTTACGCAGAATATCGGCTACTTCTATCGAAACCCGCGCAACCTCAATGATCTCCTCGTACGGAATAGGTGATCCCCCCCCCTTCTCGATCGACCCGAGAAACGCGGCAGCGCACGCTTTTTGGCCCTTGTCCTGCCTCCACAAGTTCAGCTTGCTGAAACCAGGCCAACCATAACCTTTAAGTTTTCGGAAATTGTCCAGTTGCAATACCCGACCTGCAGTGAATACCTCGACTCGCTCTTTAGGGAAGCTGCCGGCGCCGTTTGCCAAATAGAAGATCGTGCCAAATGAGCCGTCTTCAAAACCCAGAGTGATGGACGCCTTGTCCTCTGAAACCTCCACAGCTGGGGTATTCCCCATGCGTCTTGCCTGGACAGAAACAATCCGGCAATCGGCCAGATATCGCATCAGATCAATAAAGTGGCATGCCTCACCAATGATCCTACCGCCTCCAATAGCCGGATCTTGGGTCCAATGGCTAGCTGAAATCGCACCGGCGTTCATGGTCATGATGAAAGATTTGGGTTCTTTAACCGCTGCCAGCAGGCTCTTCATCTTCTGTATCTGCGGTGCAAAGCGACGATTGAAGCCGACCATCAATTGTGGCCCGCTACCATTTTGGTGGACAGCTTGGTAGGCAGCCTGAACCTCATCCAATTCGGCCTGAGTAATTGCCAATGGCTTTTCGACAAAGATGTTCTTGCCAGCTTGCAACCCTTTAGAAACGAAGCGTGCATGGCTGTCGTGACGGGTCACAATTGCGACGGTATTTATTGCCGGCTCAGCCAGCATTCTATCTATGTCGGTGGATGCTAGAGAAAACCCAGCCTTTTCACCGTGGATTACACCGTTGATCCCCCCCGAAGTGACAATCGTGTGGCACTGAGCGCCAGCGGTCTTAAAGGCTGGAATAAGTATCCGCGAAGCATAGTTTCCGGCCCCAACAAATCCCATGACTGGACGCTGAGCATTGAAAGTCGCTTGTGTAGATAGCGAGACCTGACGAACTCCTCGCTCAGCAATATCTGACTTGTATAACAGCAGCATCCCAAGACCGGAATTTCCTTCAGTCAATGTGTCATAAGCCTGAGGAGCATTTTCAAATGCAAAACGATGAGTAATAAGTGGCTTAACATCCAACTGGCCACTTTCGAGCATGTCCAGCACAGCTTCGAAATTTCTTTGTTCCGTCCAACGCACATAGCCCAGCGGATAGTCCTGACCCTGTTCTTCGTATTTAGGGTCGTAACGCCCAGGCCCATAGGAGCAAGACACTTGAAAAGTTAGTTCTTTTTCATAGAAATCGGCTCGGTTGAGTTCCAGACCAGTTACACCAACCAAAATGATCCTGCCACGCTTGCGACTCATCCGTGCAGCTTGGGTTACCGGATCACTGGATTGGGTAGAAGCTGTAATGATCACGCCATCGACGCCATGACCACGACTGAATGCCATACCAGCAGCGACAGGGTCTTCTCCCTTGCCTGGGTTGCAGATCTGCGCGCCATACTGGCGGGCGAGCTCAAGTTTTGTATCATCAAAGTCAATCGCTAGTACCCGGCAACCGTGCGCTCGCAATAACTGCACGGTAAGCAAACCAATGAGTCCAACACCTGTGACAACAAAGGCTTCGCCAAGTGTCGGCTGAGCCAACCGAACACCCTGCAGGCCAATACTTGCCACCACGACAAAGGCAGCAGATTCATCGTTAACGTTATCGGGAATTCGTGCACAGAGGTTTTTGGGAACCTTCACCACATCGGCGTGAGGGCCATTGGAGACCACCCGATCACCAACTTTGAAACCCTCTACACACGACCCAATCTCCGCAACTACGCCGACGTTGCAATAGCCCAAGGGGAGCGGTTGGTTAAGTTTAGACTTAACAGCTTCTATAGTAGTTACCAAGCCATCGGTCTTAACTTTCTCTAACACCATTTTGACTTTTTCAGGCTGTTGGCGCGCTTTGTCCAGATAGGATGCCTTGCCAAAGCTGACCAGCATGCGCTCTGTACCTGCTGAAATCAGCGAAACAGAACTATTCACAACTATATGCCCACGAGATACCTGCGGCGCAGGAGAAACTACCAGACTGGTGCCACCTTTAGCCATATCTTGAAGAATCTGCTTCATTACAACCTCTATGTAAACAATCAAAAAATTGTTAGCTCATCAATTCAATTAAGTTAAGTCGCAGCCAGCCCGCATATTATTCAAACAACTACGCAGCCGCATCGGAGCGGAGCGACAAGAAAAGCATGCCATTAAATAATCTTTTTATTATAGAAATTAGAATACAAGTAATCGTATGACTTTTTGTTCTCGGCACAAATGAAAGCAAAATTTGCCTGCGATGTTGATGCATGCTCTTTATCAAAAATACGCACACTCGGAACATGCTCAATATTCAAACCATGCATGCGCAACTGCTCCGCAACAAAAACCTCTTCACCAAATAAAAAACGCGGATAAGCAACACTCCCACCATTTGCAAAATAATTCCTACTGAAAATCATGAACGAACCATGAGCCCCATACATTAGTTTTTTATGTGAGCGCTCAAGCTTGTTAGAAGACACACGAGCACGCCGCTGAACTCGGGAGCGTGCATACTCCCGCATACGTGCCAGCTTTTGGTACCAGCGGAAGAAAGTAACACTAGAGCATATATATCGCATAAACTTTATTTTACGCACACTGGGGCGGCGTATAATTTTAGGGTTAAGATCACGCCCATCTTTATCGGAAATGATACTAGGCGCAATTAATCCTGTTTCACTAGCAACAGGATAAGCCATTAAAGCTGAAAAAAAATCATCAGCCACGATCAAATCTACGTTACACACCACAACAAAATCATAATCTTCGACTCCATTATGCAAACTTGCGAGAGCCTTATTGAACGCAGGATAATAGCCGACGTTTCCGTTCTTTAGGCATTGGAATGAGTACCCAAACTGCCATGAAGAGACATCTTGCTCAGGCAGAATTGTGGAATTATCAGCCAAAACCACATCAAGAATTAAGTTTGGACACGCCCTATATGCACGATCGACAGATTGAAGAAAGCGCAAGGCATCATTGTAGGCATTATAACAAACCGGAACCAGGCAAATCTTCATTTAAACCTCAATCAAGTTCTGACCTTCATTAAGAAAAACATGAAAACCCATTGAACTAAAAAAACGAAAGGAATCGTCAGCCATGTAAGCGAACTAATTATGTAAGTTTGATAAACCATAGCAATAAAATAAATAAAAAAAACGACAGCGAAAGCGCTATTGCGGCGACATAAAAGGCGCCAATACCCAAGATTACAAACACCCCCTAACACAAATGCAAACAGCAAACTTCCAGGCAGGGTAAAATCAGTTATAACCCCTCGGAATATCGTATAAAGATTACCCCTAATAAAAGCACCATACTCATAACTTTCACTATAGACACCCATCGGGACAAAACGATCATCTCCTAAGAGTTGAAAGAATGACATAAAGGTATAAAAGCCTATAGTAAACGCATCTTGGCTGTAGCTCACCAACGAATCATGAAAATAACGCTCTGAAAACCAGTCCGAAAATGCTGGCAGATGAACCGAAGAATAAGTCACCAAATAATATCTCAAGCGATCAAATATAAGAGAAGCGTCATCCAGCTGATAAATACCTCTTGATAAAAAAGATGCAATAATCAAAGGCAATGCTAAAACCCCATAAAAAAACAAAGCACGAATCCCAGCACGGTCAATTAGTGTAAAGTTTTTATTATAAATCCTGGTAACCAAAACCCCGCCAAGAAAAAGAAATACCGAAAAGAAAAATAAACCTTTTGCGCTTTGCATGAACATTACAAGTAAAGCCGGAAGAAAGGAAAGCATGAGGATGCTAAATTTTTTCTTCCCACGTGAACCATACACTAGCCCCCCTAGCACTGCAGTGTAATAACAGCACTGCAACCCAAGCTGTGAATATATGCTTGCAACAATTTCGCCTGAGTATCGCTTACTAGCATAAGCCCCACCTACACCGATTGGATTCGTAAGTATCTGGGTGATCGAAATTCCCTGCTGTAGCACCCCCAAAAAAACCATTAGCATCGCAAAGCCCGCCACTGCATAAAAGGCAGTGACAATAAGTGGCCTATCAAAATAATATTCCGCTGCCGGCTTACTTTCATTTATAGAAAATGCCACAGGCCAACGAAACAAAAAACAAGATATAGAAAAAGCAAAAGAAAATGACAATATATATGCAATTGCCCAGGGACTAACTGGTGCCTCAAAGGCTACTAAAAGAGGAAATGACGTATAAAAAAACCAGAAGAGGAAAAAAATTGAAGCTGGATTCAACCATACCCCAACTACCTTCCTCGCACACCAAGCACCTAATAACAAAAGGGAAGATAGCAAAAAATTGACTATCTTGATTAACCAGAAATCATCCACGCACGAATTTCCACTGATATCTCGAAATAAATGACATTAACAGCAACATTTCCGCCAAAACGTAAGAAGTTGCTGCCCCAAAGGCTGCAAAAAAATGTGATACTACTAGCGAGAAGCAAAAAATCAACACCCCCACCATTAAAACTGCAGAGGCATAATAAGACTGCTCACCTATCATACTTAACCCGACAACCCCAAACATGGAGTTTGCAACACCAAAGATTACGGCTGGCGCCATCAATGCAATAAGCATAGTTACGTCGCCGTTAAAGCCCGGCATCAAGCCGAAGTTTTGGCCGAGATAAATTAATAGTACCCCAACCGGCAATACCACCAGCATCAGATAAACTTGTATGCGTGTATTTTTCCAGATTAGATTAAACGCTTGCAATTTGGTTTTTCGCTCTATACTTAACAATGACCACGCTTTCAAAGCTTTCGGCATAAAAAGTTGGCTCAAAGGGCGCGCTAATGCCTGAATACTTTTTATCACCTTCTCAGCTAGAGCATAGGCGGAAACCGCAGCGCTGCTTGAGACTCCTGCCAGTATTAGAATATTTGCTCCTCGGAAGAGCGTAACTGAGACGTTACCCAGAAACAGGTGCCGCCCTTCGCTGAGCATAGAAAACATTGCCTTTGCAGTGGCCGACCGTACACCACGCAGGCCGAAGCGGCTCAACAGCGTGGTTAATGCGGCGATGCCAGAGAACAAGTAACTACCGGCCAAGATCATCGACGCCAGCATAAGGTCCGCTTTGCCATCAACTAGCAAATAGACAGCCAAGACCGCACAACAGCGTGAAAACAGAACAAAAACGGCTAACAGCCAGTTACTTTCGATCGCTTGAAAATAGTAGTTACACTGAAAAATCATCCCTAATACGAAACACAACCATACGAGTAGAACCGCCACGCTGCCATCGGCAAACAAGTGGTAAATGCCAGCCAATGGTAGGGCCGAAACCAAAAAAAGCGCGATTCGCGCACCGAGAATATTAAATAAACATGTTGCTTCCGCCAAACTCCCCGCCTGTTTTCGGGCCTCGATTATCAACTGCACGCCACTTGTATCGAAACTGTACAAGCACACTGTCAAAACATAGAATGCAAGGGCTTCTGCCACCACCAGCTCGGCGAATGATTCCTTGCCTAACATGCCCAGTAAAAAAGGAAAAACCAACAAGGGGAACAAGGCATTTGCCCCCTGTATTGCCATCAGGGATAAACCATTGATTACACTCGCGTTAAACCTCATCAGTATCCTTCACATCATTCCCATTTAACTCAGCTACTGCGCCGTTCTTCTCCTACACTTTCACAGCGCCTGATTGAACTTGCCCGACGCCCCTGCCCGCCCTCTGGAGCGCCGCTTTATCCAGCTCATCGCCGGTCGTTCAACTCCTAGATGTGCAAGGTGCGCAGCTATTAACACTAAAGGCGTGATCAAGCAAATCACTGACCAGAACGCCAGCGGCGCGAGCTCACTGACCACGTCAAGACCCAGGACAAAATGGATAATGAAAAAAAGAACCAGGCCATGCAAAAGATAAATTCCGTAGGACAGCTCGCCCATCCAGCGGGCAGCGGAATTATCCAGTACACCAAACAGCCGGTTCCCAGCGGCGACGATTATAAAAACAAGAGAAAGCAGCACTAATGCGAGCGAATCATAGGCCGAGGGTAACTGAATAACAACGAGCAATAGGGCCAATGCAACGAAGGAGAACCACCTATCAGCAAGCAATTTTTTCAACGGTTCATAGCGGCAGATAACTGCTGCCAGCATCCCCCCCAAGAAGCTGCTCAACACGATCATCTTAGGTGTCCATACCCCGAACATCAAATATAGAGCAAAACAAGAAAATACTACGCCTCGCAGTGAAACGTGCCCGCTTAAGCACACCGCAAGTAGAGGCAAGCACAGATAGAAAAACCATTCGAAGGGCAGCGACCACGTGACACTGGCTACCATAATCGAGGTGTTCTGTATGCCATTTATATCCGGTTTGCCGTTGATCGTGAAAGCGAGCCATTTGAATACCGAATCAATCAGACTTTCCAGTGACACCGAAAGTGTCCAGTTCGAGCGAATGGCCACAAATAAAAGAAGCATACCCACGGTTAGCATGTACAAGGGGAATAATCTTGCGACACGCGAAAGGTACAACTGAAACCAGTCGATCCGATGCACCTTGCTGTTCAGCACTTTGGTAGTAAACAGAAAGCTGGTCACCATGAAGAATAGCGCAACACTTCCCTGGCCCAGCATTACTAATAGATTAGAGGGTGGCAGCTCCCAGCGGCCAGTTTTCAGATAGAAGTACCAGATACATGAATGGTGAAGAAAAACAAAAAAGGCTAAATAGCCACGCAGTCCATCTAAGGCTAAGTAACGTCCGCTGCCTGCGGGTTGAAGTTTCCCACCGCCATATCTAAACAACTTCGAGGCTACTAGCAGGGCTAAGGCCAAGGTTATTGCTATCACCACAGGGTTGACTGCCGTCATCACTCACACAACGCTTTGCTAAAATTAAAGTAGTTTCTTGACCTAGGGTCCGACAGCCATCAAAGTTTTACCGGTTAGCCAATATTGGCGCCACTGATAAAAAATTAGCAGGCTGACCAAATACCCCGGGTGTCGACGACTTTGTGAGTGGTCAGAATACTCCTCGGAATTGTCTTGAACGACTTATGATCTACCAGCAACACAATCACGTCGGCTACGGCAAGAGCTGCATCGATGACCTCAAGCCTGAGCCTCCCGGCCAATTGCCCTGATAATGCGTCAATATTCGGCTCCACTGCGAGTACAGGGCCTGGATGAGTCGCGAGAATTTTCTGAGTAATGGCAACCGCCGGGCTCTCACGCAAATCATCGATATCCGGCTTGAATGCCAGCCCCAGACAGGCGATGGTCACATCGCGGGCAGTCTTGAGCGGATTGGCCAAGAGAAACTCGCCAACCGCCAATTTGGTTTTTTCCAATACCCACTCCGGCTTGCTGTCGTTAACCTCACGTGCAGCTCGAATCAATCGGGCTTCAGCCGGCGCCTTGCTCACAATGAACCACGGATCCACAGCAATGCAGTGACCACCGACGCCTGGGCCAGGCTGAAGGATATTGACGCGCGGGTGTCGATTGGCTAAGCGAATCAATTCCCAGACGTTGATGTCTAACTTGTCACAGATAATTGACAGCTCATTGGCGAAAGCAATGTTGGTATCTCGGAAACTATTTTCTGTTAGCTTGCACATTTCTGCCGTACGGGCGTTTGTGACCACGCAATCGCCTTCAACAAAAACCTTATACAAACTTGCAGCCGCCGCCGAGCACCTCGGGGTCATGCCGCCTATTACTCGATCATTTTGAACAAGCTCGCGCAGCACATGTCCCGGCAACACCCGCTCCGGGCAGTGTGCAACTCGAATATCTGACTCTTCGCCATGTGTCTGTGGAAAAGTCAGGTCAGGTCGAACTTCAGCCATCCAGGCAGACATTTGTTCGGTTGCACCGACAGGGGAGGTGGACTCCAAAATGACTAAGTCACCTTTCTTCAATACTGGGGCAATAGCCTTACTGGCCGATTCAATATAACCAAGATCTGGTTCATGGTCGCTCTTGAAAGGGGTCGGTACTGCCACTAAAAATGCATCGGCAGGCTCAGGTGTCGTCGTTGCTCGCAGGTAGCCCTCAGTTACGGCAGCATGTACCACGATATCCAGGTCCGGCTCAACAATATGTATTTTCCCCTGATTTATGGTCGCTACGGCCTTGGGATTTACGTCAACGCCAATAACTTTTTTCTTACGCGAGGCAAATACTGCTGCGGTAGGAAGCCCAATGTAACCGAGACCTATGACGGAGATAGTTTGAAACGACATGATGATCTTTACTCGAAACTGAAATACTGAAGTAGATGTGCACTTAGGACACGCTTGCCTATACCAGATCTCTATAGGGCCAATGGCACCTTGATACTTAATCTTTACTGTATGGCTAGCAATGCCGCCAGGATGTGCTTGCAAGCTTCCCCATCTCCGTACGGGTTATGGGCATAGCTCATGTTCTGGTAGGCCATCGGATCAACCAATAGACGGTTTAACTCTCGAACGATACTGGCAGCTTCAGTGCCAACCAGTTTTACCGTGCCTGCGGCAACGGCTTCCGGTCGCTCGGTGGTATCTCGCATCACCAGTACCGGTTTGCCTAGCGAGGGCGCTTCTTCCTGAATCCCACCTGAGTCTGTAAGGATAATATGCGAGCGGCTCATTAGATAAACGAAAGGCAAATAATCAAGCGGCTCAATCAAATGTATGTTTTCAATGCCTGCCAAAAGACGATTTACAGGCTCACGGACATTAGGGTTGAGGTGAACGGGATAGACAATATCCACCGCAGGATGTTGCTTGGCAACTTCCATTAGAGCCTGGCAGATACGCTCGAAGCCCCCGCCGAAGCTTTCTCGGCGGTGACCGGTCACCAGAATTAATTTTCGGTTTGGGTCTAGGAAGTCGGAGGGTGCGGCGGCCTTGGCTTTGAGATCCTCGTCTTGATCAAGCCGTTTGACGACATCTAGCAGTGCATCAATCACTGTATTGCCGGTCACGACGATGCTCTTTGGGTCAATACCTTCACGTAGCAAGTTAGCTTGGGACATTTCTGTTGGAGCCAAATGCAGATTGGCTAGGGCACCAGTCAACTTGCGGTTGGCCTCTTCTGGCCAAGGGGAGTAAATGTTCCCAGTGCGCAAGCCCGCTTCCACGTGGGCAACAGGGATTTGCTGGTAGTAGGCCGCCAAACTGGCCGCAAAGGTTGTGGCAGTATCGCCATGAACCAGCACTATATCCGGCTTAAACTCTTCAAAGACGCATTTCATGCCCTGCAGGATTGATGTGGTCACATCAGTTAAGTCTTGGCCGGGCTTCATAACGTTCAAATCGAAATCCGGTTCGATACCAAAAAGACCCAGAACCTGATCCAACATCTCACGGTGCTGGCCGGTAACGCAGACCTTCGCTTCGAAACGCTTGTCAGCGGCCAACGCCAGAACTAGTGGCGCCATTTTGATCGCCTCTGGGCGAGTGCCAAACACACACAATGTCTTCACGAAAACTCCAAATAAAAACTTACAGACGTCCAAACGTGACCGTATTCAGTAAATCCGCCTGCTGGTCTTTTTCAGACGTGAGGATTTGAATATCTTTCGGCCAATCAATGCTCAGACTTAAATCATCCCAGTGAATCGCTCCCTCGCACTCTTTCGCGTAGTAGTCCGTCGTCTTGTACAAAAACTCGGTACCGTCTTCCAAGGCTAGAAAGCCATGGGCGAAGCCTTCCGGAATCCACAGCATGAGCTTGTTGACCGCACTGAGTTCTACCCCAACCCACTTACCAAACGTTGGCGAGTCTGGACGAATGTCTACCGCCACATCGAATGCTGCGCCGTTCACAACGCGGACCAATTTGCCCTGGGCATGGGGATCACGCTGGAAATGCAGGCCACGCAGTACGCCTTTCGCAGAGCAGGAATGGTTGTCCTGAACAAAGGGGCGCGGGATGGGCAGGCCGAGCTTTTGCAATTCGGCGTGGAAGCGCTGTTCGTTAAAGCTTTCCATGAACCAGCCACGCTCGTCTTCATAGACGGTGGGTTCGATCAGCACGACGTCAGGAATAGCGGTTTGAATCAGTTTCATGGGTGGGATTCTTTCAGCAACGCCAATAGGTATTGGCCATAGCCAGTCTTCTGCAAGTACTCGCCCTGTGCCTTGAGCTGTTCAGCACTAATCCAGCCGTTATGAAAAGCAATCTCTTCCAGACAGGCAACTTTGAAGCCCTGGCGCTTTTCGATGGTGTGTACGAACTGACCGGCATCGAGCAGCGACTCGTGGGTGCCGGTGTCCAGCCAGGCGAACCCGCGACCAAGCATTTCCACATTCAGGCTCTGCTCTTCCAAGTAGGCACGGTTGATGTCGGTGATTTCAAGCTCACCGCGCGGGGATGGCTGGATGGATTTGGCGATATCAACGACCCGATTATCGTAGAAATACAGGCCGGTCACCGCGTAGCTGGATTTCGGCTTTTGCGGTTTTTCTTCGATGCTGATGGCGCGTCCCTGCTTATCGAATTCCACTACGCCAAAGCGCTCGGGGTCGGACACGTGATAGCCAAAAACAGTTGCGCCCTGCGTACGTGAAGCGGCGGCCTGCAGTTTTTCGGTGAAGTGCTGGCCGTAAAAAATGTTGTCGCCGAGGATCAGGCAACAATTATCGTTGCCAACAAATTCCTCGCCAATGATAAAGGCTTGGGCCAGGCCATCCGGTGAGGGTTGCTCAGCGAAGCTCAGCTGAATACCGAACTGGCTACCATCGCCTAACAATTTGCGATAGGCCGGCAAATCTTCCGGTGTGCTGATAACCAAGATCTCGCGAATACCCGCCAGCATTAGCACCGACAGCGGGTAATAGATCATTGGTTTGTCATAGATGGGTAGCAGTTGCTTGGAAACCCCAAGGGTGATGGGGTGCAAACGGGTGCCGGAGCCACCCGCGAGAATTATGCCTTTGCGATTCAACTTGAAAATCCTTGAGTTTCCAATAGCAGACGTACTACACCGTTTTGCCAATCAGGCAGATGCAGGCCAAAAGTGTCGCGCAATTTACTACAGTCGAGCCGTGAATTCAGCGGGCGTTGGGCCGGGGTTGGGTAATCGGCTGTGGTAATCGCAGCGATTTTTCGCACCGCGAGCTCTTGTCCGGCTTGGCGCGCCTGCTCAATCACGAAGTTTGCATAGCCGTGCCAGGAGACTTCGCCAGCGGCGGCCAGGTGATAGATACCACTGACCGGTTTATTACGGGCCGTGCGCAAGCAGTGAGCGGTGATGTCGGCAATCAGTTCCGCGCTGGTGGGTGCGCCTACCTGATCGTCGATGATCTTGAGCTGTTCACGTTCGGCAGCCAGGCGCAGCATGGTCTTGGCAAAGTTGTTACCGCGCGCGGCGTAGACCCAGCTGGTGCGAAAGATCAGGTGTTTGCAGTCGCTGGCCTGGATGGCCTGTTCGCCTTCACGTTTGGTTTGTCCGTAAACGTTAAGCGGTGCGGTGGGTTGGTCTTCGCGCCAGGGTTGTTGGCCGCTGCCGTCAAACACGTAGTCGGTGGAGTAATGCACCAGCCAGCCGCCCAGTTTTTGCATGCATTCGGCGAGTATTGCCGGGGCCTCGGCATTGATGCGTCGGGCGAGGGCGGGTTCGCTTTCGGCTTTGTCTACGGCGGTGTAGGCAGCGGCGTTTACCACTATGTCGGGCTTCAGGTCGCAGAGGGTGCGACGTAAGCCAGGTAGATCGCCAAGGTTGCCGACCAGGCCGCATTCCCCTGCCCTGTCCAGGGCGATGACCTGGCCCAGGGGTTGGAGGGCGCGTTGTAGCTCCCAGCCGACCTGGCCGTTTTTGCCGAGGAGGAGGATTTTCATGTTGTGTGGATTTCCTTGGCGCTGTTCGGAACTCTCGCTCCCACAGGTTTTTATTGGCTAGCTACTCTGGGTGGTTGCGACAAACATTGAGCGCATCAGGCTTGGGGTTTGTCGTACCTCCGCAGCTGACAGAAGGTGCGCAGCCAGGCGAATAAATTCGCCCCTACGAGGTTAACGTCCAGGGCAGCGGTTTTTTTAGCTTTCTTTGTCAACCGTGAAGCTGCAGCTCCGAGTGGCTTTGATCGCGGACGAGTCCGCTCCTATAGATTTTGAGCCAATGTTGTTTGTCGCAGCTGCGTAGTGCCGGAAGGCTTGATGCCAGGCGAATAAATTCGCCCCTACATCTAACGCCTGCCGGCGAGTTGTTTTCACGCGGTGGTTCGAGCGCTGTAGTTTTTGTCCAGCCATTGCTGGTAGGCGCCGCTTTTTACATGGGCGACCCAGTCGGGGTTGTTCAGGTACCACTCGACAGTTTTGCGGATGCCCGATTCGAAGGTTTCTTCGGGGGTCCAGCCGAGTTCGCGCTGGATCTTGCTAGCATCGATGGCGTAGCGCAGGTCGTGGCCGGGGCGGTCTTGGACGTGGGTAATGAGATCTTTGTAGGAGCTCATTGCCAGGCCTGCGGCCTGATTCGCGACGGGGGCGTCGCTCCCACAAATTTTGGCATTGCTGGATACAGGGCGGAGTTCGTCGAGCAGTTCGCAGAGGGTATGGACGACTTCGATGTTCTGTTTTTCGTTGTGGCCGCCGATGTTGTAGGTCTCGCCCACTTCGCCTTCGGTTACCACTTTGTACAGGGCGCGAGCGTGGTCTTCGACGTACAGCCAGTCACGCACTTGATCGCCCTTGCCGTAAATCGGCAGCGGTTTGCCTTCCAGGGCGTTCAGGATAATCAACGGGATGAGCTTTTCAGGGAAGTGGTACGGGCCGTAGTTGTTCGAGCAGTTGGTGATCAGGGTCGGCATGCCGTAGGTACGGCGCCAGGCACGGACCAGGTGGTCGGAGCTGGCTTTGCTCGCCGAGTAAGGGGAGCTGGGCGCGTAGGATGTTGTTTCGGTAAACAGGTCTTCGGGGCCTTCCAGGTCGCCATACACTTCGTCGGTGGAAATGTGGTGGAAGCGGAAGGCGGCCTTGCGCGTCTCGTCCAGGCCTAGCCAGTACTGGCGGGAGGCTTCCAGTAGGCAGTAAGTGCCGACGATGTTGGTTTCGATAAAGGCGGCCGGGCCGTCGATGGAGCGGTCAACGTGCGACTCTGCGGCCAGGTGCATCACGGCGTCAGGCTGGTGCTCACGGAAGACGCGGTCGAGTTCCGCACGGTTGCAGATGTCGACGTGTTCGAAGGCGTAGCGCTCGCTGTCGCTGATTTCAGCCAGGGATTCGAGGTTGCCGGCGTAGGTGAGTTTGTCGAGGTTGACCACGCTGTCGGCGGTGTTGCGAATGATGTGACGGATGACCGCCGAACCGATGAAGCCGGCGCCGCCAGTGACGAGAATTTTCATGTGTTTTTGTACTGTCCAGAGTTTGTTTAAGTAGCAAAGGCTGATCGTTCCCACGCTGTGTAGCAATGTGCACCGGGTGCTCTAGCGTCTACGCCAGAGCATAGGGCCAGGCATTTACGCCGGAGCGTGGGATCTATTTAGTTTGTCGCAACCCCGCAGTAATCGGAAGGCGATGTGCCAGGCGAATGAATTCGCCCCTACAAACGCCGATACGTAAGTGTGCTTACCCTACGCCGATGTCCTTATTGATCGTCCCACGCTCCGTGTGGAAATGCAGCCTTCGACGCTTCAGCGTCTACCGTGGAATCCGCGTAGCGACGCAGTGCAGCGCGGGCCAGGCTTCCACGCGGAAGGTGGGAGCTATTGAATCTAATGAAGTTTGTCGCAACCCCGCCGTCATCGGAAGGCAGTGTGCCAGGCGAATGAATTCGCCCCTACAAGAGCCGATACGTAAGTGTGCCTACCCTACGCCGATGTCTTTATTGATCGTCCTACGCTCCGGGTGGGAATGCAGCCTTCGACGCTTCAGCGTCTACCGTGGAACCCGCGTAGCGACGCAGTGCAGCGCGGGCCAGGCTTCCACGCGGAAGGTGGGAGCTATTGAATCTAATGAAGTTTGTCGCAACCCCGCAGTAATCGGAAGGCAATGTGCCAGGCGAATGAATTCGCCCCTGCAAAAGCCGATACGTAAGTGTGCGCTCCGGGTGGGAATGCAGCCTTCGACGCTTCGGCGTCTACACCGTGGAAACCGCGTAACGACGCAGTGCGGCGCGGGCCAGGTTTCCACGCGGAAGGAAGCTATTGACGTTTGTCGCCCCCCCCGCAGTCATCGGAAGGCAATGTGCCAGGCGAATGAATTCGTCCCTACAAAAGTCGGCATGTGAGCGTGCCTCACATTAAGCGCCGATGATGCTTTCGATGGTTTTGACCTGCTCGGCCACCAGTGCGGGGTTGGCGCGGGATTCGATGTTCAGGCGCAGTAAGGGCTCGGTGTTGGACGAACGCACGTTCATGCGCCACTCGGCGAATTCCAGGCTGAGGCCGTCGGTGGTGTCTTCCGTGGGGTTCTCGCTGGCATAGTGGGCCTTGACTGCCTGTAGCACGGCCCTGGCATCACTCACGGTGTAGTTGATCTCACCACTGCACGGGTAGGCGGCCATGCGCGCACCGACCAGCTCGGAAAGTTTCTTACCTTGGGTGCTCATCAGTTCAGCAACCAGCAGCCAGGGGATCATGCCGCTGTCGCAATAAGCGAAGTCGCGGAAATAGTGGTGGGCACTCATTTCGCCGCCGTAGATGGCGTTTTCCTTGCGCATGCGCTCCTTGATGAAGGCATGGCCGGTTTTGCTCTGGATGGCCTGGCCGCCGTTTTGCTGGCAAATGTCGATGGTGTTCCAGGTCAGGCGCGGGTCGTGGATGATCTTGGCACCCTGCTCTTTCTTGAGGAAGGCTTCGGCCAGCAGGCCAACGATGTAGTAGCCCTCGATGAAGTCGCCGTTTTCGTCGAACAGAAAGCAGCGGTCGAAGTCGCCGTCCCAGGCGATGCCCATGTCGGCCTTGTGTGCCTTCACCACATCGGCGGTGGCGGCGCGGTTTTCCGGCAGGATCGGGTTGGGAATGCCGTTGGGAAAGGTACCGTCCGGATTGTGATGCACCTTGATAAATTCAACCTTGGCACTCAGGGCCCGGAAGCGCTGCTCCAATGCGTCGATCACGTGGCCGGCTGCACCGTTGCCGGCATTGACCACCAGCTTCAGGGGCTTGAGCGTCGCGGCATCGAGGTAGCCAAGCAGGTGGTCGACATAAGCTTCCTGGCAGGATTGTTGGGTCAGCGTGCCGCGCGTTTCGACAGCGGCGAAAGCGTTGTCTTCGGCCAGGCGCTGGATGTCCTTGAGACCGGTGTCGCCGCTGATTGGCTGAGCGCCGCGGCGCACCAGTTTCATACCGTTGAAGTCGATGGGGTTGTGGCTGGCGGTGACTTCGATGCCGCCATCGACATCGAGGTGGAAGGCGGCGAAGTAGACTTCTTCGGTGCCGGTCATGCCCAGGTCGATGACGTCGCAGCCGGCATCCAGCAGACCATTGGCCAGGGCCTGCTTCAGGCCCTCGGTGGACAGGCGCATGTCGCCGCCGATTACGATGCGCTTGGCGTTCAGAAATTGCGCGTAGGCGCGGCCGATGCGGTAGGCGATGTCTTCGTTGAGCTCGGCACCGAGCTGGCCGCGGATGTCATAGGCTTTGAAGCAGGTGAGCTGGGGCATGGTCGACCTTATCTATTGATCATGTGTGATACGCGTTGCAGCGTTACTTTCTCGGATTTCATCGGCTGTAGGAGCGGTCTTGACCGCGATTGAACCGCAGCACCGCGTTGCCTGGATCGCGGACAAGTCCGCTCCTACGAAGAGCGCTGCGATGCTGGGCCCACGGCCGGATCCCCTCGCTGGTAGAGCAGTTTGCCAACGCGGTCGATATGCTCGATGAGCGCGGGATTGTCCAAGTGCTCATAGAGTGACAGATCCATCTTCCACGGCAGCAGAAGGTCATCTAGTTCGCATTCGAGCCTAAGCAAGCCGGGGTAATCGAGATTACCTTTCAGTGTCAGATCTATATCTGAGCCCGTGCGGTAGCTGCCTTTGGCACGCGAGCCGTACAAGATGGCCCGTTCGACGCCAGGATATCGCTCGAGTACGCCCTGGATCGCATTGAGCGCATGCTGTGGAAGACCGGTTTCGCCCAAGCTATTCATGCTTATTCCAGACGCTTCAACATAACGTGCTCAAGGGCAGTTAGCAGCGGTAATGATGGTTGCGGATGTTCGTCAGGATGGCTTCGGCGGTTTCCTCCGTTGTAGGTGCGGGAGGTGCGGTTGCGATCCACCAGCATGGCCATCCAGCCCTCGCCATCATCGACGAGTCCCTTGGCAAAGGCTTCACGAATGGTGCCCCGCGAGCCCATGATGCCTTCAATGCCTTGCCAGACCAGGAAATCCTTGAAGGTATTCCAGCCCAGCTCATAGGTGTATTCGAACGCTTGGATAACGCCCTGCTTCTCCAACCTCGTCAGTTCGCGCTGCTGCACCAGAAGCATGGCTTCACTGAGCTGGGCCAGTGCCTTGCGGAAGTTGTTCAGGCGCTGCTTCCAGCGAATGTAGCGTCATTGCCTAGCTTTGGATTCTTGTTCAGGCACGCTACCGCCCCAGGATTTTGCGTCTACTTCCTGAGGACGGGTGTTGCAAGGGTGCTTCACCGGATCAGCTCTAGGCCGGCCGGGCGATGCTGGTGGTTTACTGTTTGCGCACGCTCGCCAAGGGCATGTGCAGGTGCTGTTCGCGGTTAAGCAGTTTCATGAGCAGCACAACGCGCTCCTCGCCGTCCATGGACAGGAAGATGGCGTCGAGTTCGGCAAAGCTGCCGTCGATAATACGGACCTTGTCTCCAGCCTGAAGCAAAGGCTGTGGCTTGGGTTCCACGCGCTGGCGCAGGTTGTCGATAAGCGAGTCGGCCACTTGCAGGGGGTAGCCGCCAAAGGCGACCAGGCGGTTGACGCCACGGGTTGAACGCAGCGGCGCCCAGTTGCTGCTGTCACTCAGCTGTATGAACAGGTAGCCGGGAAATAGGGATTCTTCTTGGATCAGCCGCTGGCCACGCACCAGGCGCTCGCGTCGGCATCGCGGGCGGTAGCAGGTGTAGCCTTGGCGTAGCAGGTGCTCTTCTGCCCGCTCGTCCTGCCGAGGTTTGCACTGCACAAGGTACCAAGCAATGTCTTGGTCGATGGCTGTGGCTTCGAGGGCACACGCGTTCATGTCCATTTTTCAATTGCCCGCCTGAGTGCTGCGGCCCTGTCTTCCCTGTCAGCGCTGATTGTGAAAAGGCGCACAGTCTAGCCCAAGTTCTATAAAAGACGAGCCTCTATTCTGAAAAAATGGCCACTGGCCGGTTGTTAAGCGCATAACGTTGATGCAGAGCATCTGCCAGCTGCCGCTTGGCCTCCGCTTCCCCATGCACCAGCCGAATTTGGCTCGGCCATTCGCGCATTCGGGTAATGAAATTGATCAGGCCACGCTGGTCCGCATGAGCCGAGTAACCACCCAGGCTACTGACGCCAGCGCGAATGCTGTGGCGTTCGCCCTCGAGGTCGATGTAGCCGCCTTGCGGACCGTATCGCTGGATCGCATTGCCCGGCGTTCCTTTGGCCTGGTAGCCCACAAACAGAACATTGTGGCGAGAGTCGCCGAGCATGGCCTTGAGGTAGTTGACGATGCGTCCGCTGGAGCACATGCCGTTGCCAGCAATGACGATGGCGGGACGTGCGGTACGGGCCAGGTGTTGGACCATGCGCAGGTGATCGTGATGGCTGTCTACCGTGATCAATTGCTGGAACTCCAGTGGACGTCGACCGGCCTGTACCCGGCGTAGGGCTTCCTGATTCCAAAACGGTTGCAGCTGCCGATAGGCTGCGGTGAACCGCGAGGCCAGCGGTGAATCAAGGATGATCGGCAGTTGCGGCCAATCTGTTGGAGCACCGGCCAGGCCTTGAAGTTCCTCGCTCGACGCGCAGCTTCGGCCAGCGGTTTTGCGGTGGATGATGTCTTCCAATTCGTAGAGCAATTCCTGGGTGCGCCCAATGCTGAACGCGGGAATCAGCACGCTGCCTTCATCTTCCAGTGCCTGCTCGATGACGGCTTCGAGGCGCTGACGGCGGCTGCGCCGGTCTTCATGGAGGCGGTCGCCGTAAGTGCTTTCAATCACCAGCGTATCGGCGCGATACGGCGACTTGGGCGCTGGCAGCAGCGGCGCGTGGGGAGCGCCGAGATCACCCGAGAAGACGATGCGCTGTTTTGCCCCGGTTTGCGGATAACGCAGGTCGATTTCCACATAGGCGGAGCCGAGTATGTGCCCAGCACGCTGCAGGCGGATGCGACAGCTCAGGTCCGGCTGATCAATCAGGCTGAACCAGGTTTTGTAGGGCAAGGCGATGATGCGTTGCTCGATCACCTTTATATAGCGCTCGACCAGTTTCTGGTCACGGCTGAAGCCGAGCTTGAAGGCATCCTCTAGGACGATGGGCAGCAGCTTGGCCGAAGGCTCGCTGCACAGGATAGGACCTTTGAAGCCGGCGGCCAGCAAATAGGGGATGCGCCCGACATGGTCGATGTGGACATGAGTGGCGACCAGCGCACGAATGCCATCGAGGGGAAATTCAATATTCAGTCGGTCTGCGCCGGATTGACCCTAGGCAGAAATTTCCGCACCTTGAAACAGGCCGCAGTCGATTAGCAGACTGTTTTGCGCGTTCATGTTCAATTGATGGCAGGAGCCAGTCACGCCATCTCTCGCGCCGTGATGGAGAATCTCGGGATAGTTCATGTTCATTCCTTATAACGATGAATTGCCAAGCGAGCGGGATGGTATCGAGTTTCGACAAAAGGAAACGGAAATCGGGCGCAATGATCCGTTGTGGCTTTTTGACGCCTGCGCTTTCGGAGTTCGTCGCCGCATCGGCGTGAAAGCACGGAGCCAGGCGAATGAATTCGCCCCTACCAAAGCGGTTCAGCGCGCATGCAAACCAACTGTAGGGGCGAATTCATTCGCCGTTGCACGGGCCATCCGGTAACTGATGAGATGCGACGGATGTCTGGGTTCGGCTGGAATGGCCACAATGTAAATCGACCACTACAGTTGGGCCGTCAAATAGACGGAAGGCAATGGATATGCCTCGCAAGTTCTTGCTGAAGGGGCGCACCTCACAGACGAATCAAATCTACCATGTCACAACCTGCACCGAAGCTCGTCACCCGTGGTTCGTGAACTTTCGAATCGCGCGCATTGTGATTACTGAAATGCGTCGTTTGCAGGAAGAACAACGAGTTGTCTCACTTGCATGGGTCGTGATGCCTGACCATGTGCATTGGCTGTTACAGCTGCGGGAAGACAGCGATTTGTCTCAAGTAATAAAAAAACTCAAAGGCCGCTCATCCCGACAAATTCGTTTGCAGTCAGGCCAAACAGCCCCCGTTTGGCAACGTGGTTACCACGATCATGCTTTGCGCTGCGACGAAAGCGTGCCACAGATTGCCCGCTATATCGTTGCCAACCCGCTTCGGGCAGGTCTCGTCGAACGTATCGGACTCTATCCGCATTGGGATGCGATTTGGCTGTGAATGCTGCGTAGAGGTTATGGCTTGACAGTAGGGGCGAATTTATTCGCCGTTGCACGGGCCAGCCGGTAGCTGATGAGATGCGACGGACTTAGGGGGTTTGGCTGGGCCCGCACCTTCGACGTTCGTCGCCGCATCAGCGTGGGCTTAAAACACGGTGCCAGGCGAATGAATTCGCCCCTACCAAAGCGACTCAGCGCAGGCAAACCCAACTGTGGGGGCGAATTTATTCGCCGTTGCACGGGCCAGCCGGTAGCTGATGCGACGCGACGAACCGTAGAGGTTTGGCTGACTGATGCCCCACCTTCGATGTTCGTCGCCGCATCGGCGTGGGCTTAAAACACGGTGCCAGGCGAATTTATTCGCCGTTGCACGGGCCAACCGGCAGCTAATGAGGTGCGATGGACTGTGGGGGTTAGGCTGGGCCCGCACCTTCGATGTTCGTCGCCTCATCGGCGTAGTTAAAACGCACGGAGCCAGGCGAATGAATTCGCCCCTACCAAAGCGGTTCAGTGTGCATGCAAACCCAACTGTGTGGGGGCGAACTATTCGCCCCCACACAGTTGGATTGCAGACTGCCTTGGCTCAGGCCAATTCGGCCAACACTGCATCCAATGCCTGGGCCGGGTCGGCAGCCTGACTGATGGGGCGACCGATCACCAGGTAATCGGAACCGGCGTCCAGTGCCTGGCGGGGGGTGAGGATGCGGCGTTGGTCGTCCTGGGCGCTGCCGGCCGGGCGAATGCCAGGGGTAACCAGTTGCAGGTGCGGTTGCGCGGTTTTCAAGGCCGGCGCTTCCTGGGCGGAGCAAACCAGACCATCCAGCCCGGCTTGTGCGGCCAGGCCGGCCAAGCGCAGTACCTGCTCCTGAGGTTCGATATCCAGGCCGAGGCCACGCAAATCTCCGCGCTCCATGCTGGTCAACACGGTCACGCCGATCAAGAGCGGTTTTGGGCCACTAAGAGAATTCAGCGTTTCGCGGCACGCTGCCATCATGCGCAGGCCACCGGAGCAGTGCACGTTGACCATCCACACACCCATCTCGGCTGCCGCCTTGACCGCCATCGCCGTGGTGTTGGGAATATCATGAAATTTCATGTCGAGGAAGACATCGAAACCCTGGGCCTGCAGCGTCTCGACAATGCCAGGGCCACAACGCGTGAACAACTCCTTACCCACCTTGACTCGGCATTTTGTGGGATCGAGGCGGGCCGCCAAGGCCAGTGCGGCGTCGCGGGAAGGAAAGTCGAGGGCAACGATGATTGGGGACGGGCAGGCCATGGCGAAATCTCTCGGTAAAAAACGCCGCGCATTGTAGCCGAAGGCGCAGCTGGGGCGAGCGGAAAGCTGCCGCATGCAGGACGGATCGCGCCTCATCACATGTCGTAGGGCGGCCTCGCGGGCCACAGCGAGCAGCCCACCGCTGGAAACACGCCCCATGCTGGGCTGCCCCGTGCACTCCGTGCATCCCGCCGTACACACCCTGCGCGTGGTGTGGGTTCAACAGGCCGGGCAAGCAAACTGACAAGCACACGACAAGGTCGTATGGTGACAGCTCCACGTTTTATTGAGGTGCATGGCCATGCCTTGGTATGTCTGGTTGATCCTGCTGGTGGTGTTCGGTTCGGTCATCGGCAGCCTGCTGATGCTGCGTGATGGCGCGAAGAAAATCCCTCTGACGGAGGAACAATTGAAGGACATCAAGGCGCGTAATGCGCGGCTGGATGCCGAAGAGAGACGCGAAAAAGATTGAGTTTCGACGCTCAAAATTCAGCTTGAAGAGTACCGATTTGCGACTTGCAGGGTAACCGGCTCGTCGCCCGAGGTCGGACCAGAATGCCCAACGGCAGGAAGATCGATTGCAGTCTTCCTGTCGCGTGCAGGCTTTCCAGCAGCGTTTCAAGATGTTGAGCACTGATTGGGCCATCGGGCCGCAGCAATGCACGGTGATCGTAATACTGATCGACCTTCTGGGCGACGTGCAGTCGGTTTCGGTAATGCGGATTGCGTTGCAGGAAAGCCTCCAGAAAGGAGCGCGTTACCACGGCAATCTCGGCACGCTTGTTCAGCACCATCAGCAGATTGCCTTCGTGGGAGTAGGTTAGGGCAACTGCAAATCGTTCACGCAAGCGTTCCGGATCGGTGACAAAGTCGGCGAAGCGGTAACTGTAGTCGCGATAAAGCGCCAGGCGCTTGTCCTGCAGGGTGTCGAAGTAGTGCTCCTCTCGGGGCGCCAGTGCGACGAACATCGCCGCGTCCTGCAAGCCCAGGTCAATCACGTCATGATCGATATTTTTCCAGCCCCACTGGGGGTTGTCGAACATGACCATGTCGATCCGCCCCGTCTGCAGGTCGACGAAACGCCGAGGAATAGCCGTGGGCACCACCACGAAGCGATAGTCGGACTGGATCTGGTTGAGCGCACCCAGCAACTCAATCAGCAAGCCCTCTCGAGCGCCCGCATCTTGCACGTAGGGAGGGAAATAAGTCCCGGCGACCTTTACCAGCCGCTCGGCCTGTATCGGACCCGCAAGCCCGTGGCCCGCCAGTAACAATAGGGACAGGAGCAGCCAACGCATCCTGGAAATCTCTTGAAAAACACCATTCGAAGCCTACCTGAGCAATGGATGAAAGCCTAGCAAGCTAACCATTGCCAACCCAAACTCAGGCATTACTGCTCATTCACGGCGCTCGAATCACCATAGCCAGCGCTTCTTCAGCCAGGCTATCCAGGGTCATTGGCCCGTCGGGACGATACCAGGTGGTGGTCCAGCTCAGCGCCCCGGTGAGGAAACGACGCAGGATAAACGGATCGTTTTGCACATATCCGGCCGCACGCGCTTCCTCCAGTACCCCCAGCCATACCTGTTCATATTGATCGCGCAGGGCGAGCACCTGGGCCTTGCCGTCTTCGGACAACGAGCGCCATTCGTATACCAGCACCGCCATGGCTTCGCCGGTCCCGCCCATGATCGACTGCAGCTCACCACGGATCAGCGCCAGCACTCGCTCGCGCAAATCACTGGCCTCGCTCAACGCGGCGCGCAGCAGGGCGGTGTTGTAAATGACGGTTTCCTCCATCACCGAACGCAGGATTTCTTCCTTGCTCTTGAAGTGATGGAAGATGCTGCCGGATTGAATGCCCACCGCGTTGGCCAGGTCGCGCACCGTGGTGCGCTCGTAGCCCTTGCGGCGAAACAACCGTGCGGCCTCCTGCAGCAGTTTGCCGCGGGGGCTTTCGGGGTCGGTAACTTGGCCGCTGGCAACAAGCTCCTGCATTACGGCCTGGGCCTTTTGATCATCCACGTGTACTACCTCTCTCACCAAGCATTAATGGGCTCACCTTGGCGGCGACAAGCCGCCACATACAGACCCAAGTCCTAATGCCATTTATTTAGGGGCGAATTCTGGGTGTTAGCCGCCAGCCGAGCAAGCGCTTGGCTAAAAGTATCAGCAAGGGGCTTTTCAACCAAGCGCTTGCTTGGTAGTGTTCGCTTCACCTTATCCAGCGTGAGCGGACTATCACAATGACTAAAACCGTACGCATCGGCTGCGCCTCCGCTTTTTGGGGCGACACCTCTACTGCCGCAGCCCAGTTGGTGCGAGGCGCAACTCTTGATTACCTGGTTTTCGACTACCTGGCCGAGATCACCATGTCGATCATGGCCGGCGCCCGGATGAAGAAGCCCGATGAGGGCTACGCCAAAGATTTCGTCGAGGTATTGGCCCCGCTGCTCGGCGAAATCGCCGCCAAGAAAATCCGCATCGTCAGCAACGCCGGCGGCGTTAACCCCAGCGCTTGCGCCGCGGCCATGGCGGCGGCCTGCGAAAAGGCCGGCGTCAACCTGAAGATTGCCGTGCTGCACGGTGACAACCTGCAGCCCAAGCTCGGCGAGTTGAGCAAGGCCGGCACCACCGAAATGTTCAACGGCTCGCCGCTGCCGCCGTTCTGCGTGTCGGTCAACGCCTACCTGGGCGCACCGGGCATTGCCGCTGCACTGGATCAAGGTGCCGACATCGTGATCACCGGCCGCGTGGTGGACAGCGCTGTAGTTACCGGCGCGTTGGTGCACGAATTCGGCTGGAGCTGGAACGAGTATGACAAGCTGGCCCAGTCCGCCCTGGCCGGTCACTTGGTGGAATGCGGCGCGCAAAGCACCGGCGGCAACTTCACCGACTGGCGCGACGTCCCGGACTACGAGCACATCGGCTTCCCGATTCTGGAAGTCGAGGCCGATGGCAGCTTTGTGCTGACCAAAGCGGAAAACACCGGCGGCCTGGTTACGCCCTTCACCGCCGGCGAGCAGATGCTCTATGAAATCGGCGACCCGCGCGCCTACCTGCTACCGGATGTGATTTGCGACTTTACCCAGGTCAATCTGGAGCAGGACGGCGAACACCGCGTGCGTGTCAGCGGCGCCAAGGGCCTGCCGCCGACCGAGCAGTACAAGGTCAGCGCCACTCACCCCGACGGCTTCCGCTGCACCGCCAGCTGCCTGATTGCCGGCATCGACGCCGTGGCCAAGGCCGAGCGCGTCAGCCAGGCCATCGTCAAGAAGACCGAGGAAATGTTCATCGAACGCGGCTGGGGTCCGTACCGCGAAGTGAACATCGAACTGCTGGGCACCGAAGCCACCTACGGCCCGCGCGGACAACGCCAGGACACCCGTGAAGTGGTGATCAAACTGGCCGTACGCCACCCCAAGAAAGAGGCCCTGGTGCTGTTCTCCCGTGAGATCGCCCAAGCCTCCACCGGCATGGCGCCAGGCCTGACCGGCATCGTCGGCGGTCGCCCCACCGTGTATCCGGTGATCCGCCTGTTTTCGTTCTTGGTCGACAAGAGCGCGTGCACCCTGGAAGTGGAACTCAACGGCGAACGTTCCCCCGTGGCCCTTCCGACGTTGCAAACCTTCGACCCGGCGCAGTTGGCCGACGATATCGCCCCGCCGCTGGCCCAAGGCGAGGCCACCGTCAGCGTGCCGCTGATCAAGCTGGCCGTGGCGCGCTCCGGCGACAAGGGCAACCACAGCAATATTGGCGTTATGGCCCGCAAGGCCGAATATCTGCCGTGGATTGCCGAGGCGCTGAGCAACGAGGCCGTGGTGGACTGGATGCAGCATCTGCTCGACCCGATCACCGGGCGCGTCAGCCGCTGGTACCTGCCAGGCACCCACAGCCTGAACTTCCTGCTGGAAAACGCCCTGGGCGGCGGCGGTGTCGCCAGCCTGCGCATCGACCCGCAGGGCAAGGCCTTCGCTCAGCAATTACTGGAATTCCCGGTGCCGGTGCCCAGCGCATTGGCGGAGACGTTGTAGGGTGGATCGGGGCGCGTAGCTGGCGCTTCATCCATTCACCGCTGTTGCTTTTGGTGGAAAACGCTTTGCGGTTTTCCACCCTACGAATACGACGAGGACGATTAAAACAATGAGCTATGACTCGGTCTTTAAACCCGGCCTGTTCGCCGACCAGACCATCATGGTCACCGGCGGCGGCAGCGGTATCGGCCGCTGTACCGCCCACGAACTGGCCGCCCTGGGCGCCCATGTGGTGTTGGTGGGACGCAAGCTGGAGAAGCTGGAAAAAACCGCCGCCGAGATCGTGGAGGACGGCGGCAGCGTCAGCTTCCAGACCTGCGACATCCGTGATGAAGAAGCCGTCAAGACCATGGTCAAGGCCGTGATCGCCGAGCGCGGTCGCATCCACCACCTGGTCAACAATGCCGGCGGCCAGTTCCCGGCGCCGCTGATCGGCATCAACCAGAAAGGCTTCGAGACCGTGGTGCGCACCAACCTGGTCGGTGGCTTCCTGATCGCTAAGGAAGTGTTCCTGCAGAGCCTGTCCAAGCACGGCGGCAGCATCGTCAACATGCTGGCCGACATGTGGGGCGGCATGCCGGGCATGGGGCACTCCGGCGCGGCCCGTGCCGGCATGGAAAACTTCACCAAGACCGCCGCCTACGAATGGGGCCACGCCGGCGTGCGCGTGAACGCCGTGGCGCCCGGCTGGGTGGCCTCCAGCGGCATGGACACCTACCCCGACGCCATGAAGAACATGATCCGCTCCCTCAAGGATCACGTGCCGCTGCAGCGCATCGCCACCGAAGCGGAAATCGCCTCGGCCATCGTCTTCCTGCTGTCCCCCGGCGCCAGCTTCATCAGCGGCAACACCATCCGCATCGACGGCGCCGCCAGCCAGGGCACCCGTGCCTGGACCCTGGGCAAGGCGAAGAACAGCGAGTCCTACAACGGTTTTCACCGTGCCTACCAACCCGATGTACTGAAGGACGGAGAATAACAACATGCCCGTGATCCAGTCAGAGATCGACGTCCACGACGCAGCCTTCGCTGCCAACCGCGACGCCATGCTCGCAGCCGTGGCCAGCTTCCGTGACGTTGAGCAGAAAGTGCTCGACAAGGCCAATGAGGCCAAACCGAAATTCGAAAAACGCGGCCAGTTGCTGCCCCGCGAACGCATCAACCTGCTGCTCGACCCGGGCGCGCCCTTCCTTGAACTGTCGTCGCTAGCCGGCTACAAGCTGCACGACGACAAAGACGGCACCCAGGCCGGTGGCGGTATCATCGCCGGCATCGGCTACATCGAGGGCGTACGCTGTATGGTGCTGGCCAACAACAGCGCCATCAAGGGCGGCACCATCTCTCCCACCGGCCTGAAGAAATCCCTGCGCATGCAGCAGGTAGCGGTGGAGAACAAGCTGCCGATCGTGACCCTGGCAGAATCCGGCGGTGCCAACCTGAACTACGCCGCCGATATCTTCGTCGAGGGCGCACGCGGCTTCGCCAACCAGGCGCGCATCTCGGCCATGGGCATTCCCCAGGTGACCGTGGTGCACGGCTCCTCCACCGCCGGCGGCGCCTATCAGCCCGGCCTGTCCGATTACGTGGTGGTGGTGCGCGGCAAGGCCAAGATGTTCCTGGCCGGCCCGCCGCTGCTCAAGGCCGCCACCGGCGAGATCGCCACCGACGAACAACTGGGTGGCGCCGAGATGCACGCACAGATCGCCGGCACCGCCGAGTACCTGGCCGAGAACGACGCCGACGGCGTGCGCCTGGCGCGCAACATCATGCAGATGCTGCCGTGGAACCAGCAGTTGCCGGTACGCGCCAAAAAGGCCTACCGCGAGCCGCTGTACCCGGCCGAAGAATTGCTGGGCATCGTGCCCAACGACGCCAAGAAGCCCTACGACGTGCGCGAGATCATCGCCCGCATCGCCGACGGCTCCGAATTCCTCGACTTCAAGAACGAGTTCGACAGCCAAACCGTGTGCGGTCACCTGAGCATCGAAGGCCAACCCTGCGGCTTCATCGGCAACAACGGCCCTATCACCCCGCGCGGCGCCGCCAAGGCTGCACAGTTCATCCAGCTGTGCGACCAGAGCAACACCCCGATCCTGTTCTTCCACAACACCACCGGCTTCATGGTCGGCACCGAGTCCGAGCAGAATGGCGTGATCAAGCACGGCTCGAAGATGCTGCAAGCCGTGGCCAACGCCCGCGTGCCCAAGCTGACCATCGTGGTCGGCGGCTCCTACGGCGCCGGCAACTACGCCATGTGCGGCCGTGGTCTGGACCCGCGCTTCATCTTCGCCTGGCCCAACAGCAAGACCGCCGTGATGGGCGGCGCCCAGGCCGGCAAGGTGCTGCGCATCGTCACCGAGGACAAGCACACCAAACAGGGCATGACCGCGGACCCGAAGATGCTCGACATGCTGGAAACCGTCACCGCGCAGAAACTGGACAGCCAGTCCACCGCGCTGTACGGCACCGCCAGCCTGTGGGATGACGGCCTGATCGACCCGCGCGATACCCGCAAGCTGCTGGGCTTCCTGCTGGATATTTGCGCCGAAGCCGAAGTCCGTCCGCTCAAATCCAACACATTCGGAGTGGCGCGCCTGTAAGCGCGCCCTTCCTCCCAGAACTCCGCAAGAAGGACAACAACAATGAACTTCACCCAAGAGCACGAAGAACTGCGCCGCACAGTCAAGAATTTCGTCGACAAGGAAATCAACCCGCACGTCGAGGAGTGGGAAAAAGACGGGCGCTTCCCGATGCGCGAGCTGTTCAAGAAGGCCGGTGATCTGGGCCTGCTGGGCATCTCCAAGCCGGAGAAATTCGGAGGCATGGGCCTCGATTACAGCTACTCCGTGGTCGCCGCGGAAGAGTTCGGTACCGCCCATTGCGGCGGCGTACCGCTGGCCATCGGCGTGCAGACCGACATGTGCACCCCGGCACTGGCGCGCTTCGGCTCCGATGCCCTGCGCGAAGAGTTCCTGACCCCGGCCATTGCCGGCGACATGATCGGCTGCATCGGCGTGTCCGAGGTCGGCGCCGGTTCCGACGTGGCCGGGCTGAAGACCACCGCGCGCAAGGATGGTGATGACTACGTCATCAACGGCGCCAAGATGTGGATCACCAACAGCCCGCAAGCCGACTTCATCTGCCTGCTGGCCAACACCAGCGACGACAAGCCCCACGTCAACAAGTCGCTGATTGTGGTGCCGATGAACACCCCCGGCATCACCCTGAGCCCGCACATCGAGAAGCTCGGCATGCGTTCCTCGGAAACTGCCCAGGTGTTCTTCGATGACGTGCGCGTGCCGCAGCGCTACCGCATTGGCCACGAAGGCGCCGGCTTCATGATGCAGATGCTGCAGTTCCAGGAAGAGCGCCTGTTCGGCGCGGCCAACATCATCAAGGGTCTCGAGCTGTGCGTTGACCAGACCATCGAATACACCCGCCAGCGCCACACCTTCGGCCAGCCGGTCATCAACAACCAGGCGGTGCACTTCCGCCTGGCTGAGCTGCAAACCGAAATCGAAGCCCTGCGCGCCCTCGTCTACCAGGCCACCGAGCAGTACATCAAGGGGCGCGACGTGACCAAGCTGGCCTCCATGGCCAAGCTCAAAGCTGGCCGCCTGGGCCGTGAAGTCACCGACAGCTGCCTGCAGTTCTGGGGCGGCATGGGCTTCACCTGGGACAACCCGGTCTCGCGCGCTTACCGCGACGTGCGCCTGGTGTCCATCGGCGGCGGTGCCGACGAAATCATGCTCGGCATCATCTGCAAAATGATGGGCACCCTGCCTGGCAAGAAGAAAGGTTAAGAGCGGAAGCACCGTAGGGTGGATGTCGTTTTTACATCCACCACGGCCCCGCTTGGTGGATCGATGAAGCGTGATCCACCCTACGATTGCCCTCCCCTTGCGAATACATCAAGGAGCCTGTGATGGCCGATCTACCCAACTGCGAAACGCTGCTACTGAATCTGGAGGCTGGCGTACTGAACGTCACCCTCAATCGCCCGGACAGCCGCAACGCCATGAGCCTGGCCATGGTGCATGAACTGCGTGCGGTGCTGGAAGGCGTACGCCATGACGCCAACGTGCGTGCGCTGGTGCTGCGCGGCGCGGCCGGCCATTTCTGCGCCGGCGGCGACATCAAGGACATGGCCGGCGCCCGCGCCAAAGGCCCGAACGCCTACCGCGAACTGAACCGCGCCTTCGGCGCCATGCTGGAGGAATTCCAGACTGCGCCCCAGGTGGTTATTGCCGTGCTGGAAGGCGCCGTGCTGGGTGGCGGTTTTGGCCTGGCCTGCATTTCCGACATCGCCATCGCCGCCGAAAGCTGCAAATTCGGCCTGCCGGAAACCACCCTGGGCATTCTGCCGGCGCAGATCGCGCCCTTCGTGGTCAAGCGCGTGGGCCTCACCCAGGCCCGTCGCCTGGCCTTGACCGCTGCGCGTTTCGATGGTCTGGAAGCCTTGCATCTGGGCCTGGTGCATTACTGCGAGTCCAGCGAAAACCTGGATGTACGGCTGGCCGAAGTCCTCGATCAGGTACGCAAATGCGCCCCCGGCGCCAACGCCCAGACCAAGGCACTGCTGCTGGCAACCGAAACCCAGGCGCTGAGCTCGCTGCTGGACAGCGCCGCCGAGCAGTTCGCCGCCGCAGTGACCGGTGCCGAGGGCATCGAAGGCACCATGGCGTTCGTGCAGAAACGCGCGCCGAAGTGGGCGCTGTAACGGATCGAACACATTGGCAATACCGACCTTGCCTATCTGGCGCTCGGGCTATGCATTTGTAGGGTGGATGTCGCTTTCCACATCCACCAGAACACCGCTCGGCGCGGTCAATGAAGCGCGATCCGCCGAGCGGGCCCAGCGTTACGGCAACCTCAACAGTTAACGGCAGGAGTAGAAAAACAACATGCCCGCATTCCACAAGATCCTCATCGCCAACCGTGGCGAAATCGCCTGCCGGGTGATGCGCACCGCCCAGGACCTCGGCTACCGCACCGTCGCGGTGTTTTCCGAAGCCGACGCCGGCGCACGCCACGTCCAGGTCGCTGACGAAGCCGTGTGCATCGGCCCGGCGCAGGTCAACCAGTCCTACCTGGTGATCGACAACATCATCGCCGCGGCGAAGAAAACCGGTGCCGATGCGATCCACCCCGGTTACGGCTTCCTCTCCGAAAACGCCGATTTCGCCCGCGCCTGTGAAGCCGCCGGCATCGTGTTCATCGGCCCCACCGTGGACGCCATCCACCTGATGGGCAGCAAGCGCCTGTCGAAGATCGCCATGCTCGAAGCCGGCGTACCCTGCATTCCGGGTTACGAAGGCGCCGCGCAGGACGACGAGACCCTGATCCGCGAAGCCGAGCGCGTCGGCTACCCGCTGATGATCAAGGCCAGCGCCGGCGGCGGCGGTCGCGGCATGCGCCTGGTGCACGACGCCAGCGAACTGAGCGCACAGATCCGCACCGCTCGCTCCGAAGCGCAAAACGCCTTCGGCTCCGGTGAGCTGATCATCGAGCGCGCCGTGGTTCGGCCGCGCCACGTTGAAATCCAGGTGTTTGGCGACCAGCACGGCAATATCGTGTACCTGGGCGAACGCGACTGCTCCGTGCAGCGCCGTCACCAGAAAGTGGTCGAGGAAGCCCCTTGCCCGGTGATGACCCCGGACCTGCGCAAGGCCATGGGTGAAGCCGCCGTGAAGGCTGCCGCCTCGGTGAACTATGTCGGCGCGGGCACCGTGGAATTCCTGCTGGATGCCAGCGGCGAGTTCTTCTTCCTGGAAATGAACACCCGCCTGCAGGTGGAGCACCCGGTGACCGAACTGATCACCGGCCAGGACCTGGTCGCCTGGCAGATCCAGGCGGCTGCCGGCCACCCGCTGCCCCTCAAGCAGGACGAGATCACCCTGACCGGCCACGCCATGGAAGTGCGCCTGTACGCCGAGGACGCGGCGAAGAACTTCCTGCCGCAGACCGGTACCGTGCTGCGCTGGGAGCCGGAACTGCGCGACGGCGTACGCATCGACCACGGCCTGGTGGAAGGCCAGCTCGTCTCGCCGTTCTACGACCCGATGCTGGCCAAGGTGATCGCCTATGGCGCCACCCGCGAAGAAGCACGGCGCAAGCTGTTGCGCGCGGTAGAGAACTGCGTGCTGCTGGGCGTCAACGGCAACCAGCGCTTCCTTGCCAACCTGCTGAGCAACGCCGAATTCGCCGCCGGCAACGCGACCACCGCGTTCATCGCCGAGCATTTCAACGAAGACCCCAGCCTGAGCCCGCAAGCGCCGTCCGCGGCCGAACTGGCCACCGCCGCCGCCCTGCTCTACCAGGCTTCGGCCAACAGCCGCGCCCACCAGGGCGAACTGGCTGGCTGGCGCAGTGCCGGCAGTGCGCCCTGGCGCTTCCTGCTCAAGCAGGGCGAAAACCGCTACAGCGTGGCGCTGGACGTCCTCGAAGCCGGCAGTCAGCCGCGCCTGCGGGCCACCGTTGGCGAAGGCCGCGTGGAACTCAAGCTGCTGGCCAGTGATGGCCGCTGGCTGACCCTGGAACAGGATGGCATTCGCCGCCGCGTCGCCTACCATCAGGACGGCGATACGCTGCACCTGTACGGTCAGTACGGCAACCTGGAACTGGTCGACGTCACCCATGAACCGGCCGGTGGCCTGAGCGCCGCCAGCTCCGGTACGGTCAAGGCGCCCATGGATGGCGCGATTGTCGACGTGTTGGTGGAAGAAGGCGCCAAGGTCAGCAAGGGGCAATTGCTGGTAGTGCTGGAAGCCATGAAGATGGAGCACCCGCTCAAAGCCGGCGTCGACGGCATCGTGCGCAAGGTGCAGGCCAGCAAGGGCGACCAGGTGAAGAACCGCCAGATTCTGGTGGAGATCGAAGCCGACGAAGCCTGAGCTTGCGAACCGTAGGGTGGACAACGCTTTCCTTGTCCACCATCGCGCGCACGGCGCGCTGGTGGATCGGTGAAGCGCGATCCACCCTACGATTGCCGAAATACGACCTGGAGCCTGATCTAGGCTGGTGAAAGAACGAAGGGAGGACCGCACGGCGATCTTCCCTTTTTCATGGCCCGTCAAAAAGGACTATCCCATGACCCTGCATGACAAGACCCTGTTCATCACTGGCGCCAGCCGTGGCATTGGCCGCGAGATTGCCCTGCGTGCCGCGCGAGACGGCGCCAATATCGTGATCGGCGCCAAGAGCGACCAGCCCCACCCCAAGCTGGCCGGGACCATCCATTCCGTGGCCGCGGAGGTCGAAGCGGCCGGTGGTCAAGCGTTGGCCCTGCAACTGGATGTACGCGACGAAAACGCCGTCAAGGTCGCCATGGCCCAAGCGGCTGAACGTTTCGGTGGCATCGACGCGCTAGTCAATAACGCCGGGGCCATTCGCCTGCAAGGCGTCGAGCAGCTGGAACCCAAGCGCTACGACCTGATGTTCCAGATCAACACCCGCGCGGTGATGGTCTGCAGCCAGGCTGCCCTGCCCTACTTGAAGCAGAGCGCGAACGGGCACATTCTCAGCCTGTCCCCGCCGCTCAACCTCGACCCCAAGTGGTTTGCCCAATACGGCCCGTACACCACCACCAAGTACGGCATGAGCATGCTGACTCTGGGCATGAGCGAGGAATTCAAGAAGTACGGCATCAGCGTCAACGCGCTGTGGCCACGCACGGTGATCGCCACCGCAGCCATCGAATATGAACTGGGCGGCCAGCAGGTCTTCAAGCAGGCTCGTACGCCAGCCATCATGGCCGATGCTGCTCATGCCATCCTGAGCAGCCAGGGGCGCAGCCTGACGGGCCGATTGCTGATCGATGAAGATATCCTGCGTGAACGAGGCGTCGAGGATTTCGAGCCCTACCGCTACGACCGCAACGGCGGATCGCTGATGCCGGATCTGTATCTGGAGTGATCGAAGCCGTTTGGAACGGCTTCAATTACTGCTGCGGGAGTCCGTCCTGGCTCCCGCATCGCTGCCTCAGACGCGGAATTGTCCGACCAGGCGCTTGAGGCGCTCAGCCAGGGTGTTCAGTTCCCGTGCCGTCTGGGCGCCTTGAACGGCGTCATCCGCCACACCGTCCACGATCCCGGCAATCTGGTGGACGCTGCGGTTGATCTCCTCGGCTACCGCGGTCTGCTCTTCGGCAGCGCTGGCGATCTGCGCGTTCATCGAGTTGATGGTGCCGATCAGCGTCGAGATGGTATTGAGCGCTTCGCCGGCCAGGTTGGATTGCTCGCGGGTGCTTTCGCCTCGCGAGGTCACCCGCTGCATGGTGCTGACGGACTGGGCCGTGGTGTTTTGCAGGCGGTCGATCATGCTTTGGATCTCACCGGTGCTTTGCTGAGTACGACTGGCCAGCGCACGTACTTCGTCGGCCACCACCGCAAAACCACGCCCCGCTTCACCGGCCCGCGCTGCCTCGATGGCGGCGTTGAGCGCCAGCAAGTTGGTCTGCTCGGCAATGGCACGAATGACCTCCAGCACACCGACAATGCCCTGCACATCCACGCGCAAGCTTTCCAGGGATTCGCTGCTACTGCTCACTTCGGTGACCAGGTCATGGATATGGGAAATGCTCAGGCTAACGACCTTCTGAGCCGACTGGCCTTGCTCGTCTGTTTGCCGTGCGGCTTCGGCGGCACGCTGGGCACTCTGGGCAACTTCCTGTGCGGCGGCTGACATTTCGTTGATGGCAGTGGCCACCTGATCGGTCTCATGACGTTGACCGGTCATTGCTTGCTCGGAACGCTGCGCCTGATTCGCCACCTCGCCCACCAACCCCGTCAGTTGGCCAGTGGTCGTCATTACCTGCTTCACCAGGGTGTGGATTTTCTCGACGAACGCGTTGAATGAACGCGCCAGCTCACCCAGTTCGTCCTGACCGGAAACAGGTAGCCGATGGGTGAGATCGCCATCGCCTGCGGCCATGTCGTCGAGATTCTGCTTGATCAGCATCAGCGGCCGCAGGATCGAACGGGTCAGCGGAACCGTGATGGCTGCAATCAACACCAGCAATCCAATGGCCGAGGCCATCATGACCAGCAGCAGGTGATCGATACGCTGCTCGAACACGGCGCGGGCATTGGCGACATCCAGCTCAAGGCCGTCGAGGTTCAATGCGGTACCGAACACCATGTCCCACTTCGGCAAATACATCGAGTAACCGATCTTGGGGACCAGCACCCGCTCGGCACCCAGCACGAAGGAGTAATTCACATAGTGGCTGCCATCCATCCCTGCCCTGACCAGTTCGCGGATCGGATAGCCACCCGTGGCATCCTGAAAGTTGTAGAAACTCTCGCCAATCTTGTCTTCGGTGCTGCCCTGGAACAGGCGAAGGGTCTTGCTATCGTAGCCCCAGAAATACCCCTCCTTGCCGTAGTTCAGCTTCTTCAGCTGGTTGACCGCTTCGGCCCGAGCATCCATGTCGTTGGCTGCGGAGGCCTGATAGATCGGTTCGATCATCACATAGGCCATCTCCACGTAATGCTGGAGTTCAACACGGCGGTCTTTTTGCAGGTTTTCGCGGGTTTGGGCTTCCTGCTGGTCTGCCAGTTGCTGCAGCATCACGACGGAAACAGCGCTCAACATAATGGCCAACAGTAAAATCGGCCCCAGGGCCAGAAGCAGTAGTTTTGATCTCAATCGCAGCATTGACAGCATGTTTCATTCCTAGGAGTGCAATGTTGTTTTCTCGCCGCTCCGCGGCGAATTTAAGCCTCTCTTGGTTATCGGTCAGATTTGCTAAAACTCGACCAAAATTTGCTCGCGCACCTTCAGGCTGTAACCGCGTGAAATCTGGACCCGCCTAAACGGCAAAACCCCGCCGGAGCGGGGTTTTGTTGTCTTCGCCGGGAGTTACGCCATGGCGACTTTTTTCAGCTCTTCATCACGCAGCTCGCGGCGCAGGATCTTACCGACGTTGGTCATCGGCAGGCTGTCGCGGAACTCGACCTGTTTGGGCCGCTTGTAACCGGTGAGGTTGTCGTGCATGTGCTGCATGACTTGCTCCTTGGTCAGGCTGGCACCCGGCTTGACCACCACGAAGACCTTGATCGCCTCGCCGGTACGCTCATCCGGCACGCCAATCGCGGCGCACTGCAGCACACCCGGCAAGGTGGCCAGCACATCTTCCAGTTCGTTCGGATACACGTTGAAGCCGGACACCAGGATCATGTCCTTCTTGCGGTCGACGATGCGGATGAAACCGTCCGGCTGGATGACAGCTATATCACCGGTCTGCAGCCAGCCATCGGCGCTGAGCACTTCATCGGTGGCTTCCTGGCGCTGCCAGTAGCCTTTCATTACCTGCGGGCCTTTGGCACAGAGCTCGCCCCGCTCGCCAAACGGCAGGTCGTTGCCTTCTTCGTCGATCACCTTGCAGCTGGTGGAGGGAACCGGGATGCCGATGGTGCCGACCTGGATATTTTGAATCGGATTAACCGTGACTACTGGGCTGGTTTCGGTCATGCCGTAACCTTCACAGATGGCGCAGCCAGTAACCTCCTTCCACCGCTCAGCCGCTGCCAATTGCAGGGCCATGCCACCGGAAAGGGTCAGCTTCAAACCGGAAAAATCCAGTCGGCGGAATGCCTCGTTGTTGCACAGGGCGACAAACAGGGTATTGAGACCCACAAAGGCGGTGAACTTGAAGTTGCCCAAGTCCTTGATCATCGCCGGCAAGTCGCGCGGGTTGGTGATCAGCACGTTATGGTTACCGGTCAGCATCATCATCATGCAGTGCACGGTAAAGGCGTAGATATGGTAGAGCGGCAACGGGGCGATGAGAATTTCACTGCCTTCATTGAGCGTGGCCCCCATCAGCGCCTTGCACTGGAGCATGTTGGCGATCAGGTTGCGATGGGTCAGCATTGCGCCCTTGGCCACGCCCGTGGTGCCGCCGGTGTACTGCAATACGGCAACATCGTTGGCGGCCGGCGAGGCTTCGTTGACCGACTTGCCGCGTCCCTTGGCCAGGGCATCGTTCAGTTTGATGGCCTGGGGGAGGCTGTAGGCCGGCACCATCTTCTTGACGTACTTGACCACGCTGTTGACCAAGAGGCGCTTGAGCGGCGGCAGCATGTCACCCACCTCGGTGACGATGACGTGCTTGACGCCGGTTTTGGGCAGCACGACCTCCGCCAGGTGGGCCATGTTGGCCAGGCAGACCAGCGCCTTGGCACCCGAATCGTTGAACTGATGCTCCATCTCGCGGGCGGTGTACAGCGGGTTGGTATTCACAACGATCAGCCCGGCGCGCATGGCGCCGAACACCACCACCGGGTACTGCAGGACGTTGGGCAATTGCACGGCGATACGATCACCCGGCTGCAGGTCGGTATGCTGCTGCAGCCAGGCGGCGAAGTGACCGGAGAGCTCATACAACTCGCCATAAGTAAGGGTCTTGCCCAGGTTGCTGAAAGCGGGCTTGTCGGCAAAGCGTTGGCAGGACTGTTGCAATACCGCCTGAATATTCGGGTATTCATCGGCATTGATATCAGCAGGAATACCTACTGGATATTTGTCCTTCCAGAAATTTTCGGTCATGGAAGCCCACTCCTAAGCTCAGCTTATCTTCACCGTCTTGATGACGGTTGTCGGTTGGTCTTGTTGTATATGTCCAGAGCCCTTCAAGGGCCACAAAGCGGGCCGAGATTAGCAGTTTTGCCAAGCGCCATCCACAGCAAATATGGCAATTCCAGTCACCTACAAGACGAAAAATTGACCTACGGTCACGTTTAGAGTGTTAACACTAATCTATCGTCTAACCTGGCGCCAGCCGTTCGGCATACTGCCTGCCGGCATGCAAACCCGCAGAGAGAGAACTGCGTTGGTTCGCATTCGGCACCTCGGCTGGGAACATCCCTTGGGCAGCTCTACAATGCAGCCATTATTTCAAAGGATTCGTCATGCACCATCAGACCTTCACGTTGACCACCCATGACAACGTCCCGGTGCATGTGAATCACTGGAGCAGTGGCGCAACGCCCCGCGCCGTGGTCATGCTGGCCCACGGCATGGGCGAACACAGTGGACGCTATACCGACTTTGGCCAAGCATTGGCTGAGAATGGCATCGATCTTTACGCCCTCGATCAACGCGGCCATGGGCTGACAGCCCAACACGGCATCGTCGGCCACTTCGCCCACCATGGCGGCTGGCAGCGGGTACAAGATGACTTGCACCAACTGCGACAGCTGATACACCACCAGCATCACCACACCCCACTTTTCCTGTTCGGGCACAGCATGGGCAGCTATATCGCTCAGGCCTACTTGCTTACCCACAGTGCCGGCCTGCACGGGGTCGTCCTGTCCGGTTCCAATTATCAGCCCGTATCGCTGTACCGCGCAGCCCGACTCATTGCGCGCTTCGAAGGCTGGCGCCAGGGGCCGCTCGGGCGCAGCGCCTTGATCGAGTGGCTGTCGTTCGGCTCGTTCAACAAGGCATTCAAACCCAACCGCACACCCTTCGACTGGCTGAGCCGTGACGCAGCGCAGGTGGACGCTTATATTGCCGACCCGCTGTGCGGCTTCCGCTGCACCAATCAGCTGTGGATTGACCTGCTCGGCGGTCTGCAAGAAATCACGCCCATTTCACAGCTGGCCCGCATCGATGCCCGGCTACCCATCCTGGTCATCGGCGGTGAATGTGATCCGGTCAGTGCCGGCAAGCGTCAGAAGGATCTTGCCTGTGCATTGCGCCATGCCGGCCTGCGGCACGTACAGCTGAATTTGTATCCAGACGCCCGCCACGAGTTGCTCCATGAAGCCAATCGCGCGAACGTCACGTTCTTTTTGATCGACTGGCTGAACCAGACCCTGGCCGCCAGCCGTTCCCACCCAACCAAGGAGACCGCATGACCCAACTCACCAATACGCCTTATGAATCTCTCGAAGTTGGTCAAAAGGCCACCTATAGCAAGACAGTGGGCGAACGCGACATCCAGCTGTTCGCCGCCATGTCCGGAGACCACAATCCCGTGCACCTGGACGCCGAGTTCGCTGCCGGCACGATCTTCAAGGAGCGTATCGCCCATGGCATGTTCAGCGGAGCGCTGATCAGCGCCGCCGTGGCCTGCACCCTGCCCGGCCCGGGCACCATCTACCTCGGCCAGACGATGAAATTCACCCGCCCAGTGAAGTTCGGCGACACCCTGACCGTACGCCTGGAAATTCTCGAAAAGCTGCCGAAGTTTCGCGTGCGTATCGCAACTCAGGTAGTGAATCAGAACGATGACATCGTGGTCGACGGCGAAGCGGAAATCCTCGCGCCGCGCAGTCAGCAAACCGTCACGCTGCCTCAGTTGCCGCCCATCAGCATTGGTTGATCCCACCTGGGTGCCGCTTTCCTGAATGGGAAGCGGCATGGTTCCAGCTCTGCTATTCGCAACGAAACAGATCAACTTTCCTGATTAAATCAGGGCGTATTTTGAGCTTATCATCAGTTCGATTCCGATAGATCATGGCCTCATTCCCGGCACCATGCCGTGGCAAACCCAATGAGGACTCTCCCATGATCGAAGTACGTCCCTTCCAGCAACTCGGCGGCGCACACCACGGCTGGCTGGATACCAAGCATCACTTTTCCTTCGCGGACTATTACGACCCCGCACGCATGCACTGGGGTCTGCTGAGGGTGTGGAACGACGACACCATCGCGCCTCACAGTGGCTTCCCGGCGCACCCGCACCGCGACATGGAAATCATCACCTATGTGCGCGAAGGGGCCATTACCCACCAGGACAACCTTGGCAACCAAGGCCGTACCGTAGCGGGCGATGTGCAGGTAATGAGCGCCGGCACCGGAATCGCCCACAGCGAGTACAACCTTGAAGATGTCGCCACCAAGATTTTCCAGATATGGATTATGCCCGAGAGCCGTGGCGCCGAACCGGGCTGGGGCACCAAGCCGTTTCCCAAGGGCGAGCGCGCCGGGACTTTCGTCACGCTGGCCAGCGGTTTGCCCGGCGATGACGATGCCTTGCCGATCCGCACGTCGGCTCGTCTGGTCGCGGCCACGCTGAATGCCGGGCAGAGCGCCGAGTACCGTTTCGCCGAAGGTCGCAAGGGCTATCTGGTCGCCGCCCATGGCGCCTTGCAGATCAACGGCATAGCCGCCGCAGCCGGTGACGGCGTGGCGATCAAGGACGAAGCGCTGATCGACGTGCGCGCTCTGGAAGACAGCGAGGTGATCCTGGTCGACGTGGCCTGAGCCACGACGTCGACTCCCCTTCGCCTGTTAGCTTGCCTTGAAGCGGCTGACATTCTGCCGCAGCGTATCGGCCAGTTCGCCCAATCGACTGGCGGTCTGGTGATTGCTGCCAACCGCCTCATCGTTCTCCTCGGCCATGCGCGCAATCATGCTGACCTGCTCGGCAATTTCGGCCGAAGCGGCGCTTTGTTCGCGCAAAGCGCTGGAAATCTCCACGACCGTGGACATCACCTGATTGGCGGCGGTGTAGATCTCATCCATCGCCTCGCCGGTTTGCCGTGCCCGCATCACACCTTCATTGACCCGCAGCACGCCTTGCTCCATACCTTTCACAGCCACTTGAGTGCCTTCCTGAATAGCCTTGACCATGGCACCGATCTCCTCGGTGGAGTTGGCCGTGCGCTCGGCCAGCTTGCGCACCTCATCCGCCACCACGGCAAACCCACGCCCCTGCTCACCAGCCCGCGCGGCCTCGATGGCAGCGTTCAAAGCGAGCAGATTGGTCTGCGCCGCAATACCGCTGATCACCGCCACGATGGTGCCAATCTGTTCCGAACGCTCACCCAGCTCTTCGACACTGCGCGCCGAGTTGGCCACCGACTGGGCGATCTCGCTGATGTCCTCGACCACCGCGCCGACCAGCCTGCCCCCTTCGCGCGACAGCTCACCGGAGCGATTGGCCAACGAATCGGCTTTTCCGGCATTGTGGGCAATCTGTTCAATGCCCACGGTCATCTGCTCGACCGCCGCCGCCATGCTCGAGGCGGCATCACTCTGGTTCTGCGAGGCAACGCGGATCTGCCCGGTGGCAGCGGCCAGCGTGTGGGCGGAATCCGCCACCTGGTCGGAGTTACCCTTGATGCGAGCGATCAGGTTACCCATGGTCTCGGCCATTTCGTTGAAACTGCCGGCCACAACACGCAACTCATCCCGCGCCTTCAGGTCGATGCGCGCCGTGAGATCCCCAGAGGCCAACTGCGTACTGCCCAGTCGCAGCGCGTGGATACTGCCCAGCACCGCCAACCAGGCACCCACCGACAGGTAACCAACAATCGACAGGAGTAAGAGGAATATCGTCAGGTTCAGGTAATACTCAAGCTCGGCGTCGGCGATACGCTGCTTGAGCAGCGCGTCGAGTTCGGGCAAGAACACGCTGTACATCTGCTCATAGCCGATGCCGATTGCCTCGGTGGTCATTGCAAAGAAGCGATCAGCCGAGGCACCTTCAAAATCCCCCTCGTACACCACCTCCTCGACCACAGCCCCGATAGCATCATTTCTTGCCTGCAGGATCGCCATGGCCCGCTCCAGCTGCTCTTTCAGCTCTGGATGCAGGCTAACCACCTTGGCAATGCTGTCTTCCATGCTGCGCATGGCCGCCTTGATTTCTTCGGACAGAACAATCAGTGCGCTGCGCTCGCGATCCTCTATCTGCCTCTGCGCCAGGACTCCCGAACCAAGGGCGCGCAACCGCCCCAGGCGCTCCAAAAGATACGGTAGGCGATTCACCGCCACCGTCATCAGGTAGTAGGTTTCCGGCTCGGGATCGAAGGTCAATCCGTACGCATCGGCAAATAGCGTTTGAAAGCGCAGCAGGTTGTCGATCAGCGTGGTATGGGCTTCGTAATTTCGCTCTCTGCTCCAGCCTGACCCTTCGCGCTTGATTGTCAGCCAAGCCGTTTTGAGGCTCTGCCACTGATGCTGTCCAAGCAGATAGTCATCCAGCGCGGCAGTGAGTGTTTCCAGCGCGGCGTCCACTTCTTTTTCACGCGTGCGGCGCTGTTGCACTACCCCATCGTCGCCGCCCAGCACCCGAGCGGAAAGCCCACGATGTTGTTGTGTCAGTTCCACCACAGTGGACAGTGGTCGAGACAAATCCAAGGCGATCAATTCGCTCTGCGAACGATTGATGGTGGCCGTGAACTGCTCGGTGATGGTCAGCATCAGGGCTGCGAAGGCCATCAGCACCAGCAAGCCAACCACCCCGAACTTGAGTGGATAGTTCAAACGATTCATTAATGCTTCGGCAGGCCAAAACAGTCTTTTCATAGCGCAGGCTCACAATGAATTGCCAACTGCCGGCCAAGGGAAAGCAAGCACGCTAACAATATTCAGAATTGCGAGGCAAGGTACGCGCCGGGCCTGGCTTTGCCCTTGATAGCGATCAAGATGGCATTGCGCCATCGAATCACAGAACCCTACATTGGCTATGAGGTACGGTTCCCATACAGAAACCGGCCCGAAGTCCATCCCCGCGTGGGGGCCGAGCTTGAGCCGAAGTTGTGTTTGCAGACACAACCGCGTGCTCCGGCCAAGCCACCGCAAAGGCGGCTTACGCCTGAGTCGGAATCAGCGCAACGTAATCCGCCATGCCTTGTGGATTCGTGGATTGCGGGCGAAGTCCGGATCGATTGTGTCGGTGCTGATGTCCTCCACCTGATACCGCGCCGGCAGGCTTTCGTCGAGCTGAAACTTGCGGAAGTTATTGGAGAAATACAGCACGCCGCCAGGCGCCAGACGGGCCATGGCCAGGTCGATCAATTGCACGTGGTCGCGCTGTACATCGAACACGCCTTCCATGCGCTTGGAGTTGGAGAAGGTCGGCGGGTCGATGAAAATCAGTTCGTACTCGCCGCGATCCTCGGCCAGCCAGGCCATCACATCGCCCTGCTCCAGGCGGTGCTTGTCCGAATAACCGTTCAGCGACAGGTTGCGCCGTGCCCAATCCAGGTAGGTTTTGGACAGGTCCACGCTGGTGGTGCTGCGCGCACCGCCCTTGGCGGCGTGCACGGTGGCCGTGGCGGTGTAGCAGAACAGGTTGAGGAAACGCTTGCCGGCGGCCTCCTTCTGCAGACGCAGGCGCAGCGGGCGATGATCGAGAAACAACCCCGTGTCCAAATAATCCGTGAGGTTGACCAGCAGCTTGACGCCGCCCTCGTTGACCTGCAAAAACTCGCCCTGGGTCGCGTGCCGCTCGTACTGACGCGTGCCGGTCTGCCGCTCGCGGCGCTTGATCATCACCTTGTCGGCGGCAATGCCTAGCGCTACCGGAATTGCGGCCAGGGCGTCGAGCAGGCGGGCCTGCGCCTTGTCCGGGTCAATGGAGCGGGGCGGGGCGTATTCCTGCACATGCACCCAGTCGCCATACAGGTCCACGGCCAGGGCATATTCCGGCATGTCAGCGTCGTACAAGCGATAGCACTCGACGCCGGCTTTCTTGGCCCATTTGCCGAGCTGTTTGAGGTTTTTCTGCAAGCGGTTGGCGAACATCTGCCCGCCTTCGGAGAGGCGCGCCGCTTCATGGGTCACAGGGGCTGCTTCGCCCGCTTCGATGCGCTCTGCTCGTTCAGCCCGCTCGGCACGGCTGCGTCGCTCGCCCGTGACGAACTGGTCCGGCTTGACGTTGATCAGCAATAGCTTGCAGGGCAGCGCACCGTTCCAGAAGGCGTACTGTTTGTGGCTGCGAATGCCCATGCGCTTGCCCAGCTCGGGCGCGCCGGTGAAAATCGCCGCGTCCCAGTTCAGGCACGCCTGACGCAGGCGCTCGCCAAGATTCTGGTAGAGGTACAACAGGCTCGCTTCGTCGCCCAGGCGCTCGCCATAGGGCGGGTTGCACACCACCAGGCCGGTCTGGTTCTGGTCCGGGCGCGGCTCGAAAGTGGCGAGTTCGCCCTGGTAAATACGAATCCAGTTACCCAGCCCCGCGCGCTCGATGTTGTTGCGCCCCGGCTGGATCAGCCGCGGATCGGCTTCATAGCCACGAATCCACAACGGCGGCTTGCTCAGGCCGATGCGTGCACGCTCCTCGGCCTCGGCGTGCAAGCGGTTCCACAGCGCCGGCACATGGCCCAGCCAATTGGAGAAGCCCCAGTGTTCGCGCTTGAGGTTCGGCGCAAGATCGGCGGCCATCATGCCGGCCTCGACCAGGAACGTACCAACCCCGCACATCGGGTCGGCCAGTGCCCCGCCGGCGGCGGCGATGCGCGGCCAGCCGGCACGGATCAGAATCGCGGCGGCAAGGTTTTCCTTGAGCGGCGCGGCACCCTGCTGCAGGCGGTAGCCGCGCTGATGCAGGCTGTGCCCGGACAGGTCCAAGGAGAGGATCGCCTCGCCCTTGTCCAGCCGCAGGTGCACTCGAATGTCAGGGCTGAACTTGTCCACCGAGGGACGCTCGCCAGTGGCGGTGCGCAGACGGTCGACAATCGCATCCTTGACCTTCAGGGCACCGAAATGGGTGTTGTCGATGCCGGCGCCACGGCCGCTGAATTCAACGGCCAGGCTGCCGGTAGGCGATAAATGCTCACTCCAGTCCACGGCATGCACGCCTTGGTACATTTCCTCGGCGTTCTGCACGGGAAAACGCGCCAGTACCAGCAAAACGCGGTTGGCCAGGCGCGACCACAAGCACAGGCGGTAAGCGGTTTCCAGCTCCGCCACCCCGTGCACAGCGGCGGTGTGCTCACGCGCCTCCTCCAGGCCAAGCCCGCGCGCTTCATCCAGGAGCAAGCCTTCGAGGCTCTTTGGGCAGGTGAGATATAGTTCGTAGCGGTCCGACATGTCGACTATCCAAGGCCTTAAGGCGCGAAAAGCCTCGCTTTCGAGGCTGTAAGAAATTGAAACAATTATTCAGCCCTCCCTACGTCGGAAAACGTGTCGGGGCCTGAGAGCTACATTGTCATGAGCCGTGCCGCTCCTTGGCCGTCAGCCACGCAGCTTTGCCTGAAAGGATCGGCCGCAAGCGAACCCGGCTTATGTGCGCATCCAGCAAATCAATGGGTCGTTATGCCTAATCGATCATTCACAGGCCTCAAGGCTTTGGTTAAAACATCAACCAAGGCAACGATGCAATGTCGCTTGCCTTGAGGTCGGTTACGCCGGCAACGGACCTCGACGCAGCTAAAAAGCTGCACAGCCTCGCCATGAGGCGTATGGACATCACAGTCAACGAGTGAGGGCAATACCCGATGAGACGACTTAAACGTGATCCGATGGAACGAGCCTTTCTGCGCGGTTATCAGCATGGCATACATGGCAAATCCCGCGACCTGTGTCCTTTTACCCTTCCCTCCACACGTCAAGCCTGGATCAATGGCTGGCGCGAAGGTCGTGGCGACCAATGGGACGGATTCACCGGCACCGCCGGTATTCACCGCTTGAATCAACTTAACGCGGTCGGCTGACACCCCAGCCCAATTGATTTTTCCAGAGCGCCCCACCCGGGCGCTGGGCGCAAGCCCTGGGGCTCCTTCGGGAGCCCCTTCCCATCCTGATCCGCTGTTAGCGGGCGCCCTTGGGCAATGCCGCGATGGCATCCACCGCCTCGCGGATAAGCGCCGGCCCCTTGTAGATGAAGCCTGAATAAAGTTGCACAAGGCTTGCCCCGGCAGCGATTTTTTCCGCTGCATCGCGCCCCTCGGTGATGCCCCCCACGGCAATGATCGGCAGACGACCAGCCAGTTCGCTCGCCAACACCTTGACGGTGTGCGTGCTCTTGTCGCGCACGGGTGCACCGGACAGGCCGCCCGCTTCATCGCCAAACTGCAACCCTTCCACTCCAGCGCGGCCAAGGGTGGTGTTGGTGGCAATAACCGCATCCATACCCGCGTCGACCAACGCGTGCGCTACTTGCACGGTTTCTTCATCGCTCATATCTGGAGCGATCTTGATGGCCAGCGGCACACGCTTGCCATACAGCTGCGCAAGGTCTTCCTGACGCAAGCGCAGGGCCTCGAGCAGTTGCTTGAGCGAATCGCCGAACTGCAGGCTGCGCAGGCCGGGCGTATTCGGCGAACTGACGTTGACCGTGACATAGCTGGCGTGTGGGTAGACCTTGGCCAGACAGATCAGGTAATCATCCACGGCGCGTTCCACCGGAGTATCGAAATTCTTGCCGATGTTGATGCCCAGCACGCCCCGGTAACGCATTGCTTCGACCCGCGCCAGCAAATGATCAACGCCATGGTTGTTGAAACCCATGCGATTGATGATTGCTTCGGCTTCCGGCAAGCGGAACAGGCGCGGCTTGGGATTGCCAGGTTGGGGACGCGGCGTCACGGTGCCGATCTCGATAAAGCCAAAGCCCAACTGGCTCAAGCCATCAATGGCGTCGCCATTTTTGTCCAGGCCTGCAGCCAGGCCAACTGGATTGGCAAATTCCAGCCCCATGATCTTCACTGGCAACGCGCTGGGCTGCTTGCACACCAGGCGATTGAGGCCCAGGCGTCCGCCAGCACCGATCAGGTCAAGGGATAACTCATGGGAGGTTTCCGGAGACAGCTTGAATAAAAGATCGCGGGCCAGGGTGTACATGGGGGGAACTTCGATGAAAAATGGGACGGCGAGTATAACCCGGTCAAGCCAGACGGCGCAGGCTTAACAATTCGCCCTTGACGCTGAACTCCAGCACAAAGGAACCTTCCACCCCGCTGTGAGTCAGAAAAGGTCGCAAATGATGGGCCGGCAGGCTTACCTTGCGGCCGTCGCGGCTGGTGGCGAGAACCCGTTTGACGTGCCCTTGGTAGTACGCCAGAAACTGTTCGGCCGTTAAACGGATATCGAGCACCAGACTGGGCATGGAGCGCTCCTTGGCAATAAAAGCAAGCAAGTTTGCCATAATCCGCCGTGCAGCCAGCACCTTGCCGATCGGTCTCCGCGTTACGGCCTTCGTCAGTGACGGCCGACAGACGCGTCGATATCTTTTGTTGCAGTCGACAGATGATCCTGTCCAATGTCACATTTTACGACTCTGCCCTGATTGCCCTGGAGCCTGTTGTTCATGTCTTCCTCCCTGCCACCCTCCAGCCTCGCCACTCGCCTGACTACTCTGGCGGGGCAATGGGGGCTGGGCAGGCGAGAAGCCCGGCAGTTGCGCGAGCACGCCAGCCATCTCAGGCTGCCTTTTCAGCCCTTGCAGCCGCCGTCTGCCAGCATCTGGTGGCAACTCGGGCCACCCCTGGATCGCCTGGTGGACTTGCCGCGCAGCGCGCTTTCCGGTCCGGTCCAGGAAGATAAAGCTGCGGCACATGCGGTCTTGGCACGCCTGGTGGAGATTGAACTCGATCAGCTCGACGCACTCGATCTGCGTCAAGTTGACGGCTTGATCAGCGCCCCCGGCGAGCAGACTGCGCATCTGCATCTGGATGATCTGGCCAACACACCGGATTGCCGCAGCCTGCGCATCATCAGCTACAAGGATTTCCTCAAGGTCATCGGCCTGGCCCTTCCTGACTTCGAGCGCGGCAAACCGTTGGCCCTGCGCCAGGCCGACTGGCTGGGTCCGCGCCTGTTCTGGGCGGGTGAGCTGCACAGCGAAGCGTTTGCCAGCGCCGTCGCCTATGCCCGCCTGCGCGGTTTACAGATTACTCTGCCCGCCGAGGTGGCCCGTTACCGCTTGAATGGCGCAGCTCTTGCCGATTTGCAGGCTAGGTTCCACATGGTGGTGATGCCCGTGCAGAGCTGGAGCGATCCCGCCTTCATGGGCTTACTACTGAACAGCCGACTTCCTTACTCGCGGCTGTCGTTGCAACGCACGGCCACTGCTCCCGAAACCCTGTTGCTGCCCCGCGACAATGCCCTGTCCAATGCCCTGGGCGAAGGTTTGCGATTGGCCGGCGCGCCCGATCTGGGTGAGTTCCTGCACAGTCTGCCGCACACTGCGGACTGATTGCCGATTAGCGTCGTTGCGAACCACAACGTCGTGATCAGCGTGTTTCTTCGTGGGCATAGCAGGGTGGCGAGCTGCTCGGCCCCTGGCGCTCCAGTTCATCTTCGAGAAACCCGGCTAATACCTGCGCATTGTTGTGCGCCTCGTCCTTGGCTGCGAAGAGCAGTGTCAGGTGCCCTGAACGGGCTTGCTCCAACAACGTCCACCAGTGTTCCGGGTGGGCAGCAAGCTCTGCCCGGTATCGGCGCTCGAACTCGGGAAACTGTGCCGGGTCGTGGTCGAACCCCTGGCGCAGCGAGGTGCTTGGCGCTACGTCCTTAAGCCAGGCATCTAACCGCAGCGCTTCTTTTTTGATGCCCCGTGGCCACAGGCGATCGACCAGTACTCGATATCCATCGGTTTCGGCCGCCGCTGCGTAGACTCGCTTGCACTGAATCATGGGCTATCCCCTTGTATGAGACCTGTCGGCTGAGTACCGTGGCGCGAGTCCTTGCCCCCGAGCCCGCCGCCATGCCCTTCCTTCGCACGTGTTCAGCCGCCCTGCTGCTTCTACTCTTGGTTGGCTGCCAGGTTTACACCGGCCAACCGGCCAACCCGCCCGTAGATGTGCGCTTGCAGGGTGAACTCAGTGTCGAACAGGGTCAGCTATTCCTCAAGCCCTGCGACGAACAGCGACGCTTTCGCTTGATCGATGCGGGCGCGGGCGATCTGGCCCAGGAAGTTGACCAGCTGGGCGGTGCCAGTGGCAGCCCAGTATTTGCCGACCTGAAAGGGCAACTCGGCGCTGACCCTCAAGGTGGCGCAGGCCAATTCCTGGCCAGCCAGATCTATCGGTTGCAGATAGAGGGGCACGGCTGCAATGACGTGAACTTCCCAATGCTGAGCGTGCGCGCCAGTGGCAACGAGCCGTTCTGGAGCCTGGATGTCAGCCCGCACGGCCTTGTGCTGACATGGCCCGATCATGCCCCGCTGGCCCTGCCCTACCTGGAAGAGCGACTGCCGGAAGGACGCTTGCACCTGTCCAGCGAGGCCAATGACCTGCGGCTTTCCCTGTGGCTCACGCCACAGCGCTGCGTTGACGACATGAGCGGCGCCGTTCGCCATTTGAGCGCTGAGTTACGCTTGGGAGAGCAACGCTTTACCGGCTGTGCCTACCATGGCGGCGCATACGAGGACTGACGCTGGTCTGCTGAATGCAGCGTCGTTGTCGCTGAAGCGCGCTTCAACGGAAATCAGTATCCGTCATCTTCCCAACGCTTGCCGCGGGTCCGTTGAATCACCAGCAGCTTCTGCTGCAAGGCCGCCTTGGACAGCATGTGCGCGCTGACCGGCGCGGTGATAAACAAGAACAAGGCAATCAGCAGCTCATGCAGGCTCAAGCCTTCACGCTGGCCACTGAAGAAGATCGCCGAGGCGATGATGATGCCACCCACGCCCAGCGTAGTGGCCTTGGTGGGCGCGTGCAGGCGGGTGAAGAAATCCGGTAGGCGATACAGACCGATCGCGCCTACCAGAGCGAATAGGCTGCCGAGAATCAGAAAAAAACAGACGATAAGTTCCAACCAGAAGGACATGTCATTAGCCTCAGTCGATGATGTCGCCGTGCAATAAATGCTTGCCTACCGCCACGGTACTGACAAACCCGACCACTGCTATCAAGAGCGCAGCCTCGAAGAACACGTCCGACTTCAGCCAGATGCCGAATAGCACCAGCAGCGCCAAACCGTTGATATACAACGTATCCAGCGCCAACACGCGATCGGGCATGTCCGGCCCGATGATCAGGCGCAGCAAGTTGAGTACCAGTGCCACGCCGATCAGCGCCAGACACAACGGAATTATGTAGGCGAGCATTCGAAAATCTCCATCAACGGGGCCTCATAGCGCTCCTTGATTTCGGCAATCAGCGTCTGACTGTCGCGAACATCGATGCCGTGCAGCAGGATGATTTTGTGGTCCGGCGTCAGGCCAGCCGACACCGTGCCAGGCGTCAAGGAGATGATGCTGGCCAGTACCGAGAGCAGGAACTCGTCTTCGATGGCCATGGGCACTTCGACGAAAGCGGGATTCAACTTACGCTGCGGGCCAAGCACCAGCCGAGCCACATTCAGATTGGCGACAACGATTTCCCACAGCACAAACAGTGTGAACCAACACAACTTCAGCGGTTTGCGCACCCGTGGGATGTGAATCAGGAAATCCTTGCACAGGACTGCGATCGCCCAGCCCAGAAACAGGCCGAGTACGACCTGGCCCAGGGATACGGAATTGACCAGCATCAGCCAGATCAGGGCAAGAAAAATCACCAGCCCCGGACGGGGCAACCAGCGGTGACGAGTCATGGCGTACCTCCGCCGATCAACTGCATATAGGGCGCCAAGTCCAGCAATTGCGCAGCCGTGGCATTCAGATAGTGCTGCAGTGGCCCGGCCGCTAGCACCAGTGCCACGCTGGCCAACATCAAGCCCAGGGTGGCCACCAGGCGCCCCGCATCGTAGCGCGTGGTACTGGCGGGCTCACCGCTGCCGCGCCAGAACACCGTACTGCCCGCACGGCTCAGGGCAATGATGGTCACGAGGCTGCCAACCAGCACCACTGACCACAACTGGAGCGCCGCCATACCGGTGCCAGCCGAGCGCAGCAGCATGACCTTGCCCAAGAAGCCTGCAAATGGCGGCAACCCAGCCACGGAAATCGCGCCGGCAAAAAACAGTCCCCCCAGCACAGCAGCGTTGTATAGGGTGGGCCCTTGCTGCAACGCACCGGCAAATTCGCCGCGCTGGCGCGCCACCAGATCGGCCAGCAAAAACAGCCCGCCGCATATCAGGGTGCTGTGCAGCAGGTAATACAGCGCGGCAGCGTAGCTTTCAGGCGTCCCCAAGGTGATGACGGCCAGCAGGGTGCCCACCGAGACAACCACCAGGTACGCCACCACGCCCTGCAACGAACGGGCCGCCAGAGCACCACAGGCTCCAGCAGCCAGAGTCAGCAGCGCCAGCGGCCACAACCAATCGTTGGCCAGGCCGGCGACCGCACCGGCCTCATTGCCAAAGATCAAGGTATAAACGCGCAGGATCACGTAGATACCTACCTTGGTCATGATCGCAAACAGTGCCGCCACCGGCGCGGTGGCTGCGGCGTACGCTCGCGGCAACCAGAAGTACAGCGGCAAAATGGCGGCCTTAAGGCCGAACACGACCAGCAGCAACAGCCCCGCCACCGAGAGCAGCGGTGCCAACTCGGCATCGGCGTTGGCGACGCGCTGGGCCAGATCCGCCATATTCAGTGTGCCCAGCAGGCCGTACAAAGTGCCCACGCCGATCAGGAAAAACGACGAGCCCACCAGGTTGAGCACCACATAATGCATACCGGCACGCACGCGCGCCGCCCCATTGCCATGCATCAGCAACGCATACGAGGCGATCAACAGGATCTCAAAAAATACGAACAGGTTGAACAGATCGCCTGTCATGAAGGCGCCATTGATGCCCAGCAGCTGAAACTGGAACAACGCGTGGAAATTCGGCCCGCGCTGGTCATCACCCCGACAGGCGTACAGCAGCGCGAAGCTGGCCAGCACGGCAGACAGCAGTAGCATCAATGCACTTAACCGATCCAGCAGCAGAATGATGCCAAATGGCGGCTCCCAGTTGCCCAGGGCATAAATACGCAACTGGCCATCGCCCGCCATATACACAAGCCATATCGCCAGCGGAATCTGTGCCCAAGTGGCCAGCATTGATACGCAGCGCTTGAATGAGCGGTTGATACCATGGGTGACCAGCAGCAGGCTACCGAACAGCAAAGGCAGGATTAGCGGCAGGATTAGCGCATGAGTCATGGACGCGGCTCCTCGCCGTCGACATGATCGGTGCGCAATTCACCCATGCCGCGCAGGGCCAGCACCAGCACGAATGCGGTCATCGCGAAGCCGATGACAATGGCGGTCAACACCAGGGCCTGGGGCAGCGGATCGGCATAATCCTTGGTTGCGGCGCCCAACACCGCCGGCACACCCGTGCCCAGGCGGCCCATGCCAAATAGGAACAGGTTGACCGCATAGGAAATAAGCGTCAGGCCCATGACCACGGGAAATACTCGAGCACGCAGCAAGAGATAAACCCCGCTGGCCGTTAAAAAACCAAGCGTGATAGCGAAAACCGCTTCCATCAGAGCACTTCCTCACAATCGGCCTGACTGACATGGCCGATATTGGACAGGATCAACAAGGTCGAACCGACCACCGTCAGATACACCCCCAGATCGAACAGCAAGGCCGTTGCCAGCTCCACCTCGCCGATCAATGGAATCTGTGGATGGCCAAACGCCGACGTCAGGAACGGGTAGCCAAAGAACCAACTGCCCAACCCGGTCAATCCAGCAGTCAGGATCCCGAGACCGGCCAGGAGGTGATAACTGATCGGCTGACGAGCCTGAGTCCATATCACCCCATGGGAAATGTATTGCAACGCCAACGCCACGGCGGTCACCAACCCGGCGATGAACCCGCCGCCCGGCAAGTTGTGGCCGCGCAAAAAGATGAACACCGAAACCAGTAAGGCCAACGGCAGGATGGCTCGCGACAGGTTGTCGAGAATCATCGGGTGGCTGTCGGTGGACCACAGCCGGCCTGCGTAGTCCCGCTCTTGATGGGGCAGATACAGGCCTTGCAACAAGCCATAAATGCCCACTGCGGCAATCGCCAGCACAGTGATTTCGCCCAAGGTATCGAAGCCACGGAAATCCACCAGAATGACATTGACCACGTTAGTTCCGCCACCTCCTGAGAGGCTGTTCTCAAGGAAGAAGCCGGCAATGGTGTCATACGGACGGGTCATTACTGCGAAGGCGAGCATGGCCACCAGAATACCGACGCCGCCGGCCAACAGCAGGTCGCGCAGGCGACGCAAACTGCCGGACTCGGACGGAGTGACATCGGGCATGAAGAACAATCCCAGAATCAGCAGGATGATGCTGACTACTTCCACCGACAGCTGAGTCAGCGCCAGATCCGGGGCGGAGTAACGGGCGAAGGCCAGCGCGACCATTAAGCCAACCACACCGAGGATCATCAGCGCCACCAGACGGCGACGATGGAACGCCGCAGTCATCACTGCAGAAAAGCCCAGGATCACCAGACCCAGCACGGTGAACCCATCTAGCGGCGTCAATGCCAACGTGCCGCGCAGCGCAACCAGCGGATGCAAGGCGATCACAGCCATCAGCAATGCCATACTCAGCATCCAGGTCAGGTAGCGTTGCAGCGAGCCATTTTCCAAGTGGCCGGTGAGCCATTTGGCGCCTTCGACCAGGCGCACCATGGCCCGATCGAAAATCAACTTGGCATCCAGCTCCGGCATGTCCGCATACCAGGCAAACAAGGGCTTGCGAAACACATACACCAGGATACCGCCGAGCAGCGCTATGAAACTCATCCCCAAGGGCACGTTGAAGCCATGCCAGATAGCCAGGCTGTAAGCGGGCAGCACGCCATTGAGACTCGCTGACGCCGCACTCGCCAGCAGCGGCGCCACGGTATAAGCCGGCAGCATGCCTACCAGCAAGCACAGCAGCACCAGAATCTCCACCGGGATTTTCATGTAGCGCGGTGGTTCATGGGGCGGATATTTAGGCACATCGATGGGTGCGCCATTGAAAAAAACGTCGTGAACGAAGCGCAATGAATACGCCACCGAGAACACACTGGCCAGCACCGCCAAGGCCGGCACCATCCAGTTGAAGCTGCCATACAGGCTTTGCTGCAAGGTTTCGCCGAAGAACATTTCCTTGCTCAGGAAACCATTGAGCAGCGGCACGCCGGCCATCGCCAGGGAAGCCACCATGGCCAGCACGGCGGTGTGCGGCATGTACCTCCACAGGCCGTTTATGCGCCGCATATCCCGTGTACCGGTCTCATGGTCAATAATGCCGGCGGCCATGAACAGCGACGCCTTGAAGGTCGCATGGTTGATGATGTGGAACACCGCCGCGACGTTGGACAGCGGCGAGTCAAGGCCGAACAGCAGCGTGATCAAACCCAGATGGCTGATGGTTGAATAGGCCAGCAGGCCCTTCAGGTCATTCTGGAACAGCGCCAATATGGCACCCACCAGCAAGGTGGTCAGCCCGGTCAGGCTGACCAGATAGAACCACCAATCCGAATCGGCCAGCGCCGGATACAGGCGGGCCAACAGAAACACACCGGCCTTGACCATGGTCGCCGAGTGCAAATAGGCCGACACGGGCGTTGGGGCAGCCATCGCCTGGGGCAACCAGAAATGGAACGGAAACTGTGCCGACTTGGTGAACACGCCCAGCAGCACCAGAATCAATGCCAGCGGATACAACGCATGTGCACGGATCAGCTCACCGCTGGCCAGTACATCGGTGAGTTCGAAGCTGCCGACTATATGTCCAATCAGAAGAATGCCGGCCAGTAATGCCAGGCCACCGCCACCCGTGATCACCAGGGACATGCGCGCGCCCTTGCGAGCATCGCTGCGGTGACTCCAGAAACCGATCAGCAGGAATGAAGACAGGCTGGTGAGCTCCCAGAAAACCATCATTAACAACAGGTTTTCCGCCAGCACCACGCCAAGCATCGCGCCCATGAACAGCAGCAAGAACGCATAGAAACGCCCAGCTGCCTCCCGCGTACTCAGGTAATAGTGGGCATACAGGATGACCAACAGGCCTATGCCCAGAATCAGCAGCGCAAACAGAAACCCGAGGCCATCGAGGCGCAGGCTCAGGTTGAAGCCCAACTCACTCAACCAGGGCTGGTTGAACACCAGGGTTTCGCCAGCGAATACGCGTCCCCGCTCTCCCAACAGCAGCACCAATGCCAACAAGGGCCCTAATGCCGTAGTCAACGCGCAGGTCAAACGCCCCAACCGCTCCGTAAAAATCGGGAGAATGACCCCGATAAACGGCAGGGCAATGATCAGCGCTAGTACCATGAATCAAAAACCTCTCATCAAACGTTGCGCAGGACAGCAAATGCTCATCCAGAATTGATCGCCGGCGTAAGCCTTTGTCCAGACGGCTTTTTCGGCCAAGAATTTATGCACAGCGCGGGGGCGGCTGTCATGTTTTTAATTATTACTAAAAGTCATGCAAATCTGTATTACAAGAAACAGATTCATATGAGAAGGACGCTGACGCCAAAAAATCACACACAAGCCCGACATTTGTGTTCGGGCCAGCCGGCATCAAGCCTGCAGAGAAAAAGAGCGCGCTTCACTCCAGCGTTGCAGTGACCATCAGGGAGAGACACGGCTGGTGCCGCTGACGGTCAGGATGCGCACGCGTTGACCCACACGAAACACCTGGTTCGGCTCAACGGCCTGAACGTAGGCACGTACGCTGCCGTCGTCTTCACGCACGGTGATTTCAACGCCCTGTGTACGAGTAATGCCTTCCTCTGCCGCCCCACCGAGCATGCCACCCGCCACAGCCCCAATCACCGCCGCGACTGCGCTGCCACGTCCGCCGCCGACACCACTGCCCGCGATACCACCCACAATGGCGCCCGCACCTGAACCGATCGGCGTCTTGGTGCCTTCGATTTGCACCGGCCGCAACGCCTCGATGGTGCCCATGCGCACGGTTTGCACGGTGCGCGCTTCAGCGCGCGAGTACGTATCCCCAGACAGGTTCGAAGCACAGCCGCCCAGCGCACCCGCAAGGGAAAGGGATGCAATCAGTACTACAGATGTACGCATGATGGAAACTCCCGGTTGATGTTTCGCTTAGGACCCTTGGCGCGCGCCATCGACTCCCGGAGGTGCGAAATCGATACGCTTCCAAGGGTCCACCGCTTCCGTTAGGGTAGCCACTTTTCGGGCCAAAAGAGCAGCTATGGACTACTTCATCATCTTCATTGCCACGGCGAGCGGGTTGTATTTCCACTGGTGGCTGTATGTGCGCATCAAGCGCTGGGCCGATCGCGACCTGGCCTTGTCGATGGCCGATGGCGATCCGCGCAAGCGCGCCTTCATGCTGCAGAAATTCGAGCAAGCACGCGCCGAGCGAATTAAGCGCACTGACCTGGAAAGCTGGTTACAACGTGCAGCTGCCACCTATGCAGAGTGACCAACGCGCCTGAGTTCACAGACACAACGCACTGGCATCAGGGGGCCAGACGCTCGCGCAGCCATTGACCATCATCCTGCAGGCAATAATTCAGCCGGTCATGGAGACGGCTCGGACGCCCCTGCCAGAACTCGATGCGCTCGGGCAGCAGGCGAAAGCCCCCCCAATGCTCGGGACAGGGCGGCGCCTGGTCCTTGAAACGTTGTTCGGCCTGCGCCAACCGATCGAACAGCTCTTCGCGACCACTGATCTGCCGGCTTTGTGGCGAGGCCCACGCACCAATCCGGCTGCCCAACGGGCGGACCTGATAGTAAGCATCTGACTCGGCAGCACTTACTCGCTCGATGCGGCCTTCGATACGCACCTGACGCTCCAGTGCGGGCCAGAAAAAGGTCATCGCGGCATAAGGGCGGGCCTTGAGTTGCTCACTCTTGGCACTCTCGTAATTGGTGAAGAAGGTGAAACCTCGTTCATCCAATCCCTTGAGCAACAGCACTCGGCAATGGGGTCGACCTTGCGCATCCACGGTGGCCAAGGTCATGGCGTTGGGCTCGACCGGCAAGCGCTCGGTTGCCAGCGCATCGGAGAACCATTGACGAAAAAGAGTCAGCGGCTCAGCCGGTGCCTGCTCTTCGGTAAGCCCGTCACGCGTGTACTCTCGTCGCATATCGGCCAAGCTGTGAGACATGATTTCGCTCCCCGGTGGATGGAGCTACAGCTTAACCGAACAAGGCCTGCCAGGCTGTTTAAAATGCCTGCAGACCCAGGAGAAATAACGAGAAAGCGCACGCCAGGAGCGTGCGCTTTTTGTCTGGCGCCTTACTTAGTTGGCAGCAAGCTTAGTCGCCGCTTGCTTGGCATACTCGGCGCTGACGGTACTCAGGGCAGCCTGCTGGGTGACCAGAATCAGCACGCGGCGATTCTGCGCTCGGCCGGCTTCGCTACCATTACTGGCCAGCGGCATGGCGGCGCCCATGCCTTGAGTTTGCAGACGGTCATGCTTCAGGCCACTGAGACGGAAGATCGAACCCACTGCGCGGGCACGTCCCTGGCTCTGCTTGATGGCGGCTTCCTGGCTGAGACTGTTGTCGCCGTGACCGACGATCAGCACGCCGGCCGAGGTGTCTTTCTCCACCAGCTTGGCGACTTTGGTGATCGGTGCTAGGGAGGAAGGTAGGAGCATTTCAGGACGCTTCGGATTGAACGAGCTGTCCACCGGAGCGGTCACCACGACGGCATTGTCGGTGCGGTCAACTTCGAAGGTGCTGCCTGCCAACGCGTCACGCAGGTTGGCCTCATAGCCATCCAGCCAGGTTTTGGAAATTTGCGGAGCCTGCTGGGTGCCCGTGCTGCTGCAGCCGACCACGGCCAGGCAAAACATCAGAATCGAAGAGTGGAAAAGTTTCATATTCAGCTCGCCAAAAAAGGGTCAAGAAATTGACTGAAAGTCGGTTCAGGTTGCAGGTGGCATTTTGACACTATCCATTCGTTTCGCAAGGAATCATGGACGTCGTCTGACGGACGGCATTCCGCCGGACCCTGCACGACACGCGTTAACGTGCCGGTAAAAACATCATTCCGCTCTAGAACGGGCATTACGCTTTACCTGTCCTGTATCGGCCAGCAGCCGGTTTTCAACAGACCTCAAAGGCAGGATCCGACGACCTGCGCTAATCCCTGCGCACGGGGGTCCATCAAGACATAAGGTCCCAGTGTGTTGGTCACAAAACCGAAGCCGAGTTCCCGCTCCGGGCCGGCAAAGCCGATCGAACCGCCCGCCCCCGGATGCCCGAATGCCTTTTCACCCAGCCCATAGGTGGCATTGGCCACCCCCGGTTGGTCGAGCATGCAACCCAATCCGAAGCGCGTACTGGTCAACAAGGTGCGGTCTTCGCCGCGACAATGTTCGCGGGTCAGTTCGGCCAGCAAGTCTGGCTCCAGCAGTCGTCCATCGAGCAGGCCCGAATAAAAACCGGCCAGCGAACGAGCCGTGCCGTGGCCATTGGCCGCTGGCTGTTGCATCCGTCGCCATTCCGGCTTGTTGGTGCTGGTCATCACCGAGGGAGGATTGGTGAACGCGCGGGTGCTCAGGGCATTCGGTTCGCTCATCATGCAACGCAGCAAACGCTGCGCTGCCGCATCGCCCATGCTGCCCTTGCCTCGGGCAATGTGCGCGACCCGGTGGAATTCCTCGTCAGCCAGGCCGACATGGAAATCCAGCCCGAGGGGCCGTGCAGTCCGCGCCACGATGGACTCTCCTGCCCCCCGTCCATCGACGCGGCGCAGCAGCTCGCCCACCAGCCAGCCGTACGTGATAGGTGCATAGCCATGCCCCTGCCCTGGCGTCCACCAAGGCTCTTCAGCAGCCAAAGCGGCCGTCATGGCCTGCCAGTCGTACAGCGCCTCGCCAGGCAGACTGGCGTGGATCGCCGGCAACCCGGCCTGGTGGCTGAGCAACTGTCGCAGGGTGATGCGCTCTTTCCCTGCTGCGGCAAACTCGGGCCAATAGCGTGCCACTGGCACGTCCAGGTCGAGCTTGCCCTCTCCCACCAACTGCAATGCAGTGACGGCCGTGAACGTCTTGGTACAGGAAAACAGATTCGCCAGCGTGTCGCTGTGCCAAGGCTCGTTGCCATCCTTGTCGGCATGGCCCGCCCATAAGTCCACAACGGTTTCTCCGGCGACCTGCACACAGAGCGCGGCCCCGCGTTCCTGCGGGTTGTTGAACAGGTCGGCAAAAGCCTCCCGGACTGCCTCGAATTGCAGGTCGAAATAGCCGTTGATGTGCACAGAGGCTCCTAGTAACAGTTTTGGATCAGCGCGTATTGTTCCAGCCCAGCGACCACGTGAAAACCGCACAAGCCCCATTGCGCGTGGGAAGGATGTCCCATTTATCGGACTACGGCTTACATAGTCAGAGCAGGCTGACCGCAATAAAGCCGCTGACCGAGATGTCGGCCAGCGGCTGCTACGCATGAATCAGGTACGGAACTGTCCGACCAGCTCTTTCAGTTCCAGCCCCAGTCGCGCCAGCTCAGCACTGGCCGCCACGGTCTGCGCACTGGCCGTGGCCGTCTGCTCGCCGATATCACGCACCCGGGTCACGTTCTGGCTAATGGTTTCGGCCACTGCGCTTTGCTCTTCGGCAGCTGCGGCGATCTGCTGGTTCATCTGCTCGATGGTGGAGACCGACTGAGTGATGCGCTGCAACGCGCTGCCAGCCTCGCTGGCCAGCTCCACCGTGCGCTGGGTCAGCGTACGACTGCTGTTCATCTGTTCCACGGAGCGCTGGGCCATGCCCTGCAGACTGCCGATCAACACCTCGATCTCCTCGGTGGAGTCATGGGTGCGCAAGGCCAGCGCCCGCACTTCATCGGCGACTACCGCAAAACCACGCCCTTGCTCACCCGCTCGGGCCGCCTCGATGGCCGCGTTGAGGGCGAGCAAGTTGGTCTGCTCGGCGACGAGCCGGATCACTTCGAGCACGCTGCCGATGCGCGCGCTTTCCTCATTCAGTGCCTGGATCGACTGAGCGGTTTCTTCCACTTCACTGGCCAGGCTTCCGATCTGCCCCACGGCCAGCTGTACCACCTTATTACCCTGGCTGGCCTCGTCATCGGCCTGTCGAGCGGCCTGCGAAGCCTGGGCAGCGTTGCGTGCCACTTCCTGCACCGTCGCCGCCATCTGGTTGGTGGCGGTTGCCGCTTGCTCGGTTTCGATTTTCTGGATTTCCATGCCACTGCTGGTTTGCGAGGTGATCGCCGCCAATTGGTCCGCCGCGCTGGCAATCTGACTGACCCCACCGCCGATTCGGCCTACCAGCTGGCGCAAGCTGTCGATCATGCTTTGCATGGCGTTCTGCAATTGGCCAAGCTCATCGCTACGGTTACTCGGTCCATGCCCGCTATCACGTAGATCGCCCGCGGCGACCCGCTGGGCAATGGCCACGGTTTGGCGCAGCGGCCCCACGATGGATTGCCCGATAAGCAGCGAAGCCGCGACACCGAGAGCGATGGCAATCACAGCGAAGACGCCCAGCAGCAGCTCGCTTCGGCTTGTCTGCGCTGTCATGGCGTTCTGAGCTCTTTCGACCGACTGATCGACTATCTGTTCTGCCTGGCCGGCCAGATCAACCATCAGAGCATCGCTTTCTTCACGCATCGTGCGTGCGCGCTGGAACTGCAGGAATGCCTCGCGATAGTTATCCAGGGCAGCCAGACTTTCCTGAAGCGAGGCCTTCTGCTCATCCTCAAGCCACTGCATCAGATTGTTGGCGATGCGACGCTGCTCATCATAGAGGCCATTCCACTCCTGCCGAGCCTCGGCATCATTGAGTTGAGTGAAACGACTCTCCACCAGGCGCAAGTCCAGCATTCGTTTGCTGAGCCCTGAAGCGGTCTCGGCCAAGGTAAGCGGGTCGCTACCCTTCAGGCGATCCCCTCGCAAACGCAGCTCGCGAACGGCGTCATACATGTGCAGTTCGATCATTTCGAACGCTTCACGCGCCAGGAGCGCCGCTTCGTCCATGTGTTCGCGCTGAGCGTCCGCGTTGCGCAGGTGTCCCACGGTCGACTCGAACTGCTCGCCATACGCCTGCGCCCCGGAGCGAACCTGTCCAATGCGCTCGAGCGCACCGGGCTCGACAAGCGTTCGAGTCAGTGCATCGGCGCGCTCGATCAGCTGCTTCAGTTGATCATGCACACCCCGAGCGACGTCGGGATCGCGACTCAAGGCAAATTCACGCTGCAAGCCGCGCGCCTGCAAAACATGTTCTTGGATCCCAGCCATGTGGTTCATCTGCTGGGCTCGCACGTAAAGGCTCTGCACGGCATAGAAACCGGTACCTGCCATCATCACCGTGAGCAGCAATACCAGTCCGAAGCCCAACAACAGCTTGCGGCCTACTCGTTGGTTCTGAACCAACGCCAACATGCCCTTGAACATTAAAATCTCTCTCGTATGAACGTCCTTTTCTGTGAACGTCAGGATACCAACGCCCAGATTTCGACTTACGTAAGGGCTTTCGTCCAAAAGAGCGACAACTTTAGGGAAATGACGAAAAAGATCCTACTAGAGCGCTCGGACATTCGTCGTCAGCCGCTGTTCGGCAACAGAAATACGCCATCCCCTCATGATCGGACCGAAAGGGCGCTGTGTTTTAAAGCGCCGACAACACACGCTGAAAAAGGTCGCCGCAGCGGGCAGTACTGCGACTGCCCTAATGCGGTTCAGCCCAGCGGCGCTTCGTTGGGCTGCGGGCCGGCCGTGCCGCTCCGTAAACGCAGACGCACGCGGTAGATGCCCCACATGAGCAAGAGCCAGAACGGGATCATGAACACCGACACGCGGATGCCTGGAATCATCAGCAAAATGCCCAGAATGAAGACCACGAAGGCCAGGCACAGGTAATTGCTGAACGGTGACCACAACGCCTTGAAGCGGGTAACTACACCCTGTTGGCCCATGGCCTTGCGAAACTTCAGATGCGCCAGGCTGATCATCGCCCAATTGATTACCAGGGCGGCAACCACCAGGGACATAAGCATCTCCAGGGCATTTTGCGGCACCACGTAATTGACCACCACGCACAGCATCGTCATCAGCGCCGAAACACCAATGGCGAGCACCGGTACGCCGCGACGGTTGACCTTCATCAGCGCCTTGGGCGCATCGCCCTGCTCGGCCAGGCCGTAGAGCATGCGGCTATTGCAATACACACCACTGTTGTAGACCGACAGCGCCGCGGTCAGCACCACGAAGTTGAGGATATGCGCGGCCGTGTCGCTGCCGATCAACGAGAAGATCTGCACGAAGGGGCTGGCACTATAGGGATCGCCGGCATGGTTGAGGTTTTCCACCAGGCTGTCCCATGGGTACAGCGCCAGCAGCACCGTCAACGCGCCGATATAAAAAATCAGGATGCGATAGACCACCTGGTTGATGGCCTTAGGAATCACGTTCTGCGGCTCGCTGGCTTCGGCGGCGGTGATACCCACCAGTTCCAGACCACCGAACGAGAACATGATAATCGCGAGCACCATCACCAGACCTTCCAGGCCATTGGGGAAAAAGCCGCCACGGCTCCACAGATTGGTGATGCTCGCCTGCTCCCCCCCCAGGCCGGTTACCAGCAGATACAGCCCGAGGGCAATCATGCCCAGAATGGCCACGACCTTGATGATCGCAAACCAGAACTCGGTCTCGCCGAAGGCCTTCACGTTGCTCAGGTTGATCAGATTGATCAATACGAAGAAGGCCGCCGCCGTGACCCAGGTGGGTATTTCCGGCCACCAGAACTGCACGTACTTGCCCACCGCCGTCAGCTCAGCCATGCCCACCAGGACATACAGCACCCAGTAGTTCCAGCCGGCCAGGAAACCCGGGTAGCCGCCCCAGTATTTGTGGGCGAAATGGCTGAACGACCCAGCCACCGGTTCCTGGACAATCATCTCGCCCAGTTGGCGCATGATCAGAAAGGCAATGAAGCCACCAATGGCATAACCGAGGATCATTGACGGGCCGGCGCTTTTCATCACCCCGGCCGAGCCGAGGAACAACCCGGTGCCGATGGCGCCCCCCAACGCAATCAACTGGATATGGCGATTCTTCAGGCCCCGCTTGAGCGGGCCGGTGTGCAGAACTTCACTCATAAATTTCCTTGGAATATCTGGCCGCGCGCTGGGGAAAATCCAGGCTTAGACCGGCGCGTCCGGCTGCTTTTCCGGAACCGCCTGACGGAAAGCATCGAGGGGTTCGCAGGCAGTCACCAGGGCGAGAATGCGTGGGTACGCATGCAGCTCACAGGCAAAACGGCGGGCATTGTACACCTGTGGCACCAGGCAGGCTTCCAGATAGCCGGGCTTTGCGCCCAGCGACAGACCATCGGGCAGTTCGGCGAGGCCCTGCTCCACTGCCTCCAGGCCAGTCGCGACCCAGTGTCGCAGCCAACGCAGGCGCGTAGCTTCATCAAGACCCAACTGATGCTCCAGATACTGCAGCACGCGCAAGTTGTTCAGTGGATGCAGGTCGCACGCAATATGCAGAGCCAAGGCGCGGATACGCGCCCGCGCAACGGGCTCGCTTGGCAGTAGGGCCGGCTGCGGATGGGTATCTTCCAGGTATTCGAGAATCGCCAGGGACTGGGCAATGCTGCGTTCGCCGTCGCGCAACAGCGGCACCAACTGTTGCGGATTCAGCGCCCGATACGCCTCGCCATGCTGCTCGCCACCGTTCTTGAGCAAATGCACCGGCACCTGCCGATACGCCAGCCCTTTGAGATTCAAGGCGATGCGCACTCGATAGGCGGCGCTCGAGCGCCAATAGGAATAGAGCGTCAGCATGGTGCCCTCTCTTGCCGGCGGCATGCGATTACGAGGAATAGGGCTCCACTGCCTGGTCAATCGCACCGAAAATCGACTGCCCTTCGGCATCGAACATCTCGATACGCACCCGGTCACCGAAATGCAGAAACGGGGTTTTGGGTGCTCCGCTCTCGATCATTTCCAACATGCGCCGCTCGGCAAGGCAGGACGAGCCGACGCTGCGGTCGTGATTGGACACCGTCCCCGATCCGATAATGCTGCCAGCACCCAGCGGGCGCGTTCTGGCGGCATGGGCCAGTAGCGTGGGAAAGTCGAAGGTCATATCCACGCCTGCATTCGGACGGCCGAGCAGCTCGCCGTTGATGCGTGATTCCAGCGGCAGATGCACCTTGCCGTCCCGCCAGGCAGCGCCCAGTTCGTCCGGGGTGACCGCCACAGGGGAAAAACTCGACGAAGGCTTGCTATGAAAGAAGCCGAACCCCTTGGCCAGCTCGCCGGGAATCAGATTGCGCAGCGATACATCGTTGACCAGCATCAGCAACTGGATGTGCTCGGCTGCTTGCTGCCCGGCGATGCCCATCGGCACATCGTCGGTGATCACCGCGACTTCTGCCTCCAGGTCGATGCCCCATGCCTCATCGGCAAGACGGATCGGTGCATGAGGCGGCAGAAACGTATCGCTGCCGCCCTGATAAATAAGGGGGTCGTGCCAGAAGGATTCTGGCAGCTCGGCGCCGCGCGCCTTGCGCACCAGCTCGACGTGATTGACGTAGGCACTGCCATCGGCCCAGTGGTACGCGCGCGGCAAGGGACTGTGGCAGGCGGCCTGATTGAAAGCGAAAGCGTCGGGCTCGTTTCCCTTATTGAGGCGCTGATAAACAGCGTCCAGCAGTGGCCGGGTCTTTGCCCAGTCGTCCAGCGCTGCCTGCAAGGTCGCCGCGATGTCCGGCACTTTAACCGCTCGGGACAAATCACGGGACACCACCACCAGCACGCCGTCACGGCCCTGATTGAGTGAAGCGAGTTTCATTGAGGCTCCTTTTTCTGGACGCGTTACCTAGGCGCAAGCTTTCAATTCCTTCCAGAATCGCCAGCAAGCTGGCTTCAAGGCTCTAACCCGTAGGGTGGATGTCGATTTTCACATCCACCATCTCTTCGGTGGGGCGCCACCCGGTGGATCGATAAAGCGTGATCCACCCTACGTGGTGACATCCGGGGCGAGCTCGCCAAAACACGCGGCGACCTCAGGCGCCCGGGGATTTCCAGGAGTTCACATACTCCGCCACTTCCACGCTTGTGGCTGCCGCATCGATTTCCAGCGCATGGCGAGCGTCGATCATCACTGCCACTTCCTCGACAAAGCTCGCCGGGTTTTCCTGGCTCTTCTTCAATGCCTTGGGGTGTGGGCCGTGGGGGAAGCCGCAGGGATGTAGAGTGAGCATGCCGGCCTCGATATTGTCGCGGCTGAAGAAATTGCCGCGGTGATAGAACAGCACTTCGTCGAAGTCATCGTTATTGTGGAAGAACGGTACCTTGAGCACGTCCGGGTCAGACTCCACCGGGCGCGGCGTAAAGGTGCAGATCACAAAGCCATTGGCCACGAAAGTGGTGTGAGCCGATGGCGGCAAGTGGTAACGATGGCTCATCACCGGACGAATATCGCGCCAGTTAAGACGCACCACACAGTTATCACCATGCCAGCCGACCACATCCAGCGGGTTATAGGGATAGGTGACGGTGCTGATCTGCCCGCGTCGCTTGATGCGAATCTGCCAGCGATTTTCGTCCTGCTGGGCCTTGAAGGTGTCGTTCAGGTGCGGACGGGCGAAAACGGCGGAATCGAAAATTGCATGGGGGCCGAGCAAGCCTTTGTCCGGCAACTGATAGGCGCCGTCGGTGCTCTCAATCATCAGCATGAAGGTCGGCGAACTGGGCTCGATGCGCCAGGCCGTACCGCGCGGGATCAGCAGGTAATCGCCGTCACGGTAGGGCAAATGGCCGAAATCGCAGTAGAAATCGCCGGCCCCTTCATGGATAAACAACAGCTCATCGCCATCACCGTTGCGCACCAAATGGCGCATGGCCGTAGCGGTTTTCCAGACCCGCAGCTGCACATCGTTGTTGTGCAGCACCAGTGCCGCTTGCCAGGGGCAGCCCCCCTGCACATCGAGCTTTGCCAAATTGAACGCATGGGGCCGCAACGGGCCTTCCCAGTCCACCCAGCCGGTCGGCGGATGGCGATGATGCAAGTGACTGGCCGGCCCATAAAACCCTTCGCGGCCCATCTCCCGCTCGAACGTACCCGGCGGCATGTTGCAGTGCGCCTGCAACGAACATTCCCCTTCGCGGATGGGGAAGCTGATCCATTTGCGGCTCATGACAAGGCTCCTCACAGGTGGGCGTCGACCCACCGAAATGGTCACGTGACTGGCGAACTCAAGCCCGTTCCGGGTCTATTCCGCCTTGAGCACACCACGGCGGATCTGATCTTCTTCGATGGACTCGAACAGGGCCTTGAAGTTGCCCTCGCCAAAGCCCTGGTTGCCCTTGCGCTGGATGATTTCAAAGAAAATCGGCCCGATCAGCGTGTCCGTGAAAATCTGCAGCAGGATGCCGTCATCCTGGGGCGCGCCGTCAACCAGTATGCGCAGTTCGCGCAGCTCAGCGAGGGGCTCGCCGTGCCCGGGCACGCGACTGTCGATTTTTTCATAATAGGTGTCCGGGGTTGACATGAAGCGCACCCCGTTGGCGCGCAGCTGCCGCACCGTGGCGTAAATATCGTCGGTGGACAGGGCGATGTGCTGGATGCCCTCGCCATGATATTCGCGAATGAATTCTTCGATCTGTGAATGAGCATCTGCGGATTCGTTGATCGGGATGCGGATCTTGCCGCAGGGAGCGGTCATCGCCCTGGACAACAGCCCGCTGAGCTTGCCCTCGATATCGAAGTAGCGGATTTCACGAAACCCGGCGATGCGCTCATAAAAGCTGGACCAGACATCCATCTGCCCGCGCTTGACGTTATGGGTCAGATGATCGATCTCCAGCAACCCCACCGCACGGTCATTGGCGCTGCGGCCCGGATGGAACTCAAAATCAACGTCATAGATGCTGTGTGCGCCGTAGCGGTCCACCAGATAAAGCACCGAACCGCCGATACCGGCCACGCAGGGGATATTCAACTCGCCGAAATTGGCGTGACTGCCCAGTAACGTGGCGCCCTGCGCTTGCACATAGGCAGCGGCCTGAGCGGCATTCTTGACCCGGAAGGCCATGGCACAGGCGCTCGGCCCATGAGCCTGGGCAAAGGCATGCACCTCACCGCTGGGACTGCCGTTGAGTACAAAATTGATGCCGTGCTGTTGGAAGAGGAACACCGGTTTGGAGCGATGCCGGGCGGTTTCGGTAAAACCCATGGCGATGAACAACTGGCGTAGTTGTTCGAGACCTTCGGTGGTCGGTGCGGTGAATTCGACGAACTCGAAACCATCGGTTCCGATGGGGTTATGCGGGGCGATTCGGCTTATGACAGCGTCCATGTTAAGCCCTCCGGTTACATGCGAATGACCTAAGCACAGCTGCCGAACGCCCTTTACGCAATGTGAAACTCACCTTCCGGGCAGCCGGCGGCGTCGCGTCTCGGCACAATAAGTTGACGAAGCACCAAGCTGCTCCAATTCCTGCACAAACCTGTAAATAAATCCTGCCAGTGGGTGGCAATGAATTGCCACGTATTCCTGCGCCTCGTTTTATTGCAACGTTGAAGTTAATGCTCCGAATCAAGGCAACGCGGCGCCACTCCCCCTTTGATATCTATCAGTAAAAATACGATTACCGCTCTATTCCGGTGGTCATGCCAAGTTGGCAAGGGATATGCTTAGTTGCTGTTGGCGTAAGGTTAATAGCCAACAGTTCTAATAAATGAGGGGAAACCCCTCACCGACACCAAGGAAATGGAGCATGAGCATGCTTAAGAAACTCCCTGTGGCAATCGCAGTAGCCTCTTCGGTTGCCTTCAGCAGCATGGCAGTCTCGGAAACCGTAGAAAGTCCGATTGGTAAACTCGATGTCAGCATGACCGCTACCCTGGCGAGCGACTGGCTGAACCGTGGTTCTTCGCTGAACGGTGGTAATCCCACCGTGCAAGGCAGTTTGGACGTTGTACACGAAAGCGGCTTTTACGCTGGCATCTGGGGCGGCAGCATGGCGGGCGATGAAAAAACCGCCGGCTCTGAGTTCGACTATTACGTCGGCTACGGTGGCTCCATCACTGAAGAAATCACCTATGACCTGGCTGTGGCTACCTATATCTATTCAGGTACCACTTGGGGCGGTGAAGACGCGGAAAGCGATATCGAATACCTGGGCAGCATCAGCGCCTATGGCGGTACCGTCGGTCTCAAATACCGTACCGAAGACGTCAAGCAGCTTTATACCTACCTCGGCTACTCCTATGCCCTGCCGGGTGCAGTAACCTTGTCCGCATCGGTGGGTTTCACTGACATCGATGATGAAGTAAATAACGGGGAAGACTACACCGACTGGAGCTTGAGCCTGGGCAAATCCATCGCCAGTCTTGATTTCGCGCTGACCTACGCCACTAACGACCTGGACGGCACGGATGACAATTTTGCCGTCTCGGTTTCCAAGTCGTTCTAAAGTCCGCATCACGGTCACGGCCAACCCATGACCGCACCAAGAAACGCCGTTTCCCTTTGGGGTGCGGCGTTTTTTTTTGTTGCGCAGCGGCAGGCGGACGACGCGCTATACGCATTACGCCTTAGACATAGGCTGCTGACATAAAAAAATCCCCGGAAAGGATGCCTTCACCGGGGATTTTTCATCAGCGCAAGATCAGGCCTCGATCAGCTCACCGTTTTCCTTGACCTTCTGCGCTTCCAGGCTGGCGGCCTGTAGAGCAGTCAGAGCGATGGTGAAGACAATGTCGTCCACCAGCGCACCACGGGACAAGTCGTTCACCGGCTTGGCCAAGCCTTGCAGCATCGGGCCGACACTGATCACCGAGGCGCTGCGCTGCACCGCCTTGTACGTGGTGTTGCCGGTGTTCAGGTCAGGGAAGATGAACACAGTGGCCTGCCCAGCCACCGGGCTGTTCGGCGCCTTGGACTTGCCGACGCTGAGTACCGAGGCAGCGTCGTACTGCAGCGGGCCGTCGATCGGCAGTTCTGGCGCACGCTCACGGGCGATGCGCGTGGCTTCGCGCACCTTGTCCACTTCCGCGCCGCTGCCGGAGTCGCCGGTGGAGTAACTGATCATCGCCACACGCGGCTGCACACCCAGGGCCACGGCCGACTCGGCGCTCTGCAGAGCAATTTCCGCCAGCTCCGTGGCATTCGGGTTGGGGTTCACCGCGCAGTCGCCGTAGACCAGCACCTGTTCGGGAAGCAGCATGAAGAACACCGAGGACACCAGGTTATAGCCCGGCGCGGTCTTGATCAGTTGCAGGGCCGGGCGAATGGTATTGGCGGTGGTGTGGATGGCCCCGGAAACCAGGCCATCCACCTCATCCAGGGCGAGCATCATGGTGCCCAGCACTACGGTATCGCGCAGCTGCTCGTCGGCCATTTCCGGCGTCAGGCCCTTGCTCTTGCGCATCTCGACCATGGCCGGCACGTACCGGGCGCGAATGCTGTCAGGATCGAGAATTTCCAGCCCCGCCGGCAGGTTGATGCCCTGCGACTTGGCGACCGCGCGGACTTCTTCGGGCCGGGCCAGCAGCACGCAACGGGCAATGCCGCGTTCCTGGCAGATCGCTGCGGCACGAATGGTGCGCGGCTCGCTGCCTTCCGGCAAAACGATACGCTTGTCGGCGTCCTGGGCACGCTTGACCAACTGGTAACGGAACGCGGGTGGCGACAGGCGAATTTCGCCACGGGGCAGGCTCAAACGCGCCTGCAGAACATCGGCCTGCAGGTGGCGAGCAATGAAATCGGTGACGCGGGTGGCCCGTTCGATATCGTCCGACGGGGTTTCGCGGTTCAGGGCAAACAGATTGGTGGCTGTGTCGTAGGAGCCCGTAGCCACGCTCAGCACCGGCAAGCCGCTATCCAGCGCCGCTTTGCACAGCTCAAGAATGCGCGGATCCGGCGCATAGTCACCCGTCAGCAGCAGACCGGCCAGCTTCACGCCGTTCAGCGAGGCCAGGCTGGCGGCCAGGATGATGTCGTCGCGATCGCCCGGCGTCACCACCAGCACGCCGGACTGCAACAGCGCCACGGTATTGGGCACGGTACGTGCGCTGAGGATGATCTGGTGCACCCGGCGCTGCTCGGCGTCGCCGACATTAAGCACCTTGGCTGCGAGCAGCTCGGCAATGTCGCTGGTGCGCAGGGCATTGAGCTCGTCGGCCAGCGGGATGACACCCAGCAATTGGAAATCGTTACTGCCAAGGAGTGGCAACTGCGCCTTGAGACGCTCGATGAAGGCCGGCAGACCGTCCTCGCTGTGCACCTTGTTGAGAATGACGCCCAACATCTTTGCGTCCTTGGCGCCGCCAAACAGCTGGGCCTGGATCTCGATGCGCTCAGCCATCTGCTTGAGGCTGTCGCTGCCTTGGGCGGCAATCAAGATGACTTCGGCATCCAGGCTCTTGGCCAACTGCGCATTGATGCGCGCGGTGTAGTCCGTTTCGCGGGTCGGCACCATGCCTTCGACAATCACCACATCCATGCCGGCAGCAGCCTGCTCGAAACGGCTGACCACGTCTTCCAGGGTCAGGTCCAAGTCGCCGCTGGCCATCTGGCGTTCCAGCTGCTCCAGGGCAATCGGCTCGGGCGCGGTTTTGTTCAGCGTGCGCTCGACCAGCAGGCAGGAGCGCTCACGGCCCTGATCGACAGGAAACGGCTGGGAGATCGGTTTAAAGAAGCCGACCTTCAGGCCGGACTGTTCGAGCGCACGAATCAGACCGAGGCTGACGGAGTTGAGTCCGCCACCAAAGCCGGTAGGAGCAAGAAACAGGGTATGCATGGGTTCTCCTTGTGGGAGCAAAGGGATCAGCCTGCAAGAGGCATGGCATGAAAGAAGCCTACAAGACAAAACCCGACGCCGGCGTGGTCATCGGGTTTCATCCGGGTGTGGCAGATTTCTCAGGCGTCCAGCAACGCCAAGGTTTCCAGGGCGATCTGCCGCTCTTCGTTGGTCGGTACCACCAGAATACGCGGGCTGCCTTCGGTCTGGATCTGGCCAGCCGTGCCACGAGTGCAGCGGGCATTGGCCTGTGCGTCTACCTGGAAGTTGAACACTTTGAGATGCTCGACAGTCCGGGCGCGCACCGCCGAAGAGTTTTCACCAATACCGCCGGTGAAGATCAGGCCGTTCACACGCGGCAGCGCGCAGGCCATGCTGGCCAGGGACTTGGCCAGGCGATAGCAGAACACCTCGAAGGCCAGCGTTGCTCCCGAATGGCCGGCTTCATACGCTTCATGCAGGGTACGCATGTCGTTGGACAAGCCGGACAAGCCCTTCAGGCCACTGTCGCGGGTCAGCATGGAGTCGATCTGCTCAATGCTCCAGCCCAGGGTGCGCGCCAGATACATGTGCAGGGCGGGATCGACATCGCCGCTGCGCGTGCCCATCACCACGCCTTCCAGCGGCGTCAGGCCCATGCTGGTGTCGCGGCTTTCGCCATTGACCACCGCGCAGGTGGAGCAGCCATTGCCCAAGTGGGCGACCAGCCAGCTGCTGTCATCCACCGGCACCCCGACCATTTCGGCGGCGCGCTGACTGACGAAGCGATGACTGGTGCCATGGAAACCGTAGCGACGGACGCCGTGCTCCGTGTAGAGAAACTCCGGCACGGCGTAGCGGTAGGCGTACTCCGGCATGCTCTGGTGAAACGCGGTGTCGAATACGCTGACTTGGGGCAGCCCTGGAAACAGTGACATGGCGGCTTCGATGCCGATCAAGTTGGCCGGGTTGTGCAGTGGGGCCAGTTGGGCATTGGTGTTGATAGCGTCAAGCACCGACGCATCGATCAGGCTGGAACCGGTGAAATGTTCGCCGCCGTGCACCACGCGATGGCCGATGCCATCAAGCCTGCCACCGGCCATTTCCTGGGCCAGCGGCAGAATTTTCGCCAGCGCTGCCGCATGATCGGCTCCCGGAAGGCTCAGCGTTTCCTTCGCTTCACCGATCTGCCATTGGATAACGGCTTCCGGGCTGCCGAGGCATTCAGCCAATCCTTGCAGCGGAAATGTCGATTGTTTTTCGTTAACCAAAGCAAACTTGATTGATGAGCTACCGCAGTTGATCACGAGAATATTGCGGACGGACATGAGGCTTCCTGAATCTTGTCGAGAAGTCGGACCACGCGTCCGCGCGGCCCACTTCAATTATTGGTTTTATGGTTAAGGCGTTCGGCGCTCTTGTGAAGCATGAACTAGCAGGGATGAAACAATACTGACATGCAGGATGGGCCCTCACAGTCCTGCTTTAGTCGAAAAGAATGCCCTCATTCTCAAGACTTTATGCGCAGCATGTGTCGCCCCGTCTTTTTAGTGCATAACGCCTTGATTCTTAATGACCACAATCAAGCGAATGGCATTTAGGTCGTTTGCTCAGCTGCGGCTCATTCCCCCTCCCCGGACAAACGCACCCTGTAGGGCGAATTGTTCGCTGCTGTACGAATCATCCGCCGTCGAATGGGCTGCGACCACCGCCGTGAGCTCGGCTGAACTCCCACCACCGTGTGTGTCGCCGCACCGGCGCAGCCTGCAGGCCCGGTGCCAAGCGAATGAATTCGCCCCTACTGGAATTACCTCCAGCCACGATACGTAGGATGGGTTGAGGGCTGCGACGATGCACCATCGTTTGTTTCGGTAGGGATGAGGCTCGCGGACGAAACTATTTCGCCCCTAATGCTGCAAATGCCCGTAAAGCTTGGCGTATAGCCCGCCTTCGGCAATCAGTTGCTGATGGCCGCCTTGTTCGGCAATGCTGCCGCCGTCGAACACCAGCACGCGGTCGGCCTGTTTCACGGCGGAAAGCCGGTGGGCGATGATCAGCGTGGTGCGTCCGCTGAGAAAGTTGCCCAGTGCCTGGTGCAGGGCATATTCGGTAGCGGCATCCAGCGCCGAAGTGGCTTCATCGAGAATCACCACCTTGGGGTCGGCAAGTACCATGCGGGCGATTGCCAGGCGCTGGCGCTGGCCGCCGGACAGTCGCACACCGGAACGACCGACCACGCTGTCCAATCCCGCCGGCAGTTGCCTGATCGTGCTGGCCAGTTGGGCGATTTCCAGCGCGCGCCAGCATTCATCATCCGTGCGTGAACGGCCCATGCACAGGTTGGCGCGTACCGTATCGTTGAACAGCGCCGGATGCTGCAGCACCACGGCGACATGCTCACGCACGGTTTCCAGGCCGATCTCTTCCAGACGTGCGCCCCCAAAACAGATGCGCCCGGCTTGCGGCGTATACAGCCCGAGCAGCAGCTGCACCAGGGTGCTCTTGCCGCCGCCCGAGGCGCCGACGATGGCCACCTTTTCGCCCGGTGCAATGGTCAGGTCGAGGTTTTCCAGGATTGGCTCATCCTGATACGCGAACCGCACGCCCCGCACGTCGATACCGACTGTGCGACGCTCGCTGAACGGATCGATCAGGCTGGCATGGCGCGGCTCATCGTCACGTCCCAGCAGTTCATTGATGCGTTTCAACGCACCGCCGGCCGCATAAAAGGCGTATTGCAGGCTCAGCAACTGCTCCACCGGACCGATCATGAACCACAGGTAGCTGAACACCGCGAGCATCTGGCCGATGGACAGATCGGACAACAGCACCGTCAGCATGGCGGCGGCGCGGAAGATATCGATGCCGAACTGGAACAGCAGGCCGCTAGTGCGGTTGGACGCATCGGTCTTCCATTGGGTGGCCATGGCGCGGTCACGCACATCCCGGGCGCGCAAGCCGAGGCGGCCGAAGAAATAACCCTGACGGTTGCTGGCGCGAATTTCCTGGATCGCTTCCAGGGTTTCGGTCAACGCCTGGGTGAAATACGCAGTGCTGTCGTTTTCCAGCTTCTTCAGGTGTTTGACCCGCTTACCCAGCTGCACGGTGGCGTAGATCACCAGCGGATTGAACAGCAGGATCAGCAGCGCCAACTGCCAGTGCATCCACAGCAAAATTGCCGAGGTGCCCACCAGGGTCAGCAGCGCTACCAGAAAGCGGCTGAGGGTTTCTCCCACGAACTTGTCGACCGTATCCAGATCCGTGACCAGGTTGGTGGTGACCGCGCCACCGCCGAGGCTTTCGTATTCGGCCATGGAGATGCGCTTGAGGCGTTCGATCAGGCGGGTGCGGATACGGTAGATGATGTCCTTGGACAATCGCGCGAACAGACGAGCCTGCAGCACGTTGAAAATCAGCGAGGCGGCGCGCAGGGCCAGACTCAGCAACAGCATCAGGCCGATATACCCGGCGGCAGTCTGCCAGCCGGCGGGCAGGAAATTGTCCATGAACCTGAGGGCGGCATCGCCCTGGCCAAGCAATACTTCATCCACCAGCAACGGCAGCAGGAGCGGAATCGGCACGCTGCACAGGGTGGCCAGCACGGCGAGCAGATTGGCCGCCACCAAGGCCTTGCGATGACGCAAGGCCAGGCGGCGGATTTCCGCCCAACTCAGCCGGTCAGTCACAGGCAATGCGCCCCAGCCAGCGATCAAGCAAGGGCGCCAGGCGTTCCAGCGGTTGATAGCCGTTGGTTAGCAGCGCCAGCTGTCCGTTGTGCTCGGCCAGCAGAGTTGGAAAACCGGCAATGCCCAGGCCTTGTGCCCAGGCGAAATCCTCACGGGTGGCCTGGCGGTGTTCGAGGCTGTCGAACCCGGTGGCGAACGTCTTGCGGTCGAGACCGGCCTCCACGGCCAGCTCAGCCAGCACACAGGCCTGGGTCACATCGCGACGCTCTACGTAAAACGCTCGTTGAATCAGGCCCAGCAATGCGCTGACCGTCTGCGGCGCCAGCAGGCGGGCGGTTACCAATGCGCGGCACGCCGGCTCCGTGTCATAGATAAGCCCTTCGGGCAAGCCGCCCTCCAGATGGAATGCCTGGCCAGTGGCCTCGTGTACCGCCTGCCAATAACACAGGGTGCGGGCGCGTCCGGCGTCATCCATGACCACCTGCTCACTGCGTAGCCCACCGAGCACCACATGGGTCGGCACCTGGGCCTGGCGCGCCTGCTCGGCCAACGCCTCGACCACTGGGGCAAAGCCCCAGCACCAGGAACACATCGGGTCCATCACATAAATCAGACGGTCCGCCATGGACTTTCCTCAGTTCTGCCGCGGATCGCGGCCAATCGGATGGGGCAGATTGCGCGCCTGGGCCAACTCGATCTGCTTCTGACGCTCGCGGGCACTGGCGCGGGTTTTCTCCGACAGCGAGTCATGGCAGTGCGGGCAACTGATGCCCGCCACGTACTGTTCCGACTGCCGCTCCTCGACCGACACCGGCATGCGACACGCATGACAAAGAGCGTAATCGCCTTCTGACAAGTCATGGCGCACGGTTACGCGATTGTCGAACACGAAACAGTCGCCGCGCCATTTGCTCTGCGCCTCAGGCACCTCCTCAAGGTACTTGAGAATGCCGCCCTTGAGATGAAATACGTCTTCGAAGCCGGCGCCAAGCATAAAACTGGAGGCCTTCTCGCAACGGATGCCGCCAGTGCAGAACATGGCCACTTTCTTGTGCCGTGCCGGATTGAAATTGGCTTTTATGTAATCGGGGAATTCGCGAAACGACTGGGTTTGCGGATCCACGGCGCCTTCGAAGGTACCGATTGCCACTTCGTAATCATTGCGGGTATCGATCAGCAGCACTTCGGGATCGCTGATCAACGCGTTCCAGTCCTGAGGCTCGACGTAAGTGCCTACCTGCTGATTAGGGTCCACGCCGGGCACGCCGAGGGTAACGATTTCCTGCTTGAGCTTGACCTTGGTGCGGTAGAACGGCGGCTCGTCGCAGAAGGACTCCTTGTGATCGATATCCGCCAGGCGCGCATCCTGGCCGAACCAGGCCAGCAGGGCATCGATGCCTTCGCGGGAGCCGGCAACCGTGCCGTTGATACCTTCTTCGGCGAGCAGCAGGGTGCCCTTCACGCCGTTATCCAACAGGGTGTTGAGCAGGGGTTCGCGCAGCTCGACGTAGTCCGGCAGGGAGACGAACTTGTACAAGGCTGCCACAACGATGTTCGCGGCCATCACAGATCCTCAGTGGTCACCCGCGTAAAGGGTGGACCGGGGTTATCAGGCCGCTGAAAAGCGTAGGCGAGGCGGGCAAGACGAGGCAAAAACAGCCGAAGAAGCGCAGTTTAGGTGTTCTAAATGAGCATTCTGAGACTGTTTTTAACGAAGTATTGCCAACGCAGGTAGCTTTTCAACGGCCTGTAATAAAGAAAACGCCGGCTAAAGCCGGCGTGGGGGCGCGGATTATAACAAAGCACGCCAAGGCACTCGAATATCCGCTTGTCCGCAGCGTGTCAGTGACCGCCCCGGCAGGTTGGCGAGGCGGGCGCCACGCCCTGAGCCGCCCATTCTTCAGGGGTATACACATGCATGGCCAGGGCATGGAACTGGCTCATCAGCTCGCCCAGCACGCCATAGACTTTCTGGTGACGCTTGACGCTGTTCAGTCCGGCGAACTGCTCGCTGACAACCACCACTTTGTAGTGAGTTTCCTGTCCGCGACTGTGCATGTGGCTCTCATCGAGAACCTCCAGATGCTGCGGGTCGAGCACCAACAAGGCGGTGTTGATACGGTCACGCATGCTCATGAATCACCTACTTTAATTCCTTGCCCATTTCTTCGAGCAGTTTATTGACTTCCGGCACCACGCTTTCCAGCCTGGCCTGCGCCATCTGGGCCGATTGCGCGGTCAGCTCCGGCATTGTGTCCAGCACTTTGCGACCCAGCGCCGACTGATAGAAGGCATTCAGCTCCTTCAGTTCGCGTTCGCTGAAGTGCTGGCCGTAGAGCTTGATCATATCCGGCTTGAGCGTCTCCCAGCCCACCGCTCCCTCCAGCAGCGCATCGGCTTTGGCCTGGTAACGCTCCAGCACGGCCTGTTTATCGGCCGGCGCCTTGGCCTGTGCGAAACGCTGAGCAAACATTTGTTGTACCTGGGCATGCACCGGAACGCTCATGCGATCGGCCCGCGCCAGCTTGAGAAACTGTTCGACCTGCGCCGCATGACTGGCGGTATCCGCTACAACCGGAGCAGCCGCTAGAGTCAGTACAACTGTTGCCATTAAAACGTGTAAACGCACCATTCATTCTGTCCTTGAAAAAGAAACTGGAGAGTAAAGAGCATAGAACGGGCCATTTTGCTCCCAGCTCACGCTCCAACTCAAGCCAACGGCTGGGCGCGGCCCGACTCAAGCCTATGGAACCGTGCGCCTGGTCCACGGCCTAACGTCCCGCAACCCTACAAGAGGGAACGCCATGAGCCGTATCGAAACCGACAGCCTGGGCGAGGTGGAAGTCCCGGACGATGCTTACTGGGGCGCGCAGACCCAGCGCTCACTGATCAATTTCGCCATCGGCCAGGAGCGCATGCCGCTACCGGTGCTGCACGCCCTGGCACTGATCAAGAAAGCCGCTGCGCGGGTCAATGACCGCATCGGCGAACTGCCCGCCGAGGTGGCCCGACTGATCGAACAGGCTGCCGATGAAGTGCTGGCCGGCCAGCACGACGATCAGTTCCCATTAATGGTCTGGCAGACCGGCAGCGGCACGCAGAGCAACATGAACGTCAACGAGGTGATCGCCGGACGCGCCAACGAATTGGCCGGAGGCCAACGCGGGGGCAAAAGCCCGGTGCACCCCAACGATCACGTCAACCGCGCGCAAAGCTCCAACGACTGCTTCCCCACCGCCATGCACCTTGCCACCGTGAGCGCCGTGCACCGCGAGTTGTTACCGGCGCTGGCCGAGCTTTCTGGCGGCTTGGCCGAACAGGCCGCCCGCCATTTCGATCTGGTGAAAACCGGCCGTACCCACCTGATGGATGCCACGCCGGTCACCTTTGGCCAGGAGCTGTCCGCGTTTGTCGCCCAGCTCGACTATGCCGAACAAGCCATTCGCCACGCCCTGCCTGCAGTGTGCGAACTGGCCCAGGGCGGCACGGCCGTGGGCACCGGCCTGAATGCCCCGCAGGGGTTTGCCGAGGCCATCGCCGCCGAGCTGGCAGCCCTCTCCGGCCTGCCCTTCGTCAGCGCGTCCAACAAATTCGCCGCCTTGGCCGGCCACGAACCGCTGGTCACCCTGGCCGGCACGCTGAAAACCCTTGCCGTGGCGCTGATGAAGATCGCCAACGACTTGCGCCTGCTCGGCTCCGGGCCGCGCGCCGGTTTCGCCGAAGTGCGCCTGCCGGCCAACGAACCGGGCAGTTCAATCATGCCCGGCAAGGTCAATCCGACGCAGTGCGAAGCACTGTCGATGCTCGCCTGCCAGGTACTGGGCAACGATGTCACCATCGGCTTCGCCGCGAGCCAAGGTCACCTGCAGCTCAATGTGTTCAAACCGGTAATCATCCACAACCTGCTGCAATCCATCCGCCTGCTCGCCGATGGCTGCCGCAACTTCAATCTGCACTGCATTGCTGGCCTGGAGCCGGACGCCCAGCAAATGGCCCAGCATCTGGAGCGCGGGCTGATGCTGGTCACTGCGCTGAACCCGCACATCGGCTACGACAAGGCTGCGGAAATTGCCAAAAAAGCCTATGCGGAAGGCAGCACGCTGCGCGAGGCGGCTCTCGCGCTGGGTTATCTGAGCAGCGAAGAATTCGACGCCTGGGTGCGGCCGGAACAGATGCTTGAGGCCGGGCAACATGAATGAGCCGGCCAAAAGCGGCGCCACGCCGGTCGTCGGCACGGGCAAACGCATCCTGGTGATTGATGGCAGTCCGCAAGGCCAGGGCTTTTGCCGTGCCCTGGGCGAAACTTATGTAATCGGCGCACGCAGCCAAGGGCACGTGGTGCGCCAGTTGCGCCTTGCAGATCTGCGCTTCGATCCGGTGCTGCGCGGCGGCTACGAACACGACCAGCGCCTGGAAGTCGACCTGCTCGATGCCCAGCGACAGATCCATTGGGCCGAGCATCTGGTATTCGTCTACCCGGTCTGGTGGGGTGGCCTGCCGGCGCTGCTCAAGGGGTTTATCGACCGGGTGTTCCTGCCCGGCTTTGCGTTTCGTCTACGGGGCCAGACGCGCATCGCGGAGCAATTGCTCAGTGGGCGCAGCGCTGAACTGCTGGTCACCCTGGACACCCCGAGCTGGCACTTTCGCTGGCTGCAAGGCGCCCCGGCGCATCGCCAGATGATCCGCAGCACGTTGCGGTTCTGCGGCATCCGCACCCGCCGCGTGCATGAATTCACCCCGATCCGCGGCTCCAGTGAAGAGCGCCGCCAGGACTGGCTGCGCCGCGCCGAGCAATTGGGCGCGAAGGCTTGAGCATGGTGTAGCTGCTGAGCGTGGGGCCGAGCGGAGCCACAGGTTAAGCCCAAAAGAGGTCGACATGGCGACGACACCTCTCCACTGCGTGCCGCCTTCAACCGGCGCGACCTTCAGACCACGCTCATGAACGGAGTACTCGCCACTCTGCTCCGTGAACGCTGGTTCACAGCACGCAGGCCGGACTCGCCCTGGAACGACACAGCCCCGGTGCGCCAGGACCTGTTCAGCGTTGAACGCCTCGAACAACATGCCCAGAGCCTGGCCGCCGCCCAGACGATCAGCGACCGTCCGCCCAGGGTCAGCTCCCTGCGCAGACGTCTGGACGACAACGCCTCGCTGCTGCTCAAGGCCTACCGGTCGAGCGCCGCGGAGCTGGAAAGCGGGCACGCCGTAGTACCCGCCGCCGAATGGCTGCTCGACAATTACCATGTGGTCGAGGCACAAATTCTCCAGATTCGCGACGATCTGCCAGTCGGCTACTACCGCCAGCTTCCCAAACTGGCGGAGGGTCCGTTTGCCGGTTATCCGCGCGTCTTCGGCCTGGCCTGGGCCTACATCGCGCACACCGACAGCCACATCGACCTGGTTATCGTGCGCCGCTTCATCGTCGCCTATCAGCAGGTTCAGCCGCTGACCATCGGTGAGCTATGGGCGGTGGCGATCACCCTGCGCATCGTCCTGATCGAAAACCTGCGCCGCCTGGCCGAACAGATTATCGCCGCCCAACAGGCTCGCGCCGATGCCGACACGCTGGCCAATCAGTGCCTGGCCAAAGGCTGTACCCCGGCTGAGCTGGACAGCAACTTGGCCCGGCTCGCCAGGGGACCGTTGTCCGAACTCTTCGCCTCGCAGCTGGCCAAGCGCCTGCGCGACCAGGACCCGCACACCACGCCAGCGCTGGTCTGGCTGGAACAGCAATTGCCGGCCCAGGGAAGTTCGATCGAAGACGTGGTGCACAACGCTCATCAACGCCAGGGCGCGTCCAATGTCAGCGTGCGCAACGTAATCACCAGCATGCGGCTGATTTCCGACATCGACTGGGCCGAGCTGTTCGAGAGTGTCAGCCTGGTGGATGCACGCCTGCGCGCGGCCAGCGACTTCGCCGACATGGATTTCCCCAGCCGCAATCTGTACCGCCAGGCCATCGAAACGATCGCCCGGAATTCCTCCTGCACTGAACTGGAACTGACTGATCGAGTAGTGCAACAAGCGCGGCTGGCGGCGGCCAGCGCGTCCGTCGAGGCGCAAGCGGAACGCACCGGTGATCCCGGTTATCACCTGCTCGGCGAAGGTCGTCGTGCATTGGAAAACAGCGTCGATTTTCACCCGTCGCGCTATGAGCGCCTACGCCGCAAATATGTTGCGCTGGGCATGGGCGGCTATGTCGGCACCATCGCACTGATTGCCCTGATGTTGCTGGCGCTTTCTTGCTGGGTACTGGCCGCTTCCGGCCTCACACTCGGCTGGCTCGGACTCCTGGCACTGGTCGGCGTGTTGCCGGCCACCGAGGTGGCAACCGCATTGACCAACCGCGCCATCAGTCGCTTTATCGGCGCGGTCTGCCTGCCGGCCTTAGAGCTTCGCGACGGTATTCCCGAATCGCTGCGCACGATGGTGGTAGTCCCGACGCTGCTGAGCACCGAAGCCGAGCTGCTGGAGCAGATCGAGCGACTGGAAGTGCACTTCCTATCCAGCGCCGAGGGGGCGCTGAGCTTCGCGCTGCTCAGTGACGGTCTGGATGCCGATGAAGAAACCCTCCCCCATGAAGCGCAACTGCTGGCCACCGCCGGGCAGGCCTTCGAGCAACTGAACCAACGCCACGGTCCCGGCTCGGATGGCGAACCACGCTTTTACCTGTTGCATCGACGCCGCCTGTTCAATCCCAGCCAGGGCACATGGATGGGCTGGGAACGCAAGCGCGGCAAATTGCACGAGTTCAACCGATTGCTGCGCGGCGCCACCGACACCACGTTCATGAGCCTGAACGGGCAGCCGCCCCAAGTGCCCGCCAATGTGCGCTTCGTCATCACCCTGGATATGGATACGCGCCTGCCGCGCGATACCGTGCTGCGGCTGATTGGCAAGATGGCCCATCCGTTGAATCGACCGCGTTTCAACGTCGAGCGCCAGCGCGTGGTAGACGGCTATGCCATCCTGCAGCCGCGCGTCACCCCCTCCCTGCCGGTCGGCCGCGAAGGCTCCTGGTATCAACGCCTCTACTCCTCGCCAGGCGGACTGGACCCTTATGTGGCAGCCGTTTCCGATGTCTATCAGGACCTTTTCGGCCAAGGCTCCTACACCGGCAAGGGCATTTACGATGTCGATGCCTTCGAGGCCGCACTGCGCGGTCGGGTGCCGGACAACACCCTGCTCAGCCATGACCTGTTCGAAGGTGAATTTGCCCGCTCGGGACTGGCGTCCGACCTTGAGGTGGTCGAGGAATATCCCTCCCGCTACGACGTCGACGCCAAGCGCTTCCACCGCTGGACGCGCGGCGACTGGCAACTGCTGCCGTGGATCTTTGGCCCGCGTACCGGCAAACAGGCACTGAGCCCGATCGGCCTGGGCAAGATGCTCGACAACCTGCGTCGTTCGCTGCTACAGCCGTTTACCCTGGCCCTGCTGTTCCTGTGCTGGCTGCTGCCCATGCCCGCAGCGCTGGCCGGCGTGCTGCTGGTGCTCGCCAGCCTGGCGATTCCCGCCCTGCTGCCTCTGCTGTTTGCCGTGGTGCCGCAGCACAGCGGCATTCAAGTGGGCAGTCATCTGCGCATGCTGGGCGGCGAACTGCAGCTGGCCGCGATGCGAATTTTTTTCGCGGCGGTGTTCCTGCCCGATCACGCCTGGCGCAACCTGGATGCCATTGTGCGCACCCTGACGCGCCTGTGGGTGACCCACCGCCAACTGCTGGAATGGACCACTGCGGCGCAGTCCAGCAGCAGCCCGACCCTGGATCTGCGCGGTTTTTACCGGCAGATGGCCGGTGGCACCGCACTCGGCCTGGCACTTGCCGCTGTGGCGCTGCTCGCCGCACCGGCCTCATGGCCGCTGGTGCTGCCCTTTGCCCTGCTTTGGCTGGCCGCGCCGGCACTGGCGCTGTGGAGTAGTTGGTCAACCCTGTCGATTCGGCAGCTGGCGTTCAGCGAAGAGGATCGACATGCCTTGCGCCTGATCGCCCGGCGCACCTGGCGCTACTTCGAAACCTTCGTGACGGAAACCGACAACTGGCTGCCGCCGGATAATTACCAGGAGACCCCGTTACCCGCCGCCGCGCACCGCACTTCGCCGACCAACATCGGCCTCTATCTGCTCTCGGCGGTGGCCGCCCGCGACTTCGGCTGGGCTGGCACCCTGCACACCCTCGAACGCCTGGAAGCCACGTTCGCAACGCTGCATCGATTGCCGCGCTTGCATGGGCATTTCTACAACTGGTACACAACCGATGATCTGCGCACCCTCGCGCCGCCCTACGTCTCGTCAGTGGACAGCGGCAACCTCGCCGGGCATCTGCTGGTGCTCGCCAATGCCTGCGAGAAATGGCAGACCACATTGGTATCCAGTCAAATCCGCCAGGGGTTGCAGGACACGTGCAACCTGGCCCGCGAAGCACTGGTCGCCCTGCCCGTCGCTTCCAGCGAAGCCGGCCGACGCCTGACCACGCTCCTGGATGAAATCGACGCCCAACTCAAAAGCGCGCAACGGCTGGAAACCCTGACACCCATGCTCCGCCGTCGGACCGATAAAGCCGCCTCACTGACGCGCGACCTGCTCCCTGAAGCCGATGGTGGTGCGTTGAACCTGCTGTCCTGGATCGCGGCGCTGAACCAGTCGCTGACCGATCATGAGCGTGACCGCAGCACCCGCCCGCAAGACCTCACGGCTCGCCTGCAGGCCGTTGCCAAGCAGGCGCGGGAGTTGGCCATGGCAATGGATTTCGCCTTCCTGTTCGACCACGACCGCAAGCTGCTGTCGATTGGCTACAGCGCTGCCGACAACCACCGCGACGCCAACTGCTATGACTTGCTCGCCTCCGAGGCGCGGCTAGCCAGCCTGTTTGCGATTGCCAAAGGCGATCTGCCGACCCGCCACTGGTTCCGCCTCGGCCGTACCGCAACGCCACTGGGCAACGGCTCGGCGCTGATTTCCTGGTCCGGCTCGATGTTCGAATACTTGATGCCATCGCTGGTGATGCGCGCCCCGGCCGGCAGCTTGCTGGACCAGACCAATCGCCTGGTGGTGGCGCGCCAGGAAGCCTATGGCAACTCCCTGGGCATTCCCTGGGGCATCTCCGAATCGGCCTATAACGCCCGCGACCTGGAATTCACCTACCAGTACTCCAATTTCGGTGTGCCCGGCCTGGGCCTCAAGCGCGGTCTGGCCGAAAACCAAGTAATTGCTCCCTATGCTACCGGGCTGGCGGCGATGATCGACCCGTCCCGCGCTAGGCGCAATTTCGATGCGCTGGCCGAACTGGGCGCGCTGGGCCGCTACGGTTTTTATGAGGCGTTGGACTACACCCGAAGTCGCGTACCGGACGACCAGAAGGTCGCTATCGTGCGCAGCTACATGGCCCACCACCAGGGCATGACCATCGTGGCCATTACCAATGCCTTGCTCGAAGGGGTGATGCGACGACGCTTCCATAGCGAACCGATCATCCAGGCCACCGAGCTGCTGCTGCAGGAGCGCATGCCTCCCGACGTAGCCATCGCTCACCCGCGCGCCGAGGAAGTAAAAGTGTCCCCCGTCGAGACACAGGCCGAGGTCGCCGCCGTGCGGCGCATCAACCCGGCCACCGGTGGCGCACCGACGACGCACCTGCTCTCCAACGGACGTTATACGGTCATGCTCAGCGCCACAGGCGCGGGGTACAGCCGCTGGCGCAACATCGCCGTCACCCGCTGGCGCGAGGACATGACCCGCGACGAGTGCGGCATTTTCATCTTCCTGCGCGATGTCCACAGCGGCGCCATCTGGTCGGCCACCGCACAACCGGTCGGCAGCACCGGCGACTCGCAGGAAGTGCTGTTCAGCGAAGACCACGCCGAATACACCCGCCACGATGGACGCCTGACCACCACCCTCGACGTGGTGGTCTCGGGTGAAGACGATGGCGAAGTGCGCCGCGTGACCCTGACCAATAGCGGCCGGCACGCCCGCGAGATCGAACTGACCTCCTACGCCGAACTGGTCCTGACCACACCGGCCACCGACAATGCCCATCCGGCATTCGCCAAGATGTTCGTGCAGACTGAATACTTGGCCGAGTTTGCCGCGCTGGCCGCCACCCGGCGGCGCCGTTCGCCCGACGAGCCCGAGGTTTGGGCCGCACATTTTGCCGTGGTCGAAGGCGAGATTGCCGCCGACCCGCAATACGAATCCGACCGTGCCCGCTTCCTCGGCCGCGGACGCCGCATTGGTGCGGCCGTGGCCATTGTCGAGGACCGCCCCCTGTCGAACACCATCGGCACCGTGCTCGACCCGATTTTCGCCCTGCGCCAGCGGGTGCGCATCGAGCCCGACGCGGTCGCGCGCATCGCCTTCTGGACAGTGATTGCCCCGACACGCGATGCCCTGCTCGACCTGATCGACACCCACCACGACTACAGCGCCTTCGAGCGGGCAAAAACCCTGTCCTGGACCTTGGCCCAGGTGCAGCTGCGCTACCTGGACATGAAGGCTGACGAAGCAGCTGACTTCCAGCGCCTGGCGGCGCCGTTGCTGTATTCGGACCCGCGCTTTCGCGCCCCCTCGCCTTTGATCATACGCGGCGCCGGTCCGCAGTCGGGGTTGTGGTCGCAGTCGATTTCCGGTGATCTGGCGATCATTCTCCTGCGTATCGACGAGCTGGAAGACCTGCCCCGCGTACGCCAACTGCTGCGCGCCCATGAGTATTGGCGGATGAAGGGGTTGTGCGTGGATCTGGTGATCATCAACGAGCGCAGCTCCTCCTATGTGCAAGACCTGCAGGGTGCCATCGAGGCCACCGTGCGCAGCAGCCAGTCGCGCCCGGCCATCGGCGAGGAATGCAACCTCGGCTCGGTCTTCACCCTGCGCGCCGATCTGATGAGCCAGGAAACACGGGCGCTGTTGCAATCAGTGGCCCGCGTTGCACTGATTGCACGCCGAGGCCCGATTGCCGATCAACTCGCCCGCTTGCCGGAACTGAAGGCAAATGCCTTGGTTCCTCCGCCGCTCACACCGCCTGCGCCGCAGCCGGCCGCGCCCGTATCGCGCCTGAGCGACGCGCTGGAGTTCTTCAACGGTTTGGGCGGTTTTGCGCAGAACGGACGTGAATACGTCACTGTACTCGACGCAGGCCAGGTCACCCCGATGCCGTGGGTCAACGTGATCGCCAACCCGGCGTTCGGCTTCCAGGTCTCGGCCCATGGCAGCGGCTACACCTGGGCGCAAAACAGCCGCGAGAACCAGCTCACGCCATGGACCAACGACCCGGTGCTCGACCCGGCCGTTGAGGTGCTCTATGTGCGCGACGAAGCCAGCGGCGCAGTGTTCGGCCCCACCGCCCAGCCCCTGCGCGACAATGGCCGCTATGTGGCTCGGCATGGCTTCGGCTACAGCCGTTTCGAACATGAGGCCCACGGCATTGCCCTGGACCTGCTGCAATACGTGCCCCTGGACGACCCGGTAAAAATTTCCCGTCTGACCCTGCATAACCGCTCGGGCCAACCACGCCGACTGTCGGTGACCGCCTATGCCGAATGGGTGCTCGGCACCTCGCGCAGCGCCTCGGCGCCCTACCTGATCACCGAACGCGATGCCAGCGGCGCACTGCTGGCGCGCAATCCCTGGAGCCTGGCATTTGCCGGACGCGTCGCCTTCGCCGACCTGGCCGGCAAGCAAACCGCGTGGACAGCCGACCGCAGCGAATTCCTCGGCCGCAACGGCGGCACCTCGGCACCCGCCGCGCTGCTCGGTAATACGCCACTGGCGGGTACCGTCGGCGCCGGCTTCGACCCTTGCGCTGTGTTGCAATGCAGCCTAGAACTGGGCATCGACGCGCGCGTCGAAGTGGTCTGGCTGCTGGGCCAGGGCGCGTCTGTCGACGAGACGCGCACGCTGATAGAGCGCTATCGCACCCAGGACCTCGATGGCGTATTGACCACGGTGACCGAGCATTGGCAAGGCGCCCTCGGTGCGGTCCAGGTGCAGACGCCCGACCGGGCCATGGACATCCTGCTCAATGGCTGGCTTCTGTATCAAACCCTCGCCTGCCGACTGTGGGCGCGTTCGGCGTTCTACCAAGCCAGTGGCGCCTACGGTTTTCGCGATCAGTTACAGGACAGCCTGGCGCTGCTGCTGACCCAGCCGGACATCCCCCGCCATCATCTGTTGCGGGCTGCCAGCCGCCAGTTCGTCGAAGGTGACATGCAGCACTGGTGGCTGCCGCATTCCGGGCAGGGCGTGCGCACCCGGATTTCCGATGACCGCGTGTGGCTGGCCTTCGCCACCGCCAGTTATGTGCTTGCCACGGGCGACGAAGCGATCCTCGACGAGCCCCTGACGTTCCTGGAAGGCCCGCCGCTTGCCCCCGGCCAGCACGATGCATTCTTTCAACCAATGGTCGCCGAACAGAGCGCCTCACTGTTCGAGCATTGCGCCCGGGGCCTCGACCAGTGCCTGGAACTCAGCGGCCGTCTCGGCCTGCCGCTGATCGGCACCGGCGACTGGAACGATGGTATGAGTCGGGTCGGCGAAGGCGGCCAGGGCGAAAGCGTGTGGCTCGGCTGGCTGTTGCTGCGTACCCTGGCGCTGTTCATACCGCTGGCGCAATCCCGCGATGCCCCGCGCGCGCAACGCTGGGACTCGCATGCCGCCGCGCTGCGCGAGGCCATGGAGCGGCAGGCCTGGGATGGCCAGTGGTACCGCCGGGCCACCTACGATGACGGTACCTGGCTGGGCTCGCGGGACAGCGAGGAATGCCGCATCGACTCCATCGCGCAATCCTGGGCGGCACTTTCTGGCGCCGCCGATCCACAGCGCGCCGCCACGGCGATGGCCTCGCTGGAAGAACAGCTGATTCGCCGAGACGACGGCCTGGCCCTGCTGTTCACCCCCCCGTTCGACAAGACTCTGCACGACCCCGGCTATATCAAGGGTTACCCGCCCGGCCTGCGGGAAAACGGCGGGCAATATACCCATGCCGCCCTCTGGGCTCTCTTGGCCTTCACCCAACTCGGCAACGGCGACAAGGCCGGCGAACTCTTCGCCCTGCTCAACCCGATCAATCATGCCCTCACGCCGGACGCGACGGAGCGCTACAAGGTGGAGCCCTATGTGATCGCCGCCGACGTTTACTCGGTCGCCCCGCACACCGGACGCGGCGGCTGGACCTGGTACACCGGCTCAGCCGGCTGGATGTACCGCGCCGGCCTCGAAGGCATCCTCGGCATCCGCCGCGAAGCAACGCAGCTGATCATCGACCCTTGCATTCCCGCGGCCTGGCCGGGCTTCGACATCACCCTCACCGTGCAAAAAACCCACTACAGGATCCGCGTCGACGCTCCCACGCAACGCTGCCGGGGCATTACCCAGGCCAGCCTCGACGACGCCCCCCTGGAGTGTTGCGAAGGCCAAGTGCGCCTGCCCCTGGATGGAGGTACGCACAGGGTGCAAATTGTCATAGGAGACGCCGCTTGAAGGGCAGCGGCGTAAACCTCGGCGACGGGCAGAATCGTGCCTGCGCTTACTCTTTTGCCGCAGCGACTGTGCTGCGCCCGACCCATAACGACGCGCCAAGCGCGACCAACGCCGAGCCGGCGACCACCACCAGCGCGCCAGCGTAGGCAATCCAGTTCAACTCTTCAGGCACCACGTACAAGGGCCACAGGAAGGCGGCCAGCGCCACCGCTGCAAAGGTGATCAACGGCGTGATCGACAACGCCGCGCTGACCCGCGAGGCCTCCCAATGCGCCAGCGCCTCGGCAAACGCGCCATAGGCCACCAGCGTGTTCAGGCAACACGCGAACAACAGCCAGCCCTGCAGGGGGCTCAGCTGCAGAGCCTGCAATGGGTGCGCCCAAGGCGTGAGCAACACCGCGCAGGCCAGGTAAATCACCATCATCACCTGGAAGGAATTCCACTGGGTGAGCAGCTGCTTTTGCGCCAGTCCATAGGCCACCCAGACCACTGCCGCCAGCACCACCGTCAACACGCCAGCGGTATAGGTGGTCAGCGAGGTCAACAGCTCGCCCAGACGCTGATTGAAGAACAGCCCGAAACCGACAATCAGAACTAGCAGGCCCAACGTCTGGCCGAGACTGAAGCGCTCGCGAAACACGAACACACTGCTGATCATCAGCAGGATCGGCGCGATCTGAATCACCAATTGCGTGGTACCGGGGCTGAGCATGCGCAGGCCGAAGAGATAGAGCACGTAGTTGCTGACCAGGCCGAGCACCGCCAGCACCACCAGCCCGCCGCCCCTACGCCCCAGCGGGCGAAACGCGGGCAGGCCACGCCGGGATGCCAACCAGGCAAACAGAATCAGCCCCGACACCAACAGGCGATACCAAGTAACGGTAATCGGGTCCATCCCCTCCAGCACAACCTTGAGTTTGATGGGCAAAATGCCCCAGAGCACCGCGGTAACCAGGGTGAGCGACAGACCGTAGAGCCAGCGTCCGGAAGATGTGTGCATGCATGCCTCGGAAACGGAAAAACCGGGCGAAGACCCGGTGATAGACGACGAATTCTAACAGGCTCGTTGATAACGTTAGCGCGTCGCCCGCTTGCTCACGCACGTTTGGGTCGCCGAACGCGGGACATTTATCGAGCCCTGCCCTCCTGCGTGGACAGGCTAACCCAATTAGCCGAGGTAAAAATGGGCGCAGGGCAGCTCCGCTAACAGGCTGGCAGACTGCTACGCATGCTCACACGTTCTCGGCTTCGCCTCGTCTACACCGGGCGGATGCACCCACTGAAACTCACGGAATAGACACCATGATGGCAAATTAGTAGCCTCACCAGTCAGATCACCCGGATACCTAAGATGAACGCGCACCAAGCAAGCGCAGCATCCACGCTCAGAACCTGTTTCCTGGCCCGGCTTTTCAGGGGGGAAATCCCCCTTGTCGTAACCTTTTGGATATTCGGCTTTACGGCAAACCTGGCATTCGCCTTATTATTTAAATTAATCGAACATAATGTCCACAACCCAACCATGGGAATAGCAGCATTATTAATAACGCTGCTCATCGTATACATCATCTATACAGTTTTTATCCTAACAGCAATCTGGCGAAGCGCTTCAAGCTATATTGGCACACCCTTTTGGGCACACCTGGCTCGGATGAATGTCATCGCTGGGGCAGCCATGCTGGCGTTTAGTCTATACGCGATGATTCCTTCTCAACCCAATCTAGAAAAGCAGATCGCCCTCCAGGTACAACAGGTCAATAAAAACCTGCCCACAATGCTGGACTCTGAAACCCGACTCAACAGCGTCTATTCAAAATCCCATGAAATCATCTTTACCTACACGCTTGTGAACTTTCGAGCAACTGAAACCGATCCGACGTCTATCATCAACTACCTGAAAGCCAACTTCATATACACACAATGCAAAAATGAAGAGATACAGCACGCGCTGAGCATGGGAATAACTCACTCTCACCTCTATCTGGACCAGAACGGAAAGAAAATAACAAAAATCCTGCTGAACCCAGCATTCTGCGACAGCTTTAAAGTTTAATTAGCACTGCGATACAACCTACTGACCGCAGCCCAGCCACAAAGCTGACTAACCTTCGTTTACCTTTAGCGAATCATACATATGGACAAAAATTACAGAATTTATCATTTAGATGAATTACACAAAGAACTTGATCAGATCGACGAAGCGAAAAACCCGGAAGAAGCAAAAGTCATCCGCGAATATATCGCCAAAGGCGGATATCAATACCCCGAAGCATACATGGGGCGAGTGATTCGGGTCTCGTTCACAAACGCCGGATATAAATGGTCGTTAGTTGCCGTGCTTGCGGTATTCTTCCTCACGAACGCGCTTACATTACTAACCGGCCATCTTATTGCCTTGCTTCCCCTGACAGTGCAGGGCGTCATCCTATTTATGATATTTACGAGTCACAGATACATTAGGGCACTGATCAAAATCTGGTTGACCCTGCTGCTGCTCACAAGCTCACTAGGCCTTCTATCCATTTTTTACGCCACGCACGTGACGGTTTTAGGTGTATTGTTGCAGCTGGCGCCGGCGGCCATCGGCCTGACCTTTTTAATTACCGTCAACAAGCACGTGCAACTGATTCGGGATGACGACGCCTCCAAAACGGCTTAATAGAGCGAGACCCGACGCCCGGTTTGCGACCCTGTATCCAGTGCCCTCGTTCCAAGCGTTTGGGAGCACGAGGCTAATGAGGTGAGGCGTTTAACTCCGAGCGTGATGTTTCCGTATCGAGTAGAGCGTTTGAAACATCGCCTGAACAGAGAGGGCGAACTTTCCTATGACGCATCCGCAGCCTAGGCTCGCTTCTCAGAAGAGACCCTCCATGTCTTATGTACCCGCTCTTGTCACTGCACTGCTCCTCGCGCTGCCGGCGGTTTCAGCCGCCGCAGACCGCGCATGCCTGATCGAGGGCACGTTCGAGTTCATGGGCCAAAGCATCTATTCCAAAGATTGCATGCAGACCTCAGATCCTGAAGAGGATGAGGCTACCTTCAAGGCGTCGTGCCAGGCCCTGGCAAATGCATCCGCTCAAAATGGGCGGCAAGCCCGGCAAAATTGACTACTTCGCCCAGTGCCCTGAGCCCTCGCAAGGGATATGCAAAGGTCTTCTGGGCACCCCGCGAGACGCCTATTACTACGCCCGCTCTGCAAGCGACCTGGCCACGTTGCCGGCTAATTGCAAACGGGCAGGTGGAGTATGGAGCAAAGGCTAACGGCTCCTAGGCCGCTGCGCTAGCCTTTCGGTAAACGCTTCTGTCACACACCCACCTCACAGCTGCATTATCATCGCCACCCCGCAGCTGCCCGGACCGCACCGGTATGACCGCAAACGCCGTACCCGCAGAAACCACTCCAGACTCACCGGCCAACCCGCTTACCGAGTTGTACCGGGATAAGTGGCTGCTGGCCGTGCACAAACCGGCCGGTTTGCTGGTGCATCGCAGCCCCATCGACAAGCATGAAACCGAGTTCGCCCTGCAGTACGCGCGGGCGCTGAATGGCGGGGCGCATGTGTATCCGGTGCACCGGTTGGACCGGCCCACGTCGGGTCTGTTGGTCTTCGCCCGCGACGCAGAGACCGCGAGCCGATTGGGCCAGGCGATGATGGCGAACGCGGTGCGGAAGACTTATCTGGCCATGGTGCGCGGCTGGACGCCCGAGGAAGGCGTGATCGATCACGCGCTGAAGGAGCATGCGGTGGACCGCCGCCTGAAGCATGAGCCCCTACCGGTGCGCGAGGCGCTGACCCGCTATCAACGGCTGGCGACCACGCAGCTTCCGGTGGAAATCGAAGGCTATCCGAGCAGTCGTTACAGCCTGGTGGCGCTGTACCCGGAAACCGGTCGTAAGCATCAGTTGCGCCGGCATATGCAACACATCAGCCACCCCATCATTGGCGACACCAATTACGGCCGCACCCGTCACAACCAGTATTTTGCCGAGCGCTTCGGTCAGAGTCGCCTGATGTTGGCCGCCACAGACTTGCGCTTTACCCACCCGGTCACGGGTGAGCCTCTGCACCTGCGCGCGGCGCCCGACGCGGAGTTTTTGCGGGTGCTGTCCATTTTTGATGAGCAGTTACCTGGCGTGATGGCCTAGCGATGGGCTAGCTTGCTGATTCCAAGGCGTTGAGCGCTCCACCCTGAGGCTTGCAGGCCTCCAACTGCGTCGTAGGGTGCATGTCGCTTCTTTTACATCCACCATGGCCCCGCCTTGGTGGACAAGGGAAAACGATGTCCACCCTACATGCTGCGGCACTGGCGGCGCAGGGCAGCGCTTCACCTTGCGGCTTGCAGGCCCCTCCCGCGTCGTAGGGTGGATGTCGCTTTTCACATCCACCATGGCCCCCGCCTTGGTGGACAAGGGAAAACGATGTCCACCCTTGTATCTACAAGCTGCGACCTTCAGCCAGCGCTGACTCGCTCGCTGTCCGCCTGCGCCGTCTGGGCGCGAACCTTCTCCTCATAGCGCGTGGCTGCCTCTGCATTACCTGCGGCTTTTGCGGAACGGGCGGCGCCCTGCAAAGCCCGCAAGCGCTTCGGGTCACGTTGCAGGGAGCGCTCGAATTCACCCAGCGCCTCGGCAGGCTGGCCGAGTGCGGCGAGCATTTCACCCAGCAACTCGCGGCACGGCACCACATTGCCGGGCGTGACTGGGTGCTTGTCGCTGGCTTCTTCGAGCTCGGCCGCCTCGCGCATCAGACGTAGCGCTTCATCCGGTTTCTGCTCGGCATAGGCGATCCAGGCGTTTACGGCCTTGATCTGGAATTCCGCCTGGCCGGCCCAGTAGTCGATATTGGCCTGTTGCATCGCCGCCTGCAGCGCCTGCAAACGCTGCACATCGCGGCCCGCTGCTGCCACGTCACCGCTGCGCGCCGCGCCCAGGCCACGGGCGAACACCAGAATGGCTTCGGCCTGCGGAAATTTATTCCAGGCCAGATCGGGTGGAGTCAGCTGCAGCGCCGCCGCCTGTTGCCAGTCACCACGTTCCAGCGCATAGCGCGCCGGGATCGCCGCGAAGGCATAGGCGGCCACGAAGTTTTCAACGTTCACCTTGCGAATCGAGGCCGCTTCGTCCACCCACTGCTTGGCCGCCTTGTCCTGGGCCCGCTGCAAGTGTCCGAACACCATGTAATCCATGGCATGCAGTGCGTCGTAAGTGCCGATGTCCAGTGTGGTCTGGCTCAGTTCAGCCTGCGCAGCCAGGTAGGAGGCGTGATTACTTTCCACCATCTCCGGCCACAGGCCGACACGGCTGAACACGTGGGAAGGCATGTGCAAGGCATGGGGCACCGAGGGCGCGATCTGGGCATAAGTCCGAGCGAAAGGCAGTCCCTTTTCGGCCAGGCTGGCGTAGTCGTAGGTATGAATGAGGTAATGGGCGATGCCGGGGTGATCGGGGTATTGCTCGTATAACGGCTCCAGTATGCCCGCTGCCTTGAGTTGATTGGCGAAAGTCTTGTCTGTGGGCTGCGCCGTGACGCTGAGCAGCAGCGCATGCAGCACCTGAGCTTCTGTGTCCTGTGGATAGCGCGCCGCCACTTGCCCCATGGATCGTTCGAAGGCCTGGGCCCGCGTGCGGTGCTCGGTGGTGTCTGCATCCTTGAAGAAAATGGCCAGGGCGCTCAGGTAATCGCGTTCGCGCGGGCTCTTGGCCTCCAGGCGTTGCGCATCCGCCAAGGCTGTGGCGCCGGCCTCAAGCGCCGCCGGACTAGGTGGCCAGGCGAAGGGATTACCCATCGACATGATGGAAATTCCCCAATGCGCCATGGTGCAGTCCGGATCGTGCTTGAGCACGGCGGCAAAGGACTGCTTGGCCGGGTCGAACCAGAAGGAGTGAAACAGCGCCATGGCTCGGTTGAACTCCTGCTGGGCGGCAGGCGTGCAGGAAACGGGGAAATTCACCGTACCGAGTTGCTCGAGTTCGCCGCTGTGCGGTGCGTGCTCGCTTTGTGCGCCCGCGTGAGTAACCACGAGCATGAATGCCAGCATCCCTGCACGTCCGGTTGCCTTGTTCATAATGGCCTCCATCGGTACTGGCCGACATGTCGATCAGTGATCGCAACGCGATAATGCGTTGAGTGCGCCGTGTCTTATTGAGTATGCCGAGGGGTAGAAGTTACAGGCGCTGCCGGGCGAGATTGATAGGGCGGATGTCGCTTTTTACATCCCCACACTCCGCTCGGTGGACAATAGAAAACGTTGTCCACCCTACAACTGGCCATTAAACGTCGTTCAAGTGCGCAACGCGTATGCTGCGAGTGCGCCGTGTCTTCTTGAGTATGCCGAAGGTAGAAGTTACAGGCGCTTGCTGCCGAGCCAGATTCGTAGGGCGGATGTCGCTTTTTACATCCACCACACTCCGCTCGGTGGACAATAGAAAACGTTGTCCACCCTACAACTGGCGATCCGTTTGCAATAACGTCCGCCTATCGTCAGCAAGCTGGCTCCTACAAAAGGCAGGCAGCCGTTACGCAAGTCTCACCGACCAAAAAACCTGGCCCGACTGTCTGATTCTTGGGCGCCCTGCCCGTCCGGGTCTTTCATTGAAGGGTTGATTCCATTTCTCGGCGCAGCCGAAAGGAGACCTGAACATGGCAGAAATCCAGGGCTATGCCGCCCTCGATGCGAAGAATCCGCTCGCCCCTTATCGCTTCCAGCGCCGCGAGCCGGGCGATCACGACGTACAGATCGACATTCTCTTTTGCGGGGTTTGCCATTCCGATTTGCACACCGCCCGCAACGAGTGGAACAACACGCTCTACCCCAGCGTGCCCGGTCACGAGATCGTCGGCCGCGTAACCGCCGCCGGCAGCGCGGTGACGCGCTTCAAGGTGGGCGATATCGCCGGGGTCGGCTGTCTCGTCGACAGTTGCCGCACCTGTGCTTCCTGCCGCGAAGGGCTGGAGCAGTACTGCGAAACAGGATTTACCGGCACCTACAACGGCTCAGCCTTTGGCGGCAGCGAAAACACCTACGGCGGCTATTCGGAACGCATCGTGGTGGACGAAGCCTTCGTGCTGCGCATCTCCCACACCGAGAACCTGGCCGCCGTCGCCCCGCTGCTCTGCGCCGGTATCACCACCTATTCGCCGCTGCGCCAGTGGGGCGTCAAGGCCGGACATAAGGTCGGTGTGGTTGGCCTCGGCGGCCTCGGCCACATGGCGGTGAAAATCGCTAACGCCATGGGCGCCCATGTGGTGCTGTTCACCACATCTGAAAGCAAGAAAGGCGATGCCCGGCGCTTGGGCGCCCATGAGGTGGTGCTGTCGAAAAATCCAGACGAAATGGCCGCGCACCACAACAGCTTCGACTTCATCCTCGATACCGTGGCGGCGCCCCATGATCTGGATGCCTTCCTGGCGCTGCTCAAGCGCGACGCAACCCTGACTCTGGTCGGCGCGCCGGCCACGCCGCACCCGTCGCCGAGTGTGTTCGGGCTGATTTTCAAACGCCGCCGGCTGGCGGGCTCGCTGATCGGCGGCCTGGCCGAAACCCAGGAGATGCTCGACTTCTGTGCCGAGCACCAGATCGTCTCGGATATCGAAATGATCGCCATGGGCGACATCAACCAGGCCTACGAGCGGATGCTCAAGAGCGATGTGAAATATCGTTTCGTGATCGACATGGCCACGCTCAAGGACTGAGCGCAGGTCGGTATGGCAGCCGTCGAGCCGTTCTTTCGCGAGGCCGGTACCGGCCCTGGCGTGGTGTGTTTTCACGCCAACGCCAGCAGTTCAACGCAGTGGCGCGAGCTGATGGAGTTGCTCGCGCCGCGCTGTCATGTGCTGGCAACCGACGGCTATGGCGCGGGCAAAAGCCCGCCTTGGCCTGCCGACCGAATCGCACCCTCGACGATGAAGTCGACCTGGCCGAACCCGTGCTGGCCCGAGCGGGCGCGCCGCGGGTGCTGATCGGTCACTCCTATGGCGGTGCCGGCGCGTTGATTGCCGCCATGCGTCATCCCGAGCGGGTACGGGCCATGGTGCTCTATGAACCCACACTGTTTGCGCTGCTCGATGCCGAAACCCCGCCGCCCAACGAAGCGGATGGCATCCGCGCTACGGTGGCTGATGCCGCCCGCGCTCTGGACGCCCACGATATGAACGCGGCCGCCGAATATTTTATCGATTACTGGATGGGCGCCGGTGTCTGGCAGCGCATGCCAAAACAGCGCAAGTCCGCTATCGCCACCGCCATGACCAACGTGCACGGCTGGGCGCACGCGCTGCTCAGCGAGCCCACTCCACTCACTGCCTTCGCTTCGCTGAACATGCCGGTGCTGTACCTGACCGGCCAGGATTCGCCGGCCTCCTCGCTGGGTGTGGCCCAGCTGCTTACCAGCACCCTGCCCAATGTCGAATGGGTCACCCTGGCCGGGCTGGGACATATGGGGCCGACTACCCATCCGCAGGTGGTCAATCCGCTGATTGAAACCTTTCTGGGCCGTATTTAACAATACGTAGAGGCGTTGTTAGTCGTCAGGCAACCACGCAGGATTCCAGACGACTTCCCACAGGTGCTGATCAAGGTCCTGGAAATAGCCGGCATAACCACCCCAAAAGGTGTCCTGGGCCGGCTTGACGATATGGGCACCCGCCGCATGCGCCTGCGCCATCACGGCGTCAACTTTTTCCCGGGACGAAACGTTGTGGCCGAGAGTGAATTCCGTGGCCGATGCCGTTCCTCGAGGCAGGCCTGAATCATGGGCAATGCTGTCCCTGGGCCACAGCGCCAACTTCAACCCGGCGTTCAGCTCAAAAAATGCAACCGCCCCATACTCGAATTCCTCGCCCATTACGCCTTGCGTTGGCAAACCCAAGCCGTCGCGGTAGAACGCTACGGCCTTATTCAGATCCTCGACGCCGAGGGTAATCACCGAAATACGAGCCTTCATCTATGCACCTTTCATGGATCACGCGTGTCCTGGAATGTCCGGATAGGGAATGCCTATGCCCGTCTCGACGTACTGCTTGAAGCTGGTGCCGACAAAGAACGCCCCCCCCTGTACGCAAACGTAACACGACGACTCCTCCTAGTAGCCATTGGCGAAATCCAGGTGGGTGCCGCCGGCCTGAGGCGTGAGGACGAATGTAATGGTGGTGCCTTTCCAGGCATTGGTGTTTTGCATGTATGAGCGCAGGCAGTGCCACACCAGTGGCTGCGTGCCGGGGCCATGGATCATGGCAAATCGACTTTCCAGCCCAAGCCGCTCCAGCCGACGCTCAAGCGCCCCTCCGATGCGCGCCTCGTTGGTCCACCCCTGTTGGATATGCTCAGGCTCGGTCAGAGCCGCCGGGACAGTCGCAGCGGGAGCTTTATAAAAAACCCATGGCGAATGTCCAGTCGGCTCCTCTCCTGGCTCGGCGGCTAGCGGTGCAGCCCGCCATCATGCAAGGGCCGATAAATGCCCGGCGGATGCGGGTTGTTGCGCGGTGGGATGCGGTTCATATCCGGCAAGACGTTCCTTGGTGGTGCGTATCCGCGACCGGTGCCGAGTATCTTTACCCCGGGTGAATCCGAATAGTAACGCTCCGAATTAAACGACTCGCCGCGCTCATTGCCCAGGCGATTCTGCGGCAGCGACCACTCTCCCTGAACCCGATAGGGCCGGTTGTCATACCGGAACTGCCCGTACACCCCGGGCGGATATCTATGCCCGTACGCCCCTCTGTGCTCGTACTGGCCACGTCCGTCGTACCGTCCATAGTCACGGTGTTGCCGGTGATCCCTACTGTCCCATCCTCTGCGATTGTCTTGCCAATCCCGCCGATGTGGCGCGCCACCGGGGTGGGCATGCCTGCCCCGGGCGTCGTGCTGCATCAGCTGCGAACGGGTGTGCTTACCCCGGTCAGAGTCAGCCAGCGCGGACACTGACCCGCCCATCAAGAGCACACCGCCGAGTACTGCGACGGCCAAACGTGACATGAACATGAGCCCATCTCTCCACAAAATAAAACCACCTTGGGACGTTGGACAGCCAATGACAACAGGGTTTCTGCTGCCTGTAATAGCAGATATTTCTGCTTCAACTTGCTTGCCCGCTGCGTCAGCACTCACTTGGTGCCTGATGCAACAACACCTGTTCCATCAGACCCAAGCGCTGCCCTGTCCGATTACTTGCGCACCTCCAGAATCAGGTTGAACGGCGTTTCCGCCGCCCTGCGAAACCGACTGAAACCCGCCTCGGTGAACACCTTGCGCAGCCGCGCCTCGCCGGCTTGCGCCCCCAGCCCCAGCCCGACGTCCTGGGATAACGAGTTCGGCGTGCACAAAAAGGTCGAGGCGGCGTAGTACAAGCGTCCTACTGGTGTGAGATTTTCATCCAGCGTGTCATTGGCGTACGGCTCAACCAACAGCACGGTGCCGTCCGGCTTGAGCGCCTGGTAGGCATGCTGCGCGGCGCCAACCGGGTCGCCCATGTCGTGCAGGCAATCGAAGTAGCAGATCAGGTCGTAGTCGTTGTCGGGGAAATCCTTTGCCGTGGCCTGCCTGAACGTCGCCCGCTCCGCCACGCCAGCCTCCTCGGCACGTTGCGTGGCGGTCTCGATGGACGGCGCGTGGTAGTCGAAGCCGATGAACTGCGAGGCGGGGAAGGCCTGCGCCATGATCACGGTCGAGGCGCCGTGTCCGCAGCCGATATCCGCCACTTTGGCGCCGGCGTTGAGTTTATCCATCACGCCGTCCAGGGCCGGTAGCCATTCGGCCACCAGGTGCGCCCGATAACCGGGACGGAAGAAGCGCTCGGTGCCGCCGAACAGACACGGATGATGATCGCCCCAGGCCAGGGCGCCGTCGCCGCGCATGGCGCTGGCCATCTTGTCCTTGTCATGGAACAGCGCGGCCACCACCGAAGCGCCACCGGCCACGTAGACCGGCGAGTCCTCAATCGCCAGAGCCATGGCCTGCTCCTCCGGCAGACGGAATTGCCCATCGCGGTGTTCCATATAACCGGACGCCACCTGGGCGCTGAGCCACTCGCGCAGCAGGCGCGCGTTGCAACCGGTCTTGTCGGCGAGCGCTTCGGGAGTAACCGGTTGGCCGTCGGCCATGGCCCGGTACAGGCCGAGTTCATCGCCGAGGATCATGTTGGCGAGCATCGCTGCGCCACCCATGTCGGTCACCAGCTTGCCCATGAAGTCGTTAAGTTTGGCCTCGTTCATGGTGTGTGCTCCTGTAAAAGGCCACCGTTGAACGAGAGCACCAACAACCTGCTCGGCGGTGGTCGGTAAGCGCAGCCAGAACGCGAGTGCCCGCCAAGCGCCTGCTGCGCAGGACCCGAATTCCGTGTGTATTCGGGCGGTTGAGCGCCTTCCCGTGGCGCATGGCGTGCCCATCTGAAAGCGTGCCCGGCCTACATGCTCGAATGCAGATGCGCACTCACCTGTTCACCGTGCCGGGAACATATTCAGTGTAGTTCTTCACCACTCGCGCCCTTCTCGGCCCGGCCAGTGACAAGCACGCCAGTAAACAACGAGCCAGCAACTCCGCCGTGCCGACCAATGCCCAGGACAGAGCACGACGCTTGCCACATCCCACGATTCCTGCGAAAACGCCGGCCAACGCAAACAACCGAACCGATCGAGGACGAGATGAGCAACGAATTACAGGTGGTGGACCTTCAACTGGGCTACGGCAAGGAATGCATCAAAGGCGCGCTGATCACCACCCAGTACACCGGCACCCTGGCAGACGGCACAGTGTTCGACTCCTCCTACCAACGCGGCAAACCCTTCCAGTGCGTAATCGGCACAGGCCGCGTAATTAAGGGCTGGGACATGGGCCTGATGGGCATGAAAGTCGGCGGCAAGCGCAAACTGTTCGTACCCGCCAACCTCGCCTACGGCGAACGGCAAATCGGCGCGCATATCACACCGAATTCGAACCTGATTTTTGAAATCGAGCTGCTGGAAGTGCTGACGCGGGATGATTGAGAAGGTCGTGCGGAACGCGCGGGTGGGATGCGTAGGTGTACAGCCTTGCCGGACCGATTGAATTCTGCGATCCGCACATCGTAATGCTGCCTGACTGCATACGGCTTTAATTTGATCAAAGTCTGGGTTGGCAAACATCTATATGCTGTAGTAGCGTTCGGCCATTGCTTATAGATCCCTTGGTCTTTTTGTATAGAAAGGCGGCGGTCAAGCGAATACGGATCAAGCACAGGACGTGGTCGTAGATCATTGATTTCTCGAGGATTACGATTTTGGGTCTTGAGGATGAGGACGGAGTTATGTGGAACGCTCTCGTTATGCATTAACATCGACCTCCATCTAATCACTGTTACGTGTACAGGGAGTTGACGTAAGTGCAAGAAATTCGGGCAAATCTTTATCCGTGCAAACACTGCAGCGAAACTGGTACGTGCACTTCTGGCGAAAATGGGACTAGCTGTTTAGCCTGCGTAAAATATCATGAGCTTAAAGGCAAGCCTCCATATGTTGGCCTAGCGTGTGGTACTTGTAATGGCTTAGGGCAATCGGAGCCAGCAACCGAAAGGTTGAATAAACGTATTAAGCCACTTCTGGCAATGGCTATAGTATTTTTGGTTCTTGTTTTTACGTTCATGCTCGCAATGGCAAAAAATCAGTACTTCACAGAGTTTTTGGCTTTCGCTGGCACGCTAATGGGTAGTGTTACAGCTTTCTATTTTAGTCATGCAAAAAACACGTAACAAACCCCTTAAATGCGTTCCGGCCACAAAAGGCGTGGCCTCCACCGGACTCGCTAACGCTCGCCGTTTAGCGGGACGTTAGAGCTCACCAACATGAAGTACGCAGTTCAAAGTCTCTGGAGCCCAGATCTCGACCCACCCTCTGAAGGTTATCCGCCAGACCTGGAGGACTTCGCCGTATTTGTGCAGGTTGCTATTAGCAAGAGCGGTGAGGCGGGCCACGAAGTCTTTGGGTTCAGCGTGTGCTCTGCCTCAGCTCTCGCACGCGCCGATGCCGGCATGTTTGTTGGCCACACCCTGGTTTTGGCGCGTTTCGATTGGGCGGCGATTCGCGCAAGAGTGGAAAAACTCCTCTTACACGTCCAGTCGTGTACAGAGTGGGAGTGCGTCATCAAGCAACTAGCTGGGACGCTCGAGTATTCCGATGAATGGTGAGAAAGCTCTAACCCGCAGCTGGAGCCGACGCCGCTAAAGCGGCGCGGCTCAGCAAGGCACGTTAGAAGATCACTGCCATGTCGCGAAAGAAATTAATCACTAAGGAATTAACAGAGCTTTATAATTCTGGCGCGAAGGTGTGCCAAGAATTCCACGACGGCAATAATGATTCCTTTCAGTACAAATATCAATCTTGGTACACAAAGGCCCTGAGGGCTGTTCAGCACTTGGCGTTAGATCGACTTAGTGAGTTTCGCGGCTACTATGAAATTGATCCCAAAAGGAAATCACTCGGATACGGGACCTACGTCATTCAAGACTATTTCAAAGGCGTTGCGCCTAACAATTTTCACTATCCAAATTTCGACACTAGAAAGCAAGTAGTTCAAGCCTTCTTCAATCAACTGACTATTTTCAAGTCTATAATTGATCGCGCGGATTCTTTGCTAGGAAATATTGAAGAAGAGCTATATGCGGAAATTCAAGACAGTGAAATAGTCGTGGCTAAGCAGCTTCTTAAAGTCAGCCCAAGAGCGGCAGGTGCTCTAACTGGGGTTGTTATCGAGGGGCACCTACAAAAAGTAGCAAATAGTCATGCGATAAAAGTCACCAAGAAAAATCCTACAATTTCAGATCTGAATGACCCTCTTAAAAATGCATCCGTAATTGATACTCCGACCTGGAGAAAGATCACTTACCTTGCAGATATCCGTAATATTTGCTCTCACAAAAAAGACGCGGAGCCTACAAAAGAGCAAGTACAGGAGCTAATTGATGGCGCAGACTGGCTCATCAAAAATGTTTTCTAACAAATGGTTCAAGTTGTTCGCTGCGCTCACTCGGGACCGGCTAAAGCCGGCCCCTTAACCAAACGTTATACAAACATGCTTAACACGGAGATCACATGAAAGTCACAGCACTGACGCTTCTAATCCTGCAAATCAACAGCCTGATTGATTCAGGAAAATATAACGACATTACTATTCCAGAAATACACGAAGCTATTGAGTCTCAGGGGCTCCTGCGATTCATCAAAAAGAGATGCGGCTCGGATATAGACCTAAGCATTCACCTAGAAAGTACTGCTTATGGCAATTTTGAGAAATTCTACGAAGAACGAATCAATCAAATCTATGGCGGCTATGCCGGGGATGAGGGCCGCAAATGGGGTGTTAAAAACCTCGGCCTATGCCTTGTTCTTGCATGGACTAACGAAATCATACAATGGGGCGAAGGCCTTGAGCTCTCTAATCGGGGTTAGTTCGTATAACAATGCGCTCAAATCGCTCACTTCGTTCTCTGGGACGGGCTAAAGCCCGCCCCTTAGCTTAATCGTTAGCTGCGAGGGATCATGAAGTTCGAGCGAGAGAAAGGAAGAGTAATTAACGCTCCCTCCGAAGCACAGCTGCTGCTGGAATTGTCAAAATTGCGGTCTACTGGACCATCAGGTTTTGCCGTGCTTGAGGCTGAGAATTCTTATATCCAAGTAGCCGGTGGGCCCGGTTTATTTATGCTTGAGAAGCGTGAACATGGGGATGGAAGGCACTATAGGGCTTACCAAGGAAAACCCATTAGCCCATTCCCTGACGGCACAATGTTCTCCTTCACCGGCGGTGAATTAGCCTTAAATCAAGACGAGTGGTTTCAGCGGAAGCAAGTGGAGGAGGTCTTTCTTTGTTTTTTGAAAAAGACTCAGTCGCCAGTATTTCTGCAGTGGCGGGAGATCTCGCTGTAGTTGCAGCTAACCACGTGGTCAACGGGACGCCAACTACGCCTTGCTCCGTTGGCGCCCATTACCAATGGCGTTAGGGATCAAAGGACAATCCGTGGATATCGTCTCAACAATCAATAACTCAATCTCCATCGTGAGTAGGCTCCGCGACATTTCCAAGAACCTTTCGGAAGCAGAGTTCAAAAACTTACTAGCTGATCTATCTACTGAGCTTGCTGACGCAAAGCTTCAGATTGCAGATCTAAAAATTCAGCTTGCAATTCAAACAGACGAATTACGGGCTTTAAAATCTGCAAACCCAGAAGCAAAGCAGAAACCCACTATTAAATGGGGTTGTTATAAGTTCGACGGCGAAGAAGGTCTGTACTGCTCTGCCTGTTATGACTCAAAAGGCCAAAAGAGCCTAACTAACAGGTTAAATTCAAATCGGCGCTCATGCCCAGTATGCAAAGCTGTAATTGGTTCATGACCCCTAACAATGCGCTCAAAGCGCTCACTTCGTTCGCTGGGACCGGCGAAGCCGGCCCCTTAGCTTAATCGTTACATTTCACAATTAACTAAGCAGTAATCATATGGATATTAGAAGAGAAAATGCACTAAAAGCACTAGCCGAAAGATTTGCAACATTTTCAAATGTTGTAACCATTCAAAATAAGGCTGGTTTCAATGACATAAACAAGAGTGCAGAAAGACTATTTATTGATATTTTAAACATTGCGTACAATCTGCGTTTACGAGATATGAATGCAATTCAGGATAATTATCCCGCCATAGACCTAGGTGATTATGGTGCTAGAACTTGCATACAGATTACATCAGAATCAACGAATCAAAAGTTCAGGGATACGGTTTCAAGATTTAAAGAAAAGCAGCTAGATCGTGACTTTGATAAGTTGGTTTTCCTAATTATTTCCAATAAAGACCTTTGCTCTTTAACGGATCGAGATATTGACACTAGCGTTATAAATCTTAATGACTTGTACAAAGTCATAGCTAACCTAGATGACAGAGATATTTTTCATCTTGATAACTACTTGGCAGAAAATTTGATTAGTAGGGTCGAGCAATCTGATAGTATCCTTCCGTCAGGGCTAGTGGGAACTTATTCAATGCCCACACCAAATGCTCTTATTACTTTTTTAGGCATTGAAGGCGAGCCTGAATATACTGAACAGTTGCTAAACGATCTGAAATCACTTGCACAAACTTTATCGAACCTCACGAAAAATCAGAGAGAATACTTGTTCTATGTCGTTGGGCAGGGTCAGTTTGCACGTAATCTTTTTGGGCGTTTAGATGAGAATAATATCGTCATGCCTACAAGTCAGGTTGAGCAAGCATTTGGTGGTTATGGATTTCAAATATTTCAAGTTCTGAAAGCACAAGATCTATTATTCGTTAATGATGAATATGATCCACACGGAGATGATAGATATATCAGGGTGCTTGAACCTTATTTTAGAGGTGAGTTAGACGACACAAATCTATTTTGTACGCTAAAAAGCTTCTGTAGTGGCGACCTCGACAAACTCAGAAGAATTATTCTTGACTGTGATTTTTCATGCCTGAGATCAGTTAGCCATCCCAAAAATTGGGATGCTATTGTTCAAAGAGCCTTTCAGCCTGGGCGTTGTAAATGCTCTAGGTGTAGACAGAACAACTTCTGTGAATCAGAATATAAATATAAGCATACATTCACTATTGATGGAAAAGAATTCTCAAGAATATTTTCAAATAGCTCTAACGAAGAGATAAATACCTTCATGAATAATGGCTGGATCACATACAGCTAGTGGCCATTTGAAAGTAAGTGCTTAACGATTAAAGCCACGAATAATTCTAATATGTTGGCTTGTGAAATGTAACAAGCACATGCATAGGACTGCCGTCGCTGCGCGCCGTCATCCTATGATGTGGGCGTTAGATGCTTAATCCATAATCACTCACACGAAGAAAAAAATGAAATCACTGCAAGTAACAAACAAAATATCAATTTTCATCCTTTACCTCGCCGCCATTGTCTTCGTTGGCGGGGGAACACTGGTCGTCACTCCCAGCTCTCAATACGTACCTTACGCAATATTCCTTTCACTGGTAGTTGCGATTACCTCTATCCCCGTTACGCTGGTCAGTCTAATAAAAGCTTATAGGCTAGGAGTAATCAGCTTCAGCTATATTCTTTCCTCGGTTTTAATCTCGTGCTTTATCGCGGGGCTCGGGTGGTTTGTAATTCCTTTTGCTCTCAATCGCGATATAAAACAATGCATATCTGAGCAAGCAGCGGCCGAGGCTATCTAACAATGTGCTCAAATCGCTCACTTCGTTCGCTGGGACAGGCTAAAGCCCGCCCTTTAGCTTGTCGTTATGCGGCACAATCCTGAGACACAAAGATGACTGATGCCAAGTATGAGCTTGAATTACTTGAAAACGAACTTAATGCACTAGCGCCAAAGAATGTTCTTGGAGCGGAAGCAATTATTAATAAAGCGATAGCGCTCTCAATTGCCGTCTTTGGCATAGATAATCCGCATGCCCCCATCCTAAAAAGAGTTAAGTTTTATCCCTATGGCACAATTCAAGCAAAAGGCCAAGATATTTCCCAAGAAGCATGGGAAAATGGAAAAGCTGAGTTTCTGCATCTAAGCGGAATAATAAAAACAGAAATTGATTATAAAAAGAAATTCCCCAAGCCAATTGAATTTCCCTCAAAAATAACAGCATCATGGATACTGCAGAATGCACCAGTTTCACTAATCTGGAAGGCAGTCATCTCTATCGCAGTAGGTGCAACCGTAATCTATAGCCTAGGCACGAGACATAATGAAAATATCACTTTCATGAAAAGCCTTATAAGCCCGCCAGCGATAGAAGCGCCAAAGTCAGAAAAGGTGCCGCATAACAAGTCGTCCAAGCCGACGCCTAACGGCGCGGCTTAACTCCAACGTTATGCATCAAGGAAAAATCGTGAAATTCGATAAAAATGATTACCCTGCAATTAAGCAAGCATGTTTAGACAAGATCGAGATAGATTTCGACGCCCCAAAAGAAATCACCGTTTTCTCGGACAGCGAAGCGCCTGATGACTGGACGGCCTATCCACCTGCGTTTTTACCTCCAGAAGGGTACGCACAAGTATTTGCGCAATCAGGAGCAGGCGCTAGAGGTGAGTTGATGCGGTTAGAACTGATCGTACATCTTGATGGCGGGCGTATCCTATACAAAAGAAATGGCCACGGATTAGTTAGCCTAAAAGTTACTTGGCCACAAAAGCCATAAGCATACACACCCAAAAACCGCAACAATGCAAACCAGGTAATATAATGATTGAATTAATATTGTCCGCATGGGCTCTCGTAGTAATCATTACTCTAGCGTGTCTTTTGAAGCAAACCAGTGCCCGGGCTTTCTTTTGGGCAGGGGCAGCACTTATTTCAAGCAGCGTACTTACGGTGGTCGGTCTAATTTCCGCTATCAATGCGCCATTAACCGCCACCCAAGAGGTTGCAACCCAGCTAGTTCTAATTACTGGCGCGGCTGTTGGGGCAAACTTTATTGCTCATGCATTCACTTCACATAGCAAAGCATAACAATTGGTTCAAGCCGCTCACTGCGCTCACTGGGACGGGCTAAAGCCCGCCCCTTAACCAAACGTTATGCGTAATAGGAAATTAACATGAAAAAAATGGTGTGGAGTTTTTACGGGGCTTTAATAATCTTCTTCGCATTGCTTGGCTTGGGAGTGGCAATCAGCACAGGAAATTCTTTAGTTTTTACTTTTATAAACTCTGCTTTTACAGTTTTGTATTTCGGGACTGTATGGGTATGTATACCGCAAAGCTATATGGAAACCATCTGGTTGGAGGTTCCTCTTCTGGCTGAACGCTGTGTCTACCGGTCTGCGTTCACTTTTGATGTTATTCTCGCCAACCACTGAAGTCGTCATTGATGTTGTCTTTGGCGCTGTTTTTTCACTACCTATGCTTTATGCTCTGTACCAGTACAGCTCTGCGAACTTCACTGTATGGGATGAAACTCATAGTGGAAAACAAAAAGCACTTTTGTCTAGCCTATTAGAAAGCGCTAGCGAGTTGATGGCCTCCGTTGTTAGCTCCACACCTGACGGAGAGGAAAAAACCACTGTCACTGTAAAGAGCGATGGAGGTGAATTTTTCGTAAGAATACTAAAAGAATTAAATGGCGAAACTAAGTCTTTTAGTAATTCATTTTCAGATCTTGAAGGTGTGGCACAATTTCTCGAAAGCAACACTCGTGTTAGGGTATGCGACTTTGTATAACACGCATAACAAGGCGCTCGTTTGCACCGCACAGCTTGGTCGTTAAATGCCGAATGAGCTTGGCCAAACTAATAATTTTATGGAGCTTTATAATGTCCGGAGCTAGCGCTGAAGACCTGTATTTCACTGCAACAGGTGAAGAGGACGGTAAGCCTCTTATTTTTAGGATCCTTCAGTCTGTGCCTGAAGGCTCCATCGAATCAGACTACCCATTTTTGATTTCCGTGTGCTGGGCATATAAAGCAGCAAATGAAGGTGGAATGCCGGATGCCGAGACAAACGAAGCTCAAATAGCATTTGAGGATGCCTTAGAACACCTAGACAAAACCGGCATAAGTCATCTTATGTTAGTAGTGACGGGGAATGGCAGAAAAGAGTGGCATTGGTCTGTCAAAGACATTGAGACCTGGATGCGGCGCTTAAATGATGCGCTTTCTGGAAAGCCCGTGTTCCCAATTGAAATAAAGCACTCTAAGCAACCAGAGTGGTCGCTTTATCACAATTTCGTTTCAGGTGTAAAAGGCATTTAACTAACAACTGCAGCGTTATAATGCACCCCAAAAATTACGAGGCAATTAGATTGATTGAAGAATACAAGAATATTGCCAGCATAATTATTCCTTACACACTGCTATGCGCATTCTTAAATTTATATTTTTACTGGTCAACTTTCCAGATTCAGCCATTCGAATACATATCCCTAAGCGAGGCAATCTCGCATGCAGTACCATTTCTAATTCTCTCAGCATTTATGTTCATGCCGGTACTATTTCTTGAATTTATAAGGCCCAGCAAACACGCGAACAACCCAGGTAGCGAAGATGACCCAAAATATATCAAGCTACTTATTAGCATTCCACTTACTATAAATATAGCAATAATATTGCTCGCCACTACTAGCATTAACTTTTGGCCTTCATTACTTTTCGGAATGATAGCCGGAATATTACCTGGCACCGTCAGCCTTAGCCACACAAAGCCATTAACTGACAATTTTAACGCAGCATCATCCAGACTTTTCGTTTGCCTTGTAATTTGCTGCCTTCCAGCTATATCTGTAATGCAAGCAATTATCGAAAGAACTGAAGCAACAAATGAAAGCAAGCTGCATTATATAGTCGGCTCAGATCTCACTGACGGTTTAGAGTCACCAACTAAAAAATTGATTTATATCGGCCGGCTAGCGGATTACGTGTTTTTAGTTCGAGAGAACGAAAAACAAATAGTGCAATACCGTCTCTCTGACCTTAAAAGGCTTGAGCTAAGAGGCGGTGATTTTGAATAGCATATAACAATTGGTTCAAACCGTTCGCTTCGCTCACTGGGACAGCCAAACGCTGCGCGTTCGTCTGCCCTTTAACCTGATCGTTAGGCACCTATACCTGTGAACACTTATTCTGCCCATTGGCTAGCTCGAATGATCGAACGCCTACCTTCCGACGAGTCGGTTCCTCACGGCACTCAAGGTTACGCTCATTACACCACGCAGCGCGATCATTGGCTGGGCTGGCTCGATCCAAACAATAAAGCAGGGAAGTATGCGAGAAGCAGCGGCCCTAGCAGGGATGCGAAATACGCTTACAACCACATAATGGAGCCAAAAATGCTGCTGTGGCTAATCTCTGCTTCTGGCCTCCCCAATAGCGAACTCGAAAAAGCTAGAGAAGAAGCACAAGAGAAAAAAGCATTTGGGAGCAAGTGCGCTGCTATTAGACGGGTTGTACCGTGGGAAAGAATAGTAACAGCGCTATCCGTCGGCCCCGAGAACAATGCCTAACAATAGGTTCAAACCGTTCTCTTCGCTCACTCGGGACCGGCTAAAGCCGGCCCCCTTAACCAAACGTTATGGATAGATCGATACCGATCCCTGGCCGAGGCTGAACAAGCGGCTCAGAAGCTGAGAAAACGGGGGATACTGACGTTCATCTCTTCACGGGGGTCCTACTCTCTGTCCAGGATTTTCACGGGTGCCTTTAAAGTCGGACAGTTCACCCCGCGTGCTAGGTCTTGCCTGCAATGCCTTCAGGCAGGGCAAACTTCACGGTTTCCACCGGCCCAGGCAATTCCGTGACGCTCAAGCGCCTGTGGCGGCCGAGCTCCGTTAGCACTTCCCTGATCAGGACCTCTGGTGCACTGGCCCCGGCTGTGATGCCCACGCGTTTCACACCCCTTAACCATTGGGGTTGAAGCTGATCAGCCTCGGCAATGAGGTAGGTGGGTTTACCGCTCCTTTCGCCCAGCTCCCGCAGCCGGTTGGAGTTGGAACTATTGTTCGCCCCCACCACCAGGATGAGATCCACTTCACCAGCCAGTGTCTGTATGGCGTTTTGGCGGTTTTGGGTGGCATAACAAATGTCGTCGGTATCCGGCCCTGTAATACTGGGAAACCGGCGCCGCAAGGCTTTGATAATGGCGCGGGTATCGGACATCGACAGCGTCGTTTGGGTGACATAGGCGACCCGTTGTGGGTCCCTCACATTCAGGTGCTGGACATCCTCTTCGCATTCAACCAAGTGTACCGGGCCCGGTACTCGCCCCAGGGTGCCTTCTACCTCCGCGTGGCCGGCATGACCGATCAAGACAATCTCGTATCCTTTCTCCGCAAACCGCGTGGCCGACTTGTGGACTTTACTGACCAAGGGGCAGGTTGCATCAATGACGTACAAGGCTCGCTCTCGTGCTTGGGCTACCACCGCGTGGGAAACGCCGTGGGCGGAAAAAATTACCACCGAACCCGGAGGAATCTCATCGACCTCGTCGACGAATACCGCTCCCTTGCGTTCCAGCTCAGTGACCACTCGCTGGTTGTGAACAATTTCATGCCGAACATACACCGGCGGGCCCATCTGCTTCAGTGTGCGCTCGACAGTTTCAATCGCTCGCTCAACGCCAGCACAGAAACCTCGTGGGTTAGCCAGGATGACCGTCAGCGGGGATAGCGCTGATGGGTCTCGCTGCGACGCACTCTGCACTGAACCTGTGTCCATGATTATTTAGCCTTCGCTCGATACAAGCGGCGGGATCACGTGTACTAAAGTCCATTCTCTGGCGAATTAGTTCGGCAGTTCGCCCCGGATGACGCACGGGTCACGGTTGCAGATTTAGAGAGCTGTAACCGAACTTTTCTGACGTTCCAGCCCTCGTAGAAGTGCCTGCTGTTTTGTTGCCAGTTTGGAAGACAGTGAATGCACCAACGATTTGCGCGAGGGAGAGGGAGTGAATCCGGGTACCACTCAGCAGCAGGACCTGCATCAGCCGCTCAAGGCCGCCATTGAACTGGAGCTGGAGCGACTCCTGCCGAAGACAACCATGCCGCCTTTCGATTTGCACCGGGCCATGCACTATGCGCTGCTGACGCGGGGCAAGCGACTGCGTCCTCTTCTGACGCTCTTTGCGGCGGGCGACAACAATCCTTCCCCGGATCTGTTACGCATTGCTTGCGTTTCTGAATTGGTGCATACCGCATCACTGATACTTGACGATCTGCCCTGCATGGATGATGCGACGTTGCGTCGCAACCGCCCCTGCACGCATATAGCCTTTTCAGAAAGCACCGCCATACTGACCGCCGTGGCGCTCCTCAACATGGCCTATGGGGTGATCGGCGGCTGCCGCACCCTTGCGCCTCAAACCAAAATAGACATCGTGACTCACCTGACGCAGACCGTCGGTTCAATGGGATTGGTGGGCGGTCAGATAGCGGACCTGCAGAACAGCCTCGGCAATGACAGGGCGACGTCCGCCAGGAGCGTCGAGCAGCTCTACTACCACAAGACCGGAGTGTTGTTCGAGTTCGCCACCGTGACTGGCGGGCGGATACGTGGGTTGAGTGGCAAAAAGCTCACTGCCCTCAGCCGGTTCGCGCGTGCTTTTGGTTTGCTGTTCCAGATTCGAGACGACCTCCTGGACCAGGAAAGCTCAACCGAACAGGTCGGCAAGGATGTTGGGCAGGATGCTGACAAAGCGACACTGCTCTCACTGGAGCCACCACAACGTCTCGAGTCTACAATCAGCAAAACACTCACCATGGCTCGGCAGCAACTGGCAGACGCCGGCCTGGAAACGTCCGAACTGCGAACACTTGTCGATCAGAGCTTCGCCTTTGAACTCGAGCGCCCTAGTGCCTTCGCCGCCACCTCCTGATCCGCTGCCTCGAAACCGCTGCAGAAACCTATGACCAAACCGGTGCTCGCTGTTGAAAACCTGACGGTGACCTACAGTGGCCGAGCCGCGGTGGCGGACGTGGGGTTCAGCGTGGAAAGCGGCAGCATACTTGGGGTTGTGGGGCCCAACGGCGCCGGCAAGTCCAGCCTGGTGAAGGCCGTGACTGGCAAGCTCTCTCCAGCCAAGGGGGCTATTTTTATCCTGGGGGAGAGGGTGAAGCCGGGGCAGGCTTACCGTCATTCCATTGGTTATGCTCCTCAAATGCCCGGCCTCTATAGCCATTTGACCTGTACAGAAAATCTCACGGTGTTTGCTCGGTGGGCAGGAATACCCAAGGCGCAGGTGCGTGCAGCTGTGGCCACCGGCTTGGAGGAGATAGACCTCTGCGATCGCCATAACACGCTGGTATCTCACCTCTCGGGGGGCATGCGTCAGCGTCTGCACGTTGCCGTGGCGCTGTTAGCTCAGCCAACGCTCATTGTTCTCGACGAGCCCACGTCGGGTGTGGATCTCGCAGCACGAGCGAAAATCCACGAAGTGGTGCGCGGTCGAGCGCGGCAAGGGTCAGCGGTTATGGTGGTGTCCCACGAGCTATCCGAAGTGGCAACCTTGTGCGACCGTGTGGCCATCTTCGCTCAGGGTCGGCTGGTTGCGCTGGGTTCACCGGACACTTTGATAAGAACCTACGTTGGTGGCAGCAAACTTTTTACGGTGCAGGTATCTCCCTCTGCACCCGTAGATATCACCGAACAGCTGCATGTGCTGGGGTGGCGGCCGGTAGAGCACAGCGGGCGATGGACCGCGTATACAGATGAAAATCCGTCCGCTTTTCTCAAGCAGCTAGACCAATGTGCAGGGGAGCATGTGCAAGAAGTGAATATTGCACGCCCTGGGCTGGCCGATGTGATGCGTGAACTTCTGGCGGCGGAATCGGCATCATGATCACCATGTTCCGGGTCATGGGCCTCGGCCTTTTGCGGGACCGTGGCGCAATGCTGCTCGCCTTTTTGCTACCCAGCTTGGTGTTTGCGATTTTCGCCACCATTTTTTCTGATGCCGCAGAAGGCAATTTACACGCGCACATTGGCTTAGCCCTGGATACCAAAGACCCGTCCCTGGTTAAGTTTGCTGAAATACTCGCCGCGGATGACGACCTTCAGATAACGCTTACCGCCAGTTCGAATGATCAGCTCCGGCGGGACGTTCGTGATGGCGGCTTTGATGCCGGATTGATTATTCGCGGAAGCGTCGAGGCTGAGGCAGAGCCGCTGTTTATCATCATCAGTGAGCCATCCCGCCGCATTGCTGCTCTGGTTCTGGAGGGCATTATCAACCAACGTCTGGCAGCGCATTTACCTGGCCTGGTCGCCAGGCGCCAAACGCAGGCGCTAAAACCGCTTATCGGCGGCTTGAGCGCGAGTCAAGCAGCACGACTGGAGAGACGATTGCAGGCGATGGACACCGAATCCGGTGCACAGGCGCCCCGTGAAGAAGAGCAAACCGTAGAACCGGGTACTGAGCGCCAAACAGAACGGCAAGCGGAAATTGCTTTGATTCAAACCGAGTCTGCTTACCGGCACCAGCGCAAGGCGGTATCGGATTACAGTGGCGTTGCGTACTACGCCGGCGCAATATCGATTTTGTTTCTGTTACTTTCGGCCGTAAACGTGGGCATGGTGAGCCTTGAAGAAAACCGCAACGGCATCAGCGCCCGGCTGTTGTTGAGCCCGGCGGCCCGTATGCGATTGATGTTCGGGCGCTGGTTGTTTTTACTTGTCCTGGGCTTTCTGCAGGTAGTCATTATTTTTACCGTCGCCCGCGTCGGCTTCCAGCTTCCCGTGGAGCACGCTTTACCGCAGGTGCTAGCCGTCGCTCTGGCCGCCGCTGCAGCCAGCAGCGGTCTTGCGCTGTTCATCCTGTCGTTGTGCCGCACGGTGCAGCAGGCAAACAACTTTTCATCGTTTTTTGTATTGATCGTTTCCGCCGTCGGCGGGTCTATGGTTCCACGCTTCATGATGCCTGAGTGGCTTCAGGCCGTTAGCCTGTTCACACCCAACGCCTGGGCCATCGAAGGCTTCTATAGCGCGTTGGTCCGGGACGGCTCCTGGTCACAGGTTTTAATGCCCTGTGCTCTGCTTGGCGCCCTGGGTCTGGGATGCTTGCTATTGGCAGCTGCTCCCCGGGGTGGACAATGTAAGGGTAGGGATTGAGTACCACGTGAGGAAAACGCATTACGAGGAGAGCGTGTTGGGCGTTAGCTTTCACACCACACTTATAGCCTTGGCTGCCCTGCTCGGCATGGAGGTGTTCGCCTGGTTCGCCCATAAGTACATCATGCACGGCTGGGGTTGGGGCTGGCACCAATCACACCACCAGCGTCATAACAGACGGTTGGAAAAAAACGACCTCTATGTAGTGGTGTTTTCCTTGGTCGTGGTTGGCCTTTTCGCATTGGGTGCTGCTCGGTGGCCCGTTTTAATGCCCATTGCCACAGGCATTACCCTCTACGGTGTTCTCTACTCCTTGTTCCACGACGGCTTGGTTCACCGACGCTGGCCTCTGCGCTGGCAACCCAAAAGCGGCTACCTACGGCGCTTGATTTTGGCACATCGCATCCACCACGCAGTGCATACCCGGGAGGGTGCAGTATCCTTTGGTTTTCTATGGGCGGAAGACCCGGAAAAGCTAAAACTGCGGTTACTGGAAAACCATCCCAGGCATGAACAGAAGACAAGTCGGCCCGGCTCTTCTTAAGCCCAGTCAACGCTCTAGCGTCAATACCTCGCCTGAGCGGGGCCGCCGATATAAATCCAGGGGCCGTTGAGCAGACCGGACAGGCACAATCGGCAGAGCGGTTGCGCCGAGCCACACCTTTCGCCATTGGCTTGTGCTGACACGCTCCTCCCAAGCGCGAGGGCCGCGCTGTCGCAATTCAGCCCCTATAGCTTGATAGACGTTCGATGCAGCTTTTACTGCCCACGCGCAGCGAAAGGGTAATGCTCTTAAACCCACCGCTGCTGAACGATAATAGAGATCCGCCGTATCCAGTAATTCGCACACGGCGTGATACACCTGTGGCCAGTTCTTGTTCTCCAACAACTGGTGTGCTTCTGTGGGCGCCCCGTGGTACTCCAGCAGGTTGGTAGGCACGTAAACCCGACCCATGCGAGCATCATCCATAACATCTCGAGCAATGTTGGTTAGCTGAAAAGCCAAGCCCAGATCACAGGCACGATCCAACGCTGCCTCATCCTTTACTCCCATCACCCGCGCCATCATCACCCCTACAGCGCCCGCCACGCAGTAGCAATAGCGCATCAAGTCAGTGAGGGTTTGATAGCGCTGTCGTTGTACGTCCATAGCAAAACCCATTAGAAGCTCAAGGGGCTGCTGGGGATCGATGCCGTACTTATCCGTCACACGAGCCAGGCCTTGAAACACCGGGTCATCATCCGGGTTGCCGCTTAAAGCTGCGGCTGTGCGGCGCTCCAATAGCTGCAAACGCTGCGACGGATCGTGCGCGGCTTCTGCTGGTTCCGCCGTGTAACCCAGATGTTGTCCGTCGATAACATCGTCGCTATAACGGCACCAGGCGTATAGCTGCGCAACATCATTGCGCAGGGCCTCCGGGAATAGTCTGGACGCCAAGGCAAAGCTTTTTGAGCCCGCTTTTATGGATTCGCGCCCGTACTGGATAACAGCGTCAGTCGTCTGTGTCTCTGTCACGCGCTAGTCTCCGCTGTTTGCAGATCCTGCGCGATCAGCTCGCATGTCGCCTTGGCCGACCCAACGACCCCGGGTATGCCGGCGCCGGGATGAGTACCGGCCCCCACAAGATAGAGGTTGGATATGACGGCATCACGGTTGTGAGGTCGAAACCAGGCACTCTGAGTGAGACGGGGCTCAATGGAGAATGCGGAACCGAGGTGCGCATTCATCTGTTCCTTAAAATCCACCGGCGTCAAAACGCGCACAACGTCCAGGTCTCGGCGTAAGTTGGGGATGTAGCGCTCCTCGAGGTACTGGAGAATGCGATCCCGGTATTTGGGAGCTTCCGCCTCCCAATCCACATCCGCAGCCCCCAAATGGGGTACCGGTGCCAGCACGTAATAGGCGCTGCAACCTGGCGGTGCGAGACTTTCATCCGTTACCGAAGGCGCGTGTAGATAGAGGGAGAAATCCTCCGGCAACTCCGGACCAGAAAAGATTTCCGATAACAGCTGCCGATAGCGCCGCCCAAACAGCACAGTGTGGTGCTGTAGTTGCGGATGTTGCGCCCGCAAGCCAAAGTAAATGACAAACAGAGACATTGAAAAACGCTTTCGCTTCAGGCGTTGACTGTAACGCTGCCCTCTTGGGTGTTGACGCAACAACGTGCCGTAGGTGTGTACCACGTCCGCGTTACTCACCAGCAAATCGCACTGCGCCTGCCAGCCATTTTCACAGCGTACGCCAGTCACCTGGTTGTGCCGGGTGAGGATTTCACTGACGGGTGAGGACAGCCGCAGTTCACCGCCCATATCCTCGAACAATTTCACTAACCCCTGGATTAGCGCCCCCGTGCCGCCCTTGGCAAACCAGACACCCCACTCTCGTTCCAGGGCGTGAATCAGCGTATAAATCGACGAAGTGGTAAACGGATTACCACCCACTAGCAAAGAATGAAAAGAAAATGCCTGACGCAGTTGTTCGTCCCGAATGAAACTGCTGACCTTGGCGTAAACGCTGCGAAAGGCCTGCAGGCGAAGCAACTGGGGCGAGACACCCACCATAGTGCGGAAGCTTAGAAAAGGCACGGCACCCAACTTGAGATAGCCCTCCCGAAACACGTCTTTCGTGTACCGGTACAATTTTCGGTAGCCATCCACATCACGGGGACTTTTCAGCGCAATTTGCGCTTCGAGCTGCGCGGTATCGTTTACGTAATCGAAACTGTAGCCATCCTCCCAACACAATCGGTAAAAGGGGTCGACGGGTAACAGGGTCACATAGTCCGATAGCCGGCGGCCACAACATGCGAACAATGCTTCAAGCGCCGTCGGGTCCGTGATGACGGTCGGACCGCCATCGAAAACATAACCGTTTTCGTAATAGACGTAGGCGCGGCCGCCGGCTTTATCCCGATTATCAATGAGAGTGGTCTGGATGCCCTGGGCTTGCAGACGGATAGCGGCCGCCAAACCACCGAACCCGGCGCCGATCACTATGGCCCGCTTGCCGACGGGGGCCTGAGAGATAGGTTCTTGGATCTGCCCAATGGGTTCCGCCATATCAATCCGTTTCCTTTCCTAGATGCGGGTTGACGTTTCCTGGAACGTCGACAGGCGCCGATGAGCGGCACTTTTGGCGGCGCAAAAACTTGCGTTCATTAATTACTTGCAGTGCACGCCATACGGGTACGGGAGGGCGACCGGACAGCAACCTGAGCTTGTCAGCAAGGGCCAGATCGCCGGCATAGAAACGCTGGATCGGCCCGCCCCCTAAAGCATAAAAATGTTCAAGCACCCGGTACCTGTGAGCGGGCTCAGCGGCAGAGAAGAGCATGCGGTTCAGCCACCTGTAAAAGCGTTCGCGCTGCCATTTTTCCCGGGCATAGGCCGACACGCTTCTAAAAAGAGCGTCGCGCGTTAGGTGGGGAAGCTTCGCTATGCGAGCAGCGAGTCGCACCGCATCTGGCAGGCTATAACCGGTCGTTGGGTGGAAAAAGCCTGCGGCAAGCCCAATTCGAGGCGCTTCTGAAGGACGTGATCCCAGTGCCGGACGCGCTTGTGCCACGTTAATTGGCAAGACGCCTTTCTCTCGGTGTAGAACCGCCAAAATCTCCCAGGCATTGTTATGGGCATACTCAGCGATGCGCTCCGCAAATTCATTTTCATTCAGTGCTGAGTTCTCGCTGTAACACGTATCCTCAATGAGCAGCTCTGTATCTGTGTACGGCAGACAGTAGATAAACCGGAAGCCATCCCGCTGTTCGACGGTGGCATCCATCAATAAGGGCTCAACCAGGCCGTGGGGCTGGCGCGTGCGAACCCGGTGCCCGACGAATTTTTGATGCCCGATCAGCATGGAAGATGGGGGTCGCCCTCCTCTCGCATCCAGCACAGCTTTAGCGGTAAGGCGCGTGCCGTCAGCCAATTCTACCGCTGTGGGCTCCACGAGCACTGCCGGTGACCCCGTACGCACGGATAAACTTCCTGCCTGTACTAATGGTCGAACGGCGGCCAACAAGCTTTCAGAGTTTCCCGTCGCGTAAGAGATCGGCAGGCGCCGACTGTAACGGGGAAATCGCACGCTGTATCCCGGCCAATGATGAACAATGAAAGGCTCCAGCCTTTGTAGCCAGTGCGCATCAATATCCGATAAGTTGAAGGACCAGGTATGGTTACCCGCCGCTCTCGGCCCAGCTTCCAGTATCAAAATCCGCTCGGCGGGGTGCTCGATCAGGCGAAACCAGGCGGTTAGCAAGCCTGATAGACCTGCCCCTACGATGATCAAATCTGCCTGCTCGAATGTGTGTTGCACGCAAATCCTCGTGTGCTGCAGGAACCCTGTGGCCACAGCCAGTCAAATATCAAAGACTCAGTTTATGCATTACCTCTACGCACCATTCCAATGGATGGACCATGGTGAAAAAAATTCTATTCGTTTCCGAAGACATTACGCTCGCCCAGATCGTGCGGCTCAAGGCTTTAGCCGATTCTCTCGAAAATGAACCCTACGAGGTGCATTTTGCCAGTGGCAGTTTTGACGAAAGGCTATTGGGTAGCGCAGCTTATCGGCACTGGCCGATCAAAGTGATTGACAAAGCATATGCCGATTCGGCGGTAGCCGAGTGCCGGCGGCTTTACGAGACCTCTACCCTGGAAGCCTATATAAAAGATGACCTGAGAGTGATACACGAGGTTCAACCGGATTTGATCATTGGCGACCTCCGCCTCTCTCTACCCATCAGTGCCAAGGTTGCAGGCATACCCTTCGCCGCGCTCATCAACGCCTACTGGAGCACCGAGGTAGACCGTCAGGAGTTCCCGGTACCCGATCATCCACTCGAACCACGCGTCGGCCACGACGCCATGCGCACAGTTTTCCGTTGGATACGCCCGTGGGTGTTTCGTCAATTCGCGCAGCCAGTAAACCGGCTTCGACAACGTTATGGACTGAAACCAATAGGCTCGCTGCAAGCACTGCTCACCTATGGCGACTACGTTTTGTTTCCAGACACACCGCAGCTGGTCCCGCTCCGACGCCAGGCTCCCAACCAGTATTTTTTAGGGGCCATACAATGGTCTCCGGCAGCCGCTGTTCCGGCTTCCTTGGAGCCTGTCTTGGCCGGAGATTATATCTACGCCACGTTGGGCTCCTCCGGCAGGGCAAATAAGATAGACACCTTGTTAGAGGGGTTGGCGCAATTACCACTACCCGTCATTCTCAGCAGTGCCGGGCGTTTTCAACGGGACGTGCCAGACAATGTCTACCTGGAACAATGGCTTCCGGGGGAAACGCTAGCCAAACACGCCCAACTGGTTATCAGCAACGGCGGAAGCACCACCAGCTACCAATCCCTCGCCCAAGGTACGCCTGTACTGGGCATTGCCAGCAATCTCGACCAGTATCTGTGCATGCAGAGCCTGGAAAAGCTGGGCGTGGCGCGCCACCTTCGCGGCGCCTCATTCACTAGCGCTGAGGTTACCAAGACCGCGTCAATGATGGCGTACGATCGCGATTTTGACAGCCGAGCCCAAGCCACTGGCAAAGCAATGGCTACCTATGATTATCGCGAACGCTTTCGGAGCTTTCTGCGTCAAGTGCTTCAAGAAAACCGGTTTTTTGCTCGTTGATTGTTACGATGCGTTTCGACCCATGTCCGGTTACCGTGTCGATCCAGAGTGCCACTAAGCGCAAAACCTCACAGCGGCTTCAATCGGTGGCCATGCCAGACACCCGACCGAAGCCCATGCTGTGAAGTCTTAAGCCGCAAGCAACAACGGCATCAGCAACGCCGTAGCAATCCCCAGTAGACTCATGGCCAACGCAGCAAAAGCGCCACACTCCTCCCCTTCCTGCAAGGCATGGGCGGTGCCGATGGCGTGGGCGTTCATGCCGTAGCTGAGCCCGCGCGCGGCTGGGTGATCGACCTTCGCCCAGCGCAGCAGCAACGGCCCTAGCGCAGTGCCGATCACTCCGGTCAGCATCACCATGACCGCCGCCAGAGAGGCGATGCCGCCGACCTGATCGGCCACTGGCATGGCGATGGGCATGGTGACCGACTTCGGCGCCAGGCTCATCAGCACCGCCCAGTCAGCGCCCAGCAGCCAGCCGATGACCAAGGTGAGAACCACCGAAAGCGCACCGCCCGCCAGCACGGTGATGATGATCGGCCAGAACAGCTGGCGAATCCGCTTGATGTTGTGCTGCAACGGTACGGCCAGAGCTACGGTGGCCGGCCCCAGCAACCAGGCGATGGGCTCAGCACCTATACGGTAGGTGCTGTACTCCACGCCACACAGCAGTAGGACTCCCACCACTAGCAACATGGAGACCATCACCGGCTGCAGGACCAACCAACCACTGCGCTGATAGACCAGGATGGCTATTTGGTAGGCAGCCAGGGTCAGGGCCAGAGCAAACAAGGGGTGACCGATCACCACCTGCCAGAGGGAGGCGTTCATTGGTCACGCTCCATACGCCGGATCAATGTCTGCAATAGCCAGCCGCAAAACGGCACAGTCACCAGCAGTGAGAGCACCAGCGCGCCGAGAATAGCCGGCAGCTCACCGAACAGTGCATCGCTGGCAATCATGATGCCCGAGGCCGGTACCACCAGCAGCAGCGGCAGATAAGGCAAGAGTCCGTTGGCCGCCTGCTGCAGCGGCTCGGGCACCGAGCCACGCCACATCAGCCAGACGGCAAGCAGCAACAGGCCAATGATGGCGCTGGGCAGCATCGGCAGCAGCCAGTGGTTCAACGCCACGCCAAGCAGTTGCAGCAGCACCAGCCAGACCAATCCACGCAAAATCACGATGAGTACTCCCTGTAGCACCGGGCAACGGGCTCATATATCAGTGAGTGGTCATACACGTACATACAGGGGCTTCCTTATTCTTCTGAGGCAAACGACTATGCCGCTGAGCAAGCTCTGAAAACAGTGGCAGAGAAGGCTGAAAATACCGGATCAGAGCCTTTGGTGGAACCGCAGGCGTAATATCTCGAAAGTCCCGAACGCAGGAAGAGCAGGTCCGAGAAGCAGTTCTGGCGAGCTCTGCGTGAGTGGATGTCGTTTTTACATCCACAGGTCCCGGCCGGCGGATCGATGAAGCGCGATCCACCCTACGACTGCTCATTCGAACGTTAAGAGTGAGCGCGAGGGCGGTTCGTTTGCCATCACGTGCTGATCGCAGCAAGCTGGCTCGTACGAGATATTTTCTGCTTTGCTACACACCGATGGCGCCTGCTTGGCCGGTGCCGGTTCCCATGGCTGCGCTACTCAAGCGAGGAATGTATATGCAAGGTTCATGTCTGTGCGGGGCAATTCAGGTCAACGCAGAAGACCACCACGAGATCAATGCCTGCCACTGCAGCATGTGTCGTCGCTGGGGTAGCGGGCCCATGCTGGCTGTGCACTGCGGGCCCAATGTTCGAGTCACCGGCGACGTCAGGTCCTATCGCTCCTCGGATTGGGCCGAGCGCGGTTTCTGTGCCACGTGCGGTACTCATCTTTTTTACCATCTGCTGCAATCGGGGGACTACATACTCTCGGCAGGGCTCTTTCAGCCGGGCGAATTTGCCATGACGGGGCAGATCTTCATCGATGAGAAGCCCGACTACTATGCATTCGCCAACGAAACCCCCACGCTGACCGGCGCTGAGGTGTTCGCGCAGTTCGCACCCGGTGAGGACGGAGCGGCTACGTAGTCCAACTCGGCACAGCTGTGAGGACATAGGATTCTGACCATGAGCGATCCCTTCGTTGCACACGTTGGCGCCGTCTTCAGTGCTGACATAGCGATTCCTGAACACGCCCGAGCGCTCCGTTTCTACTCGCGCGTACTGACCACGGGTACGCATCCGCTGTGGCGCGAAGACCTGATGAATAACCTGGGCATGCCCATCATCGGGCTAGGCGAGCGCACCGAGGATTATGCTCATCTTCCGCTCCAGTGGATGCCACATATTCAGGTCGCCGATGTGGCGACCAGTGTGCAGCGTGCGCTTGATCTGGGTGGCAGCGTACTGATGCACACCCGGACAGAAGACGGCGCCAGCCAGTGGGCGGTGCTGTGCGATCCGAATGGAGCGGCGTTCGGAATCATTCCGCTTGTGCCCGCGGATGCGATTCCCCAAGGCGCCCGAGCCGCATTACCAGACGCAGCCCAGCACATGGGTCGTATCTACTGGCTCGACCTGACGGTCGCGGATGCCATGGCAGCGAGCGATTTTTATCGGCATGTGGTTGGTTGGTCGGTACAAAGCGTCGAGATGAATGAGCACGGCGAACGCTACACCGACTGCAACCTGCTGGCTGACGATGGAAAACCGGTGGCGCGAATCCGTCACGCCCGTGGCGTGAATGCAGGCTTGCCGCCGGTGTGGATGATGTACCTGCCGGTGAATGATCTCGCTGAAAGTCTTCTCTGTGTGGAAGAGGAAGGAGGCGTCATCATCAAGGCAGAACAACGGGAACGTGGTGAATACGCCTATGCGGCGATCCAGGATCCGGCTGGGGCGTGCTTTGCGTTGATACCGGGGTAAAAAGTCCGTGAGTAGCCCGCTCGCCCATGTCAGGGAAGAAGAATGACGTTATCTCTAACTGCAGCACTCGCGATCATCGACGTTCAAAAGGCGATTGATCATCCGAGTTGGGGGCGTAGAAACAACCCTCAGGCCGAAGAGAATATCGGTCATTTGCTTGCAGCCTGGCGACGTACCAGGCGGCCTGTCATACACGTACGTCATCTCTCGCGCGAGCCTGAATCCAGCTATCGCCCCCGCCAGGAGGGCTGTGAGTTCAAGGAGGTGGTGCTGCCCCTGGCGGGCGAAATGGTCATCACCAAACACACGAATAGTGCGTTTATCGGCACTGAGCTGGAGGATGTGCTGCGCCAACGAAACATAGGCACGTTGGTCATCTGTGGGGTCATCACCAACAATTCGGTGGAAACCACAGCGCGCATGGCCGGCAATCTCGGCTACCAAACCTATGTGGTCTCCGATGCCACAGCCACCTTTGATAAGGTGGATTTTGACGGGCAGTTGCGCTCCGCCGAGGAGGTACACGCCCTGTCGCTGGCCAATCTTCAGGGGGAGTACGCCACAGTAGTCTCCAGCGCGCAGCTCTTGGCAGAAATCCAAAAGAGCATCAGCCAGCAACGCTGACAGGCCAATTGCATTTCACACCAGCGTTAGGCAAGGACTGAAAGGGCGCCGGCGCTCTTTTTTGTGTCGCGGTGTGGGCAAGCGCCATGTCGCGCTTGCCCCGCATACTTACATCACGATCAATCGTGAAAGCGGACACTCTCGGTCAACGGTGCGCGCCCTATGCGCAGATTGGCCGCGGCGTTGGACAGGTCCGGATGGCCGAACGAAATGCCAAACAGCAGCTTCATGTCAGCATCGACACCCAGCACGTCGCGAACGGGATCGGCGAACATGCCCAATAACGTCTGTGGAACCCCAGCCAGCCCACGGGCAGTCAGGGAAAGCAAAAAATTCTGCGCGTACATTCCCAGGTCCGATGCCGCGCGGGCCCCGTCGCCAATCATAGGCATGAACAGGAACGCGACATGGGGTGCGCCAAAGAACTCCAGATTGCGCCGGAACGCCTCTATACGCCCTTCGTTATCGCCCCGAGCGATGCCCAATGCTTCGTAATACGCCCTGCCCTGCTCACGGCGCCGCTCGTTGAGGAGATTAGGAAAGGCTTTCTCGTCAAAGCTGAAATCAGGCGAATACTGCTCCTGGCTGGCAGCTCCCAACAACGCTGCGCTCACTTTATCGCGAGTGCGACCCGAGACGATGTGAACGTGCCACGGCTGCGTATTGCAGTTCGAGGGCGCGCGTTGCGCATCCTCCAACACGCCTTGAAGGTGTTGAGGATCAACAGCGGTAGGCAGGAATTGGCGAGCTGAGTAGCGAGCGGCTACGACTTCCGCAAAGGTCAGTTTGGTCATGGAGCTTCTCGTACAACAAATGGATGCCCATGCTAATGCACTTTGATTGGTTAATCGTCGATAGGCGCACGAGCCTTTAGGCGCTGGGTAGAAGACTGCGCCGTTAACGCAAAAGGCAGAACCGGGGTTCTGCCCTTTTATACCTGCACGAGTTGGCTGCTACGCCACCGGGCCTATGGCCAGCCGGGCGACCCAACCGAAATACCAGGCACATCCTCCGACGCCCGCCACGATCACCAGCGCCAACACCCAGGGCCACACCCGACGCTTCTGCGCATAGGGGTCCTGCAGGGAGCGCGCTGAACCCGCAGGCAAATGAGCCAGTTGGGTCAGCGTGGCGCCAAAACCGATGCTGATTTTGGCCTGGGTGTTCACCGCCCAGCCATTGGCATCGAGGATCGGGCCGAGATTGCGACGGCGCAGTTTGAACCAGGCCATCAGCATCGACGGGCCGGAGATGGCCAGGATCACGCCGAGCACCACCAGCGGCAACTGCCACCAGTGCAGCGCCAGCAAGCCGGCCATTGCCGTGGCCAGCGCGGTGCCCAGCGCGCCGACGGCCAGACCGATGGCGGCGAAGATACCGGCAAATTTGGCGATGTCGAAGGTTTTCGCCGCAGCGCTGGCCTCGGCGGCTGGCGCAGCGGCGGTGGTGCCCACAGACGCGGCAGTGGAGTTGACCAGTTCCGCATCGCGAGTGGCGGCGAATTTCTGGATCTGCTCCGACACCAGCGTGGAGATGCGCCGGTACGGTGACCAGAACGCCTCGCGAATGCTGATCGCGTTGGGGATCACCTTGACCACCGTGGCATCCCAGTCGTTGCCGTCGCGGTCGTAGAACAGGCCATTGCGCCCGACCAGCAGCTCACCTTCGCTGCCGGCAGTTACCGCCGCGACGATATTCAAACTTTCCCGGCCCTTGATCGGTTGTCCCCGTCGGCTGCAGGTGCAATACAGCAGGAAACTGCTGCTGTTGGCGGCCACCTTGCTGTGAGCGTCCACCGAGTCAATTTCCACCACCAGGTCGCTGCTCTTGCCATCAATGAACAGTGTGCCGGCCTGGAAGACGGCTTTTTCACGCCGCCCATAGAAATTCTCGAAGGAGACGAAGTTCTTCAGCAGGGTCACCAGGCCGCGCTTGAAGCGCAGCAGCTTGTCCAGTTCAACCAGGCCGTCGGCGGCTTCGGCCACCTGCTTGTCCTCGGCCACCAGGGCCAGCAATTTGTCCTGAATGCCGTGCTCCACCAGCCAGACGATACGCGCCACGTCGAGCTTTTGCAGGATCACCACATCCGGCTTGGCGGCCTGCCAGGCAAAATAGTCGTTGCACTTGGCGAGCAGCGAACGCCACTGCTGCTTGGTAATCGCGTCCACATCGCCCAGCACCGGCTGCACCACATGCTCGCGCAAGGCGTGGATGGCGCCGCTCCAGGCGGGATTGATACCGCGGCCCAGCGGTAGGCTTTCACCATGGTGCACGCCCGCCAGTGGCAGCGTGGCGATTTCCCCGGCGTTGGCCAGGCTCATGGACGACAGGCGCACCAGCTCGGATTCCTGGCCATTCATCAGGCTCGCCGCACGCGGGTCGAAAGCCGCCATGTCGACACGGGTGAAGTAATCCTCGACCTTTTCACGCAACGCGCTGATGGCAGCGATTGCCGCGTCGGTGATTTCACCAAAGGGCTGCAGGCTGGCTTCGATGGCGCGTTGTTCCCAGGCGTAGACCTGCTGGGCCTGGGCGAAGAAGGCGCTGATCGAGGCATCCGAGACAGCCGGCGCACCGCTGCGATCGGTTTCGGCGCCCAGGCAGGCGATGATGTCGGCAATCGCCGCCTTCAGGCTGGCATCGTCAGTCAGGGCCTCAGGCACCAGCCCATCGCCGTTGGCCTCGTTCGGCGGGAACAGTTTGTTCAAGTCATCGGTATCGGCGGCATCCAGGCTGTGGCTGTCATCGCGTCCCAGTACGCTCAGCAAACGCTGTGCGGTCACCGTCAGACGCTGGCCGAGGGCGTCGTCCTTGAACGCCGCCAGGGTCAGCGGCGCGTCGCTGAACAACAGACCCGGATCGGCCAGGCGCGCCAGCGTCCAGCTCACCGCATCCAGTACGGCCGGCACACGAATACGACCATCGTTATTACCGTCGATGTACGCCAGCATGCGCGGATCGAGTTCGAGATTCTTCGTCGGGCAGGCCAGCGTGGCCCATAGCTTTTGGTCGAGACCGCGTAGTGCAGCAAGGTCTTCAGGCGATTGCAGTTGGACCTGGTCAAACCCGCCGGCGCGAAAGAAGCGCCAGCGGTGCGGTTTTTCGTGGGTCATGTAACGACGTCCTTGAGGAAATTGTCGAGGCAAAGGGAGGCATTTTCACCGTTTCGCGGCTTATTCGCGCAAGCCGGGACGATACACGGCACATCTTGCAAGCCGCCTTCGACCTACCGAACGCCGTGTGGTTCGCCTGACATTGTATGCGCCCCGCAGGACGACGCAGGGGTAACCGTCACTGCCTCGTCACCTGGGCAGCGTTGGGCTCTAAAGCACGCACGACACGACAGGGATTGCCGGCGGCCAGAACGCCAGCCGGCAAATCGCGGGTCACCACGCTGCCGGCGCCCACTACTGTGCCAGCGCCGATACGCACACCGGGGCAGAGAATCGCCCCGCCACCGATCCACACGTCATCGCCAATCTCGATGGGCTTGCCGAGTTCAAGGCCGCTTTGCCGTTCAATGGCACCCAGCGGGTGGGTGGCTGCGTACACCTGCACGGCCGGGCCGAACAATACCCGCGACCCGATGCGAACGGCCGCGACATCCAGCACCACACAGTTGAAATTGAAATACACGTCGTCACCCAGGGTAATGTTGCTGCCGTAGTCGCAGAAGAACGGCGGCTCGATCCAGGCGTTACTGCCCTGGTCCGGTATCAACAACCCAAGCAGCTGGGCACGTGCTTCACGCTGGTCGTCGCCCGTGTCGTTGAAGCGTTTGAGCAACAACCGGGCCTGCTGACGCTGTGCGCACAACTGGGGATCACGCGGATCGTACAGCTCACCGTCGAGCATTTTTTCTTTTTCGGTTTTCATCACGCAGCCTCTGAAAAGCGAGCCGGTTTGCAGGCTCGACATGAGTCCCCTGAACGGCACTCGCTGCCTCTATCGGCCTGCCCACGCGGCTAACGTTCGCCGCCGCTTATCCGCCCCTTGATTTCGATCAACCCGGTTTCAGGCAATTCGCGCTAGCGTGATATACAAGTTTATATTGCGCTGCAGCACCATGCCGCGTGCGGAGAGAGTAAATGCCACTTTTGTTGCAACGGCTGCTGGCCGGCTTGGTCTTTCTGGCCGTCGGCGGCGCCCAGGCCGGCGAGCTGACGGTCTCCGCCGCTTCCAGCCTGACCCAGGCCTTCAAAGAAATTGCCCGTAGTTACGAGGCCGAACATAGCGGCACTCAGGTGCTGCTGAATTTCGGCGCCTCCGGCTCCTTGTTGCAACAGGTGGCCAAGGGCGCGCCGGTGGATGTGTTTGCCGCCGCCGATCAGGAAACCCTGGATCAAGCGGCGCAACGGCAGCTGATTGTTCCCAGCTCGCGACAGGACTTCGCCAGCAACAATCTGGTGGTGGTCGTACCGAGTGCCAGCCAACTGAATCTCAACACTTTCGCGGACCTCACGCAGGCAGGCGTGGAGAAGATCGCCATCGGCAATCCGGCCAGCGTGCCGGTCGGCCGTTACAGCCAGCAGGCGTTGCACGCGGAAGGCCTCTGGGAGGCCCTGCAGGCCAAGGCGATTACCACCCAGAACGTGCGCCAGTCCCTGAATTACGTGGCGCGCGGCGAGGTGGAAGCCGGTTTCGTCTACGCCACCGATGCCCGTGAGGTAGCCACGGTCAAAGTCGCTTTCGACGTGCCGCTCAAGGTGGCCATCCGCTACCCGATCGCCCGGGTTGCCGGCAGCGCCCACGCCGTCGAAGCCGAGCGCTTTATCGCTTACGTTCAGTCGCCGGCCGGCCAGGCAATCCTTGCCCGGTTCGGCTTCAAGCAGCCCTGAGCCTCGGCTATGGAATCAGTCTGGATTGCCCTCGCCCTGTCGCTGAAAGTCGCCGGCTGGGCCACGGCCATCACCCTGGTACTCGGCGTGGCGGTGGGCTATGTACTGGCACGCGCGCGCTTTCCTGGCCGGGATCTGCTGGATACCCTGCTGACCCTGCCGATGGTCATGCCGCCTACCGTGCTCGGTTACTACCTGCTGGTGCTGCTCGGCAAACGCAGCACGTTCGGCGCCTGGCTGCATGACAGCTTCGGCATCAATCTGATTTTCACCTGGCAAGGGGCGGTGATCGCCGCGTCCATCGTCGCCTTTCCGCTGGTATTCAAGCCGGCGCGCGCCGCCTTCGAAGCGGTGGATGGCCAACTGGAACAGGCTGCGCGAGTGCTGGGCCTCTCGGAGTTGGCGGTGTTCTTTCGCGTCACCCTGCCGCTGGCCTGGCGCGGCATCTTGGCTGGCGTGTTACTGGCCTTCGCCCGCGCGCTGGGCGAATTCGGCGCCACGCTGATGGTCGCCGGCAGTATTCCGGGCAAGACCCAAACTCTGTCCATTGCCGTCTACGAGGCGGTGCAGGCCGGGCAGGACGACGTTGCCAACCTGCTGGTGCTGATCACCTCGGCGGTCTGCGTGACCATCCTGTTGATTGCCGGGCGCCTGGCACCCGGGCGCATCGCCAACCGCTGATTGAGCCTGACCATGCAGTTTGATATCGACCTTCAAAAAACCTTGAAATCCGCCAAACGCAGCTTCCGCATGCAGGTGCGCTTTCAGACTGACAGCCAGCGGCTGGTGATCCTTGGCCCCTCTGGTTCCGGCAAAAGCCTGTTGCTCAAGGCCATCGCCGGGCTGATGCGCCCTGACCGAGGGCATATTCGCCTGGACGGCACCCCTCTGTTCGACCGCGCGGCGAAGCTCGATCTGCCTACGCAAGCGCGGCAGATTGCCTATCTGTTTCAGGATTACGCGCTGTTTCCGCACCTGAACGTGCGGCAGAACATCGGCTTCGGCCTGAGCCGCGGCCTGCTCAATCCTCGCGCCTCACTTCAGCACGAGGCGGTCGACTATTGGCTGGACGCCTTCGAGCTGCGTCCGGTGGCCGACCAGTTGCCCGACGAACTTTCCGGCGGTCAGCGCCAGCGCACCGCCCTGGCCCGGGCACTGATCGCCAAGCCCAAAGCGTTGCTGCTCGACGAACCGTTCTCAGCCCTCGATCCGCAGTTGCGCACCCACATGCGCCGCGAGCTGGACGACCTGCAACGGCGCCTGCAAGTGCCCATGCTGCTGATCACCCACGATCCCGAGGACGCCGAGGTGTTCGGCGATCAGGTATTGCATTTGCGCGACGGAATGATCGAAGACGCCGCGATGCATCAGGGCCAGGAAGCTGAGCGAGGGAGTCTGTGATGAAAGGGAAAGACACGCCTATCGAACTGCACGGCTCGCTCTGGATGACGGTCGCTGGCGAAAAATTCGGCGGCGAAAACCGGGTCGCACTGTTGGCCGCCATCGCTGAATGCGGCTCGATTACCCAGGCCGCCAAGGCCGTCAGGATGAGCTATAAGGCCGCCTGGGACGCCATAGACACCATGAACAACCTGGCCGGCGAGCCGCTGGTCGAGCGTGTTGCCGGTGGCAAGGGCGGCGGCGGCACACGCCTGACCCAACGGGGCGAACAGCTGGTAGCGAACTTTCGCACCCTGGACCGCGAGCACCGGCGCTTCATCGAGCAACTGGGCCAGCAAGCCGAAGGGCTGGCCGACGACTACCTCCTGATCAGGCGCATGAGCATGAAAACCAGTGTACGCAATCAGTTTCTCGGCACCGTGAGCCAGGTGAAGGCCGGTGCGGTGAACGATGAGATCGAACTGCACATCGCTGGAGGCGAGAAGCTGGTGGCCATCGTCACCCACGAAAGCACCGAAAGCCTGGGGCTGAAACTAGGCACCGAAGCCTTTGCGCTGGTCAAATCCTCGTCGGTAATTTTGATGACTGACGAGGACAATGCGCGCTTCTCGGCCCGCAACCGCCTGACCGGCACCATCTCACGCATCCAACCCGGCGCGGTAAACACCGAAGTAGTCCTCGACCTGGCCGGCGGCGCCACTCTGGCCGCCATCGTCACCCGCGACAGCTGCGATCAGTTGGCGCTGGCCGTGGGCAAGCGCGCCACGGCGATCTTCAAGGCCTCCAGCGTGATCATCGGCGTGCCGGCGTGATCCGTTCCCGATCAGAACGGTAGGGTGGATGTCGCCTTTTACATCCACCAAATCCCGCTTGGTGGATCGCCACCCGGTGGATCGATAAAGCGCGATCCACCCTACTTACTAAGGCTTTTACGCCCTAGCCGTGCCGCAGGCGTTGCGCCGTTTCCAGCAACAGCTGTTCGGTGCCGCTCCAGCCCAGGCAGCCGTCGGTAATCGATACACCGTATTGCAGCTCGCCGGATAGCGGCTGGCAGCCGTCGAACAGGTGGCTTTCCAGCATAACGGCGCGCAGGCTGGCATCGCCGGCCAGGCGCTGGTCGATCACCTCGTGCAGCACCGCCGGCTGGCGTAGCGGGTTCTTGGCGCTGTTGGCGTGGCTGCAATCGACCATGATCCGTGGAGTGATACCTGCTTTCTCCAACGCAGCGCGTGCCGCCTGGACGCTGGCGGCATCGTAGTTTGGCCCCTGATGGCCGCCGCGCAGTACCAGATGGGTGTCGGGGTTGCCGAGGGTTTCCACCAAGGCCGCGCGGCCTTGCAGGTCGATGCCGAAGTGCTGGTGCGGATGGGCGGCCGAGCGCATGGCGTCACTGGCAATGCCCAGGCTGCCGTCGGTGCCGTTCTTGAACCCCACCGCCATGTCCAGGCCGCTGACCAGCTCGCGATGCACCTGGGATTCGCTGGTGCGCGCACCAATTGCCGCCCAGCCCAGCAGGTCATCGACGTAGCCTGCTACCAAAGGCTGCAGCAACTCGCTGGCCAGCGGCAGGCCCAAGTCGAGCATCTCCAGCATCAGTCGGCGCGACAGTGCCAATCCCGCTGCCATATCGCCGCTGCCATTCAGATGCGGATCGTAGACCAGCCCTTTCCAACCGACGGTGGTGCGCGGTTTTTCGATGTAGGCGCGCATGACCAGCAACAGCTGATCATCTACCTGCGGAGCCAGTTCGGCCAGGCGCCGCGCGTAGTCGAGGGCGGCATCGGCATCGTGAATGGAGCAAGGGCCGATCACCACCAGCAAGCGTGGGTCGTCGCCGTTCAATACGTTGCGGATGGTCTGGCGCTGATGCTGTACCTGGGCCGCCACGGCGCGGCTCAAAGGCAGGCGCTGGCGAAGTTCGGCGGGGCTGGGCAGAGGCTGGGTGCTGCGTCGACCCTGGTGGGGTTCGTCAACGGGCAGCTCAACAGCGTGCAGGTGCGGGATGTTCAGGGCGGAAACGGAAGAGTTCATTCGAGCGTCCTCGGCCGGCGCGGGATGGTCCGCGCGCGGCGTTCTATCTGGTTGTTCGTTGCAGTGGTGTGAGTGCGTGGGTCGCGTGGCTAAATCGCCAGCCGAGGTAACGGGAAGAGCTTTGGTAGGTGCGGTAGCTGTACATGGTTGAATCCTCTGTGAAATCGAATGGCCGTTTTTGGTGGCCGGAAAAAACAAAACCCCCGGTCGGGTAGCCGACCGGGGGTTTCGTGGAACTGTGGTAGGCGACCCTGCTGAGGCGGGCCGCCTGATGAGTATCAGGCCAGCCCGTGGCTAAACCAATACCCATAGAAATAACCCAACGCCGAAAGCGCCAACACGCCGACACCCGCTATCCGGGCACGGGTGGCCTCGATAGACGTGTGAGCATGGATGGAAGCAAGGTGCGGCATTGAGAAACTCCGTTGAATGAGAGTGAACTTACCCCAACTCGTATGACGATTCAACTCGGCAATAGAGGGTTCGAGGCGTCTATTCAGGCGAAGGCGCATGGTTTTCCCTGTCCATGCGCCTCCGTACGGCCTGCTAGCAATCTGGCTCTGGAGCAACCAGCTCTTGGGTCACGCCCCAGCCATCGAGCACGCCTCCCAAGGGTTCAACCAGGTTTTCCAGGTCATGCTCGAAGTCGCCGATCCCCGAATGAGTCGCGTACATCACCTTGCTGACTTGCAGATTCCAGGCGCCATCGGTGCGTGGGCACACCTGCGCATTGAGCGATTCACCACGAAAATTTCTGGCTGCCACACGTGCCCGATCCTCATCCGGGAAAATGGCGTAGAACTCGATGGGATGAACCCGGGCGAAGTCGAAACCGCCCTCTTTCATACGGCGCAGAACGGTATTGCTGACATCTTCGTGAAAGGCTGTGCTCATAGCTGAACTCCTCTCGATTAGATGAACTTCCGCGTTGCCGATTGCCAGGCAAAACTGCCTGAAAGATGGAAAAACCTTGTGAAGTGACGAACGACTGGCTTGCATGAAACAGACACTGCCCCACCAGATTAGCGTGATTCAACAGGGTGACCAAGCGAGGTCACCGGTTAAAGCTGCACATCAGGGGCGGTTCAACCAGCCCATCACCCACCTGTTCAGCCAGCTCGGCGAGAGTTGCCCGGCCCAGTACATTAATTTGAACTGCAAACTGATAGGACGGTGCACGGCCGGACCATGAGCCTGTTGCCAGGCTCCCTCGGCGATGTCCTCGGCATCTAGCCGCACGCCCAGGCGGCGCATTACCGGCGGCACGTATTGTTGATTGGCAACCATCGGTGTAGCCACGAAGGGCGGCATCAGGTCACCGACGCGAATCCCGTGCTCGCGCCACTCCAGCTCCAGCGCTTCGGTCAGGCCACGCACCGCGAACTTGCTGGCCGAATAGCTGGCCATGGTCGGCACGCCATACTGCGCCGACGCCGAGCCCATATTGATCACTTGGGCATTGGCGGTGTTTTGCAGGTACGGGAACGCCGCATGGCAGAACTGCAGCAGGCCGAGCACGTTGATCTGGATGGCACGGGTGTGTTCGCTCAGCGGAATCTCGGCGAAGCGCCCGCAACGCAAAATGCCGGCGCCATTGAACAGCAGCCGTAGCTGTCCGTCGTGCTGCCCACAAAAGTCCACCAGCGCTGCCTGGATGGCCTCCACGTCGGTGACATCCAGCGCGCGGTGCCAGGCACCACCCAGCTCGTCCGCCAGCGCCGCGAGAGCGTCGCCGCTTAGATCGACCAGGCCCACCGCCCAACCCCGTCGATGAAACAGTCGCGCCGTTGCCGCGCCAATGCCCGAAGCTGCGCCGGTAATCAGAATGTTGTGCATGTTGGCTTCCTTATTGTTGTTGTCTTGCCTGGGCTGCAGTGGCCAACCGGTCAAGAACTGAGTTGTCACTGTGCCCGCTGCCATTACCTTGCGTGCCGGTCCGCCGTCTCCAAAAAGTCTGCCACGCGCTGGATCGCCAGATCGGCCACGTCAAGCACCCCCACATGGGCCTGAAACACGTGCCAGCAGCCTGCATAGCGCTCCAGACGCACGGGCACGCCACAGGCCTGGGCACGCTCGGCCAGGCGCAGGCTGTCATTGCGCAGCACTTCGTCCTCTCCTACCTGCACCAACAGCGGCGGCAGCCCGGTCAGATCGGCAAAGACCGGCGAGACGGAAGGATCCTTGCTGTCGACCCCAGGCTGGGATGCCAGGTCCAGTGCCTGGCGAATCCAGCCGAGATCGATCATCGGATCGCCTGCCGGCGGCTGATGCAACTGCTCGATGCTGAGGTCAGTGACCGGCGAGAAACACACCAGCGCACCCGGCAGTGGCAGGCCTTGGGCCTTGAGTGCCAATGCACTGGTCAGGGTCAGATGACCGCCTGCCGAGTCGCCGCCGATAACAACGTTTTGCGGGGCATACCCCTGTTCCAGCAAGGCCTGATAGGCCTCCAGTACATCGTTAAGCGGAGCGGGATAACGGTGTTCGGGGGCCAGCCGATAGTCGATGGCGCAAACAGCCATCCGGCACCGTTTGGACAACGCTGAGCACAGTGCCCGGTGAGTGGCCGGTGAGCCCAGTAAATAACCGCCGCCATGCAGATACAGGCAGACCCGGCCGCTGTCCTGCTGGGGGCGGTGCCATTCGCAAGGAATGCCGCCCAGTTGGCCTGCGCTGCGCAATACCCCGCGCATCGGCAGCGTGGCAGCCGTCAGTAGGCGCAGCACCGTGCGCTGCCCTGCGATGGGCATCCACGGACGGATAAGACCACGGAACAGCAGGCGCAAGGTGCCGCGCAGCGCGCCGGCAAGCAGACGCTGGTGGATACGCGGCGGATAAGGCAGATCAACGAATGCAGTCATAGTCATGCAGCTCCGGCAGTCGGGTTCGATAGCGGTAGGCGAAGGTATAGCCCGGCCAGTTATTGGTGTTGCGCCCCGCCGCATTCTGATACCAGCTGTGGCAGCCTTGCGCCCACACCGTGCGGCTCAAGCCTTGCTCCACACTCTGATTGAAACGCTGCTGCGCGGCAGGCTTCACATCCAGATACCGCAGCCCGTCCCGTTGCAGTGTTTGCAGGCAGCCGAGCACGTAGCGGAACTGGCTTTCCAGCATGTAAAGGATCGAGTTGTGGCCCAGGTTGGTATTCGGTCCGTAGAGGATGAACAGGTTGGGAAAGCCGCTGACGCTGACGCCTTTATAAGCCTCGGCACCGTCGCGCCAGGCACTGTTGAGCTCCTGCCCTTCCAGCCCGGTGATGCGCATCGGGGCCAGAAAATCGGTGGCGGAGAACCCTGTGCCATAGATGATTGCGTCCAGCTCATGCTCGCGGCCATCCACAGTCACCAGGCCGCGCTCGGTAACTTCGCGAATTCCAGTGGTGACGATCTCGACATTGCCCTGGGCCAGGGCCGGGTAATAGTCGTTGGCCATCAGGATGCGCTTGCAGCCCATGGGGTAGTCGGGGGTCAGGTGCAGGCGCCGTATCGGGTCGCCGACACCTCGCATCAGGTTGCGCCGAAAACTTACATAGAAGAGCTTGAGCAAGGCCGGGAAACTGACAAAGGCCAGCGCCCGCGACTCGTGCTGCAGGTACTTGAGCGCACGATCGATGCGCTGCACCCACGGCACGCGCCGCATCAGCGCCAACTCCCAGGGCCGATAGGCGCGATCCGGCTTGGCCAGCACATAGGCCGCACTGCGCTGGAATAGAGAGAGCTTGGCCACCTGTGGCTGAATCTGCGGCACGAACTGGATGGCGCTGGCGCCCGTACCAATCACCGCCACGCGTTTGCCGCGCAGATCGACCTGATGATCCCAACGCGCCGAATGAAAACGCGCCCCCGCAAATCGTTCCAGCCCTGGGATCTGCGGATACGCCGGACGATTGAGCTGGCCACAGGCACTGACCAGCGCCTGCGTATGGAAGGTTTCGCCGTTGGTGCAGCGCACTTGCCAGTGGCCACTGGACGAGTCGAAGGTAGCCTCGCTGACTTCGCAGCCGAAACGGATGCTGCCGCGCAGGCCATGGTCATCTGCGAGCTGGCGCTGGTAGGCAAAAATCTCCGCTTGAGGCGCAAACACCCGCGACCAATCTAGCTTGGGCGCGAAGGAAAACGAGTACAGATGAGAAGGCACGTCGCAGGCCGCGCCTGGGTAGTGATTGTCGCGCCAGGTGCCGCCGACTTCATCAGCCTTTTCCAGAATGAGGAAATCCTCGATACCGGCCTTTCTCAGCTGGATGGCCAGGCCCAGCCCGCCAAACCCGGCGCCAATGATCAACACGCGCAGCGGCGCGGAAGATCGAGAATCGTCATGCATTGTTGTTCTCCGAAAACCCGTGCACGGCGGGCGGATCGATGCGACTCAACAGCCTGTACGGGAGTTAAGGACACCGTCCGGTGCCTGCATCACAGCGTTGTTGTGCTGGCTCACTCTACAGCGCAGGCAATCCGATATCAGATCGATACAGCCCAGCCTTTAGGTTGGATTGTCGAAAATACAGCACTCGTTAGCGGTATTTGCGCCCCACTGCAGGTGACGAAATCACGCCACCGTTTCGCTGCGTAACAGCCCTGTCCTTCCCGAACGCCCCAATCTGCCTGCTCCACCGAGAATCACCATGCCCCAGAGCCTCCAGCCGAACGGTCATCGCGAATGGCATGGAAGCTGCGATTCCACCCGGGCTGATGTGCACGCCCAAGACGGGCGTAGCAGCCACAGGGACGTGCACCACATCAACCCGTTGCGAGAGTGACCATGAAGATCAATAAAAACCTGATGGCCCTTAGCCTGAGTGCCTGCCTGTTATCCGCTGGCAGCGCTCAGGCCGCTCTGTTCGACCTGTTCAACACCTCATCCAGCTACACCAAGACGAAATACCCCATCGTGCTGTCCCACGGCATGCTGGGCTGGGACAGCATGCTGGGTATCGATTACTGGTATGGCATTCCGGCCGAACTGCGCCGTGGCGGCGCCAGTGTCTACATCACCGAAGTCAGTCAGCTGAACACGTCGGAAACCCGCGGCGAAGAGCTGATCGAGCAGGTGGAAGACATCATCGCCATCAGCGGCAAGCCCAAGGTCAATCTGATCGGCCATAGCCATGGTGGTCCAACAGTCCGTTATGTCGCCGCCACCCGCCCCGAGCTGATCGCCTCGGCCACCAGTGTTGGCGCCCCGCACACCGGTTCGGATCTTGCCGACTTTCTGAAACTGTTCCCGGATGGTTCAGCCACCCAAACCATTGTCGCCGAGCTGGTCAACCAGATGGGCAAGCTGATCCACTTCATCTCCGGCAGTCCCAGCCTGGAACCACAAAATGCCTTGGGTGCGCTGGAGTCGCTGAACAGCGAGGGCGCCGCACGCTTCAACGCCAAGTACCCACAGGGCATGCCGGCCAAGCGCTGCGGCGAAGGCGCCTACAAGGTCAATGGCGTGCGTTATTACTCATGGAGTGGCACCAGCCCGCTGACCAACCCCCTCGACCCCAGCGACGCCATGATGGGGGTGGCAACCCTGACCTTTATTGGCGGAGAGGCAAACGACGGCATGGTCGGCCGCTGCAGTTCACACCTGGGCAAGGTGGTGCGTGACAACTACCGCATGAACCACCTCGACGAAATCAACCAGCTCTTTGGCCTGACCAGCCTGTTCGAAACCGACCCGGTGACTGTTTACCGGCAGCATGCCAACCGCCTGAAGAACGATGGCCTGTGAGCACTCCGGGGGCTTCGTCGCGGAGCCCCCAACCTCTATTCGCGAGCACACCATGAATAAGAAATCGTTCATTGCCCTTGGTCTGAGCGCCGGCCTGCTACTGGGCGAACACGCTCAGGCCTCATGGCTGTTCGGCGCCTCCGGCTACACCAAGACCCAATACCCCATCGTGCTTTCACACGGCCTGCTCGGTTTTGACCGAATGCTGGGCATCGATTACTGGTATGGCATTCCCGCCACCTTGCGCCGCGACGGCGCCAGCGTGTACATCACCGAAGTCAGCCAGTTGAACAGCACGGAAACCCGTGGTGAAGAACTGATCGAGCAGGTCGAAGACATCGTCGCCATCAGCGGCAAGCCCAAGGTCAATTTGATCGGCCACAGCCACGGCGGCCCGACCGCCCGCTACGTAGCCGCCACCCGCCCGGACCTCGTGGCCTCCATTACCAGTATTGGCGGCCCACAATTTGGCTCGGGAGCAGCCGATTTTCTGCGCCAGGAAGTCGCGCCCGGCTCGCCCGCGGAGACCGTTTTGGCAGGCATTTTCAATGCCCTCGGCACGGTGATCCATTTCCTTTCAGGCAGCCCGAGTTCCGAGCTGCAGAACTCCGTGGCGGCGTTGGGCTCACTGGACCGTAAAGGAATGGAAACTTTCAACGCCAAGTTCCCGCAAGGGGTCCCGAAAACCTTCTGCGGCGAAGGCGCACATAAGGTCAACGGCGTGCATTACTACTCATGGAGTGGCACCAGCCCGCTGACCAACCCCCTGGACGTGAGCGACCTGCTGACCGGCGCGCTCTCGCTGACATTCGAGAAAGGCGACAACAACGATGGCCTGGTAGGCCGCTGCAGTTCGCGGCTGGGCAAGGTCATCCGTGACAACTACCGGATGAACCATCTGGACCAGATCAACCATGCCTTTGGCCTGAGCAGCCTGTTCGAGACCGATCCGCTCACGGTCTATCGACAGCATGCCAACCGCCTGAAGAACGCAGGCTTGTGATCTGCAGAGGCCGAAAGGCCTCCTGCATGACTTTTCTTTGCTCGATGAGATGCCCATGAACAAGACCCTGCTGCTGATGGTTCCCCTGGCGCTGGTCGCCACCTTCGTGGCATTGCCCTATCTGCTGCCGTCCCCCGTTCAGGACCTCACAGTGGCTCCTGCCCCGGCGACACAGGCGCCAAAGGTCGCGGCCCACTTGGCCATACCGTCCACTCAGGCCACGCCGGCTGAAATGGTCTCGGCGGGGCGCGTGCTGGCCACCCTGCCCCCCTCGTTCAGCGGCACGGACGTGGATGGTGAGTTCCGAGTCGATGCCAACGGACAACTGATCCTCAGCGACGATATTCGACGCATCTTCGATTACTTTCTAGCCGCCACAGGAGAAGAGCCGCTCAGTACCAGCATCGAACGCCTGCAGGCCTATATCGCCAGCCAATTGGTGTCGCCTGCCCGGGAGCGGGCACTGGAATTGCTCGCTCAGTACCTCGATTACAAGACCCAGGTCGCCACTCTTGAGCAGAACCAGACAGCCCTGACCAGCCTCGACGCTTTGCGGCAACGTGAATTGAATGTCCAGGCTCTACGCACCGGAATTTTTGGCCACGAAGCCCACCAGGCGTTCTTCGGCCGGGAAGAAGGCTACAACCTGTTCACGCTGCAGCGGTTGGCCATCCAGAACGATCCCTCGCTGAGCAGCGAGGCCAAGGGCCAGGCCATTGACCAGCTGCGCGCCAGCCTGCCGGAGGAATTGCAGGATGCGGTTCTGCCGCAACTGCAAAACGAGCTGAGCCAGCGCACCGCCGAATTGCAACGCGCCGGCGCGAATCCTCGGCAGATTCGCCAACTGCGCCAGCAACTGGTTGGCGCAGAAGCCACAGCCCGCCTGGAAACGCTCGACCAGCAGCGCCAGGCATGGAATCAGCGCCTGCAGGATTACCTGAGCGAAAAAGCCAAGATCGACAGCCACACGGGCCTGGCTGCCGGCGACAAGGCTGCCGCCATCGCCCGCCTGGCCGAAGAACGTTTCAATGCAAATGAACGGCTGCGCCTGGAAGGCGCGGAACAGGTGCTGCTCGCCCGCAAGGCGGCGGCGGAGGAATAACCCAACGACCGATCAGCCGCCTAGGGCGCGTGGCCAGTCCGTAAGGTGGATGGCGTTTTTACATCCTTCTTGGCTTTGCTCGGTGGGCCGCCACCCGGTGGATCGATGAAGCGCGATCCGCCCTATAAACCACGGTTCTTTCCCTACCAGTGGAAATAGAACATGCCCTTGGCCAGCACCACGATGGCGAGCATCTGGGCAAAGATGGCCCAGTGGATGGCGTGTCGGCGCGCGGCAGTCATCTTCCCGCTGCGCAGCAGGATAGCCACCAGGCCGAAGGACAGGAACACTCCGATGGCGAGCAGGATCTTCACCATCAGCAGCGTGCCGAAACTGCTGCTCCACGGAGCGGCTAACGCACTGCGATGCTGCCAGGCCAAGCCGATGCCCGCGCCGTAAACGAATAAGACCACCCAGTGCAGCACCACCCGCAGGCGCTCACCAATAGCCCGCTGCACCTCCGTCAGGCTCTCGGTGCTGATCTGCGGTGTAATCCTGGCCAGCACCAGCACCTCGAAGAACACCGCGCCGATAAACATGATCGCCGCGAGCAGGTGAACGATGTGCAACAGGGCATACGTCATGGACACTCCAAAGGCCGCCGCTCAGCGACCTTGCGGTCTGGACAGGACTCAGACGGTGCGCGAGAAGCGCACGGTTTGCTCGGTGCCCAGGTAGGCGTCGAACGCCATGGCGACGTTACGCATCATCAGATGCCCTTGGGGCAGCAGAACCAGCGCGTCGTCGTGAGGCTCCAGCAGGCCATCGGCGACGAACTCATCCAGCTGGGCCAGGGCATCGGCGAAGTATTCGCGGAAAACGATGCCGTGGCCGGCCTCGAACTTTGCGAATTCGATACGACCGTGACACATCAGCTCCATGATCAACTCGCGACGCAGGCGGTCATCATCACTCAGCCGATAGCCGCGTTGCACTGGCAGCATGCCTTCGTCCAGGCGCGCGTAGTACTGGGACAGCAGTTTCACGCTCTGACTGTAGCTATCGCCGACCTTGCCGATGGACGACACGCCCAGGCCGATCAGATCGCAATCGGCATGGGTGGAGTAGCCCTGGAAATTACGCTGCAGCGTACCGTTGGCCTGGGCCAGGGAGAGCTCGTCCTCCGGCAGGGCGAAGTGGTCCATGCCGATATACACGTAGCCGGCCGCGGTCAGGCGCTGAATGGTCAGCTCCAGCAGCTCCAGCTTGCGCTCTGGCGGCGGCATGTCCTCGGGGCGAATCAAGCGCTGGGCACGCACGCGCTCGGGCAAGTGCGCGTAGCTGTAGGCCGCGATACGGTCCGGGCGCAGGGCGATGATCTTGCTCAGGGTGGCATCGAAGCTGGCCACGGTCTGCAAAGGTAGGCCGTAGATCAGATCGACGCTGATGGATTTGAAGCGTGCCTCGCGTGCCGCTTCGACCAACTCACGGACCTGCTCTTCGCTCTGGATGCGGTTGACCGCGGCCTGCACGTCGGCGTCGAAATCCTGCACGCCGAAACTCAGGCGATTGAACCCTTGCTTGCGCAAGGTATGGATGCGCTCAGGACTTATGGTGCGCGGATCAACCTCGATGGAAAACTCATGATTGTCGCTGTCGTCCATATTGAAGGCGTCGTGCAGTGCGTCCATCACTTCGCCTAGCTGATCGCTGGTCAGGTAGGTGGGCGTGCCACCCCCAAAGTGCAGCTGGGTCAGCAGGCGGCGACTGTCGAACAGCTCGGCCTGCAGGGCGATCTCGCGCTTGAGATAATCCAGGTATTCGACAGCCCGATGGGTCTTCTGCGTGATGATCTTGTTGCAGGCGCAGTAGTAGCACAGGCTCTGGCAGAACGGGATATGGATGTACACCGACAAGGGCTTGGGCGCCGGCACATTGTTGCTGGCCTGTGCGGCCTGGCGGTAGTCGTCCACGGCAAAGGCTTCGTGGAATTGCGGCGCGGTGGGATAAGAGGTATAGCGCGGGCCGGGACGGTCATATTTTTCGACCAGAGCGCGATTGAAACTCAGCATAGGGTCCACGTTCGAGCCACCTCATCAAATCGTTTTGAACCTCGACGCTGCCTATTTGCCGGTCGGCCAGCGTTGGCATCGTCGATCATCAAGGCCCGTCACCAGGCGTCAGCATGGGCGTCGTCTGCTGACGCACGCCCGCCTTACGCCCGGCCTGGAGCCTCAGGATAGGCTGCACAGTACAGACTGGGGACGCTGCTGGAATTGACTACGATCAAGGGTGTGGCTTGCCCAGCGCGACAGGCGCCTGTCGGATCAGGCGCCCGCCGGGCATTGAACCGTTTGCGGATCAGGCATTGCCGGCCAGCGTGAGGCGCGCCGCCTGGGTGAAATCGAGCATGCGCTTGAGCGGCTTCACCGCCTTGGGAATCAGGGCAGCATCGACGAGGATTTCATTGCTGCCGGTACGCAACGACTGCAGCATACGTTCCAGGGTATTCATGGCCATCCACGGGCAGTGCGCGCAGCTGCGGCAGGTAGCACCGCTACCGGCAGTGGGCGCCTCGATGAACTGCTTGCCAGGACACAGCTGCTGCATCTTGTAGAAGATGCCCCGATCAGTGGCGACGATGAACATCTCATTGGGCAGGGTCTGCGCCGCCTTGATCAACTGGCTGGTGGAGCCCACCGCATCGGCCAGTTCGATCACCGCTTCAGGCGACTCGGGATGCACCAACACAGCCGCCTGCGGGTACAACGCCTTCATATCCGCCAGCTGCTTGGACTTGAACTCTTCGTGAACGATGCAAGCCCCTTCCCACAGCAACATGTCGGCGCCGGTTTCACGCTGGATATAGCGACCCAGGTGTTGATCCGGTGCCCAGAGGATGGTCTCGCCGTTGTCCATCAGGCTTTCGACGATTTCCAATGCACAGCTGGATGTCACCACCCAGTCGGCACGCGCCTTCACGGCCGCCGAGGTATTGGCGTACACCACCACAGTGCGCTCAGGGTGCTGATCGCAAAATGCAGAAAACTCATCCACCGGACAGCCCAGGTCCAGCGAACAAGTCGCTTCCAGAGTCGGCATCAAGATGCGTTTTTCGGGGTTGAGAATTTTGGCGGTTTCGCCCATGAACTTGACACCGGCTACCACCAATGTCTGCGCCGGATGCTGGCTGCCGAAACGGGCCATTTCCAGCGAATCGGCCACACAGCCGCCGGTTTCTTCAGCCAGCGCCTGCAGCACCGGATCGCAGTAATAGTGAGCGACCAGTACCGCATTCTGCTTCTTCAGTTCGGCGGCGATATCCTGGCGATAAGCGTCCTCCTCGGCAGGCGTCAGCGGCTTGGGCTGCTTGGCGTCGAGATGGGCTTGAACCAGAATGCGTTCGGAGACATGAGACATAATCGCGGGACCTGCTGATACTGCGGTGCGGAAAGCGAGTATACACCGCCCCTCTACAACAGCCGAACCAGGGCAGTGAGATACTGCGCATACGAAAAAGCCGGAGAATTACCCTCTCAGGTCATTTTCCGGCTTCTTGCTTCCTCTGCAAGAGGAACAATTGGTGGGTCGTGTAGGGCTCGAACCTACGACCAATTGATTAAGAGTCAACTGCTCTACCAACTGAGCTAACGACCCGATGATGCCTTTGCCACTGATCACTTTACTTTTTCAAGAATCCAACCGCTCTTGAAGGCACTTCCACACCGTTGGAAGTGGTGGGTCGTGTAGGGCTCGAACCTACGACCAATTGATTAAGAGTCAACTGCTCTACCAACTGAGCTAACGACCCCAACGGCGTTGCATGATAATGATTTCACTCAGCAATTCAAGAAAATTGTGAAAAAAATCATAGGTATCCCGGGGCTCGGTCTTCCCCGCCACAGCAAAGCCCTCTGCTGCGCCCCACTTTGTCGCACTACGGCCTTCCATCATCAACCATAGTCGACTCCCAGCAGCTGACGAGCATGGATGATCATCGTCTCGCTTAGCGCCCTGCAGCGCACACGAACACCAAGCGCTGCCTTTCGACCCGCAAATAAAAAGCCCGCGGCAGACGCGGGCTTTGGCAGGTGCATGTCTCAGCGCAGGTTATCCAGGTCCCGCTGCGCCAGCTTCGCGGCCGAACTCCCAGGATACTGGGCGATCACCTGCTGCAAAGCCGTTCTAGCTTTATCGATATTGCCCAGGCGGCGCTCGACGTCAGCCAATTTGTATAACGAATCTGGCACCTTGTTATGTTTGGGATAAGCATGGCTCACCTTGGCAAAGGCCTGCCCGGCTTCTTCCAGCCTGCCTTGAACCAGGCTCACTTCACCCAGCCAATACTGTGCATTGCCGGCATAACGGCTGTTCGGATACTGTCGCAGGAAGGCGTTGAATGCCTGATCAGCCTTGGCGAAGTCCTTGGATTTGATCAAGTCGAAGGCAGCGTCGTAGTACAGCTTTTCCTTCTCTGGGTCCGCTGGCGCCGCGTCGGCCGGCTCCGAGGCCGGGGTGCCATTGGCGACTGTTTCACCTATGGCCGTTCGATTTGAGGCAGCTCCGGCACTTTCTGAAATGCGCCGATCGAGCTCCTGATAACGCTCCAGGCTTTCCTGTTTCAGGCGCTGGATTTCATACTGCTGCTCTTCGATCATGCCGCGCAGACTGGCAAGCTCTTCCTGCATCTGCTGCAGCTGAATGAACAGTCCGCCCTGTGCCGAGGGAGGGACGGTCATCCCTCCCCCGACATAGGCATCGCGGGCGCCGCTTGCGGTGGGCAAGGGAGGAAGCCTGCCGTAGCTGGCTCCCCCTTCCACCACGGGTACTTGAGCCATGACCGCCAGCGGAAAGCTGGCAACCAGGGCAATCAATACGTGACGGCACTTACCCATGACTATTACTTACGCAGTTCGACGCGACGGTTCTGGGACCAGGACTGCTCGTCGCTGCCGGTAGCAACCGGACGCTCTTCGCCGTAGGACACCAGTTCCAGCTGAGCCGGGGAAACACCTTGCAGAACCAAGTAACGCTGAACGGCAGCGGAACGACGCTCGCCCAGGGCCATGTTGTATTCGCGGGTGCCGCGCTCGTCGGTGTGACCTTCCAGAACTACACGCACGCCGGAGTTCTGCAGAACCTTGGCATGGGCATCCAGAGCGCGCATGGCTTCCGGCTTCAGATCCGAGCTGTCGTATTCGAAGTAGAAGGTGGTGATAGCACGCAGGGCGGCTTCTGCATCCTGAGCAGAGGTATCGAAACCGTTGGTTTCGACAGCATTGGCGTTCGCGTCGGTTGCATAACCAGCGTCTTGGTCAGTGGTTTCACCGGCGGTATCGCCACCTTGCGAAGCACAACCAGCAGCAACAGCCATGGCCAGAGCCAGAGCAGCGAACTTACCAAACTTCAGCATTTCCATTTTAAAAACCCCAGTTTTACGAGTGATTGAAAGGAGAACAAATTGACGCCATGTCAGTTCAGGTAAGGAGACCAGGAAGGTTCTCTAACTTCCCCCTGCGCGGTGGGAAGCGGCAGCCTGACTCGTCCATTGACGGAAACGAGCATTAAAACCTCGCGTCCTTGCCGACGAGTGGCGTAGGTTAGCATGGTGCCATTAGGCGCAACAGTAGGCGACTCATCCAGCGTCGTATCTGAGAGAATGCGCAAGTTTCCGCGCTGCAAATCCTGTGCGGCCACCTTGAAATTGGTATAGCCATCCTGGCGATGGATCATCACCAGAGTCTTTTCATCGGCCGACAGTTTCGGGTTGGCGTTGTAATTGCCTACGAACGTGACCCGCTCCGCCGCATTGCTGCCGAGGCGCTGTTTGTAAATTTGCGGACGACCCGCCCGGTCGGATGTGAAATATAGCGTTTGCCCATCGCGCCCCCAGAACGGCTCGGTATCGATGGCGTAATGATTCGTGACCCGCTGCAATTGGCGAGATGCCAGGTCCATGACATAGATTTCCGGATTGCCGTCCTTGGAGAGCACGAAGGCCAGGCGGTTGCCGTCAGGCGAAAACGCCGGTGCGCCATTCAACCCTTCGAAGTTGGTGATCTGCTCGCGCCGGCCGGTGTCGACATGCTGAATGAAAATCCGTGGACGCTTCTGCTCGAAAGAGACATAGGCGATTCGCTTGCCATCCGGCGCATAGCGCGGCGACAGGATCGGCTCGCGGGACTGCAACAGGGTCACAGCACGAGCACCATCGTAATCGGAGCGTTGCAAGGTGTAGCGCGTATTGGTCGTGCCCAGCCGCTCCGCGGTCACGTATAGCAGGCGGGTCGAAAACGCTCCCTTGGTGCCGGTGAGCTTTTCAAAGGCCTGATCAGCAACATGGTGAGCCATGTCGCGCAACTGTGCGCTGGTACCCGTCACGCTGCCCGCCAGCAATTGCTGTTGGGTCGTCACGTTGAACAGGGCGAACTGCACCTGCAAGCGTCCGCTCACCGGTACCAGGCTGCCCAGCAACACATACTGCGCACCCAGTGCCTGCCAGTCGCGATAAATGATCTCTTCTGCACGGTTCGGCAGACTGATCATGTTCTGCCGTGGAATGGGCTCGAAGATGCCGGAATTACGCAGATCATTGCCAATGATGCTGGCCATGTCCTCGGGAAGCACGGTGCTGCCCTCCCAGCCAAAGGGCACGACTGCAATCGGAGTGGCACGGTCGGTGCCGCTGGTGATCAGCAACGGGTCAGCTGCGTGCACAGTGCCAGCCAGCAGAGCCAGGCCCAGCAAGGCGACACGAATCAGGCTATTCACGGACTCAAATCCTCCGGCTTGAAGATAATGCGGCGCTTGCGGTACAGCGACTCGAAAAGCCCGCTGTCCAGTGTCTGAATTTCTGGAATACGTCCAACGCTGCGTACGGCGGCGACGGCCGAATTATCAAAGGCAGGATCGCCACTGGTACGCGTGACGCCGGCGTTGCTGATGGTGCCATCGGGCAACATCTCGATCAGCAGCTCGACGCTCATCCCCTGGCGCGCCGTTGGCGGACGCCGCCATTGCTGGCTGATCAGGTTGATGATCAAGTCATCGATGCTGCCCGCCACCTGCTGCGCATGAAGATCGGCCTTGGCCTGGGCGCGGCGAGTATCCTCAGCAAGAAGCTCGGCCAGCGCCTGGGCTTTCTTGTCTTCTTCGGCCTTGCGCCTTGCATCTTCCGCGGCTTCTTTTTTGGCAGCTTCTGCAGCCGCCTTCTTCTCGGCTGCCTCGGCGACCTTTTTCTTTTCAGCCTCGGCGGCAGCTTTTTTCTTCGCTTCTTCGGCGGCTTTCTGCTTGGCCTGATCCTCGGCCTTTTTCATCGCAATCTCAGCAGCCCGCTTCTGCTCAGCAGCCTTGGCTTCGGCCGCTTTGCGGGCTGCGGCCTTCTTGGCCTCATCTGCCTTTCGAGCATCTTCAGCGCGTTTTTGTTCCGCCTGCTTAGCAGCGGCCACACGCTGTTCTTCAGCCTTGCGCTGTTCCAACTGCTCCATTTCGAATTCCCGAGCCGCAGTCTTTTGCGCTTCCCCAGCGGTCTTTTGCTGAGTTTGGGTTTCGGCCTGGCTCTGGGATTTCAGCTGATACAAAGTGGCCTGCACAACAGGCCGTGAAGGCGGCAGGTCCGGGGTTCGCGAAAAGCTGACAAACAGCAAGGCGAACATCAGGGCGTGCAGAGACACCGCCCAGATCACTGGCCAGAAATAGCTTTGCGAAGCCGAACGCAAGGGCTGGTGCATCAGGGCGCCTCAGTGATCAGGCCGACATTGCCTACGCCGGCCTGCTGCAACCCACCCATCACGGCCATCACCGAACCGTAATCGACTGTCTTGTCGCCACGCACGTAGACCTGCACCTTCTTACCCTGACGACTGTTCTCGGCCATGATGCCTTTTACCGCACCGACCAGACTGTCCAGCGAAACCGCCGACTCGCTGCTCTTGTCCTGATCGGGCTGAACCTCTTCGCCCATGTTCCAGTAATAGCTCTTGTCGGCCTTGATCGAAATGGTCAGCACGCGAGCATTGTTGTCCTGGGGCAGGACCTCGCTGGAAACCTGGGGCAGGTCAACCTTGACCCCCTGATTGAGCATCGGCGCGGTCACCATGAAAATCACCAGCAGCACCAGCATCACGTCGATGTAAGGCACCACGTTCATTTCCGAAACCGGCTTGCGTCTGTTGCGAATTCTGGCCATCAGGCAGGCCTCACTCGTCCGAGGTGTGCACCTTGCGGTGCAGAATCGCCTGGAACTCATCGGCGAAGGTGTAGTAGCGGGCAATCAGCGCCTCGCCACGAGCCGCGAAGCGGTTGTAGGCGATAACGGCCGGAATGGCCGCGAACAAGCCAATCGCGGTGGCAATCAGCGCTTCGGCGATACCCGGCGCCACGGTGGCCAGGGTGGCCTGTTGCACTTGGGCAAGACCCCGGAACGAATTCATGATGCCCCACACGGTACCGAACAAGCCGATATACGGGCTGGTGGAACCGACCGTGGCCAGGAACGGCAGTGACTGTTCGAGCTTCTCTTCCTCACGGGAAATGGCCACGCGCATGGCCCGCGCCACGCCATCCATCACTGCATCCGCACTTACACCGGTTTGCTGGCGCAGGCGCGAGAATTCCTTGAAACCGGCACGGAAGATCTGCTCCACACCGCAATCCGGGTCAGGACTACTGCCGGCCTGACGATACAGCTTGGACAGGTCGATACCCGACCAGAAGCGCTCTTCGAACGCTTCCAGAGAGCTGCGCGCAGCGCGCAGCAGGCTGCCGCGCTGGAAAATCATGACCCACGAGGTGATCGAAGCAGCCACCAGAATGAGCATGACCAGTTGCACCACCACGCTGGCGTTACTGATCAGGCTCCACATGGACATATGGTCAACGGCGTTGGCTTCCACGCTTACTCTCCTGCTGAAAGGGGGCCCAGGTCGGCGGCGAAGGCTGCGCGCAGCACATCGGGAATGGCCCGGGGTTTGAAATTATCGGCGCGCACGCAAGCGATCATAAATCGACCTTCGCAGAGCAGCGCAGCATCACGGGTCCGGCGTACCTGTTGACGGAAACACAGGCTGGCACGGTTCAACTCGACCACCTCGGCACTGACCTGCAATTCATCATCCAGACGTGCCGGCGCGTGGTAACGCACCTCATTGGAATGCACCACGAACAGCAGGTTGTCACCGGCCAGTTGCGACTGGGCAAACCCCAGCTCACGCAGCCGCTCGGTGCGCGCCCGCTCCATGAACTTCAGGTAGTTGACGTAGTACACGACGCCGCCGGCATCGGTGTCTTCGTAATACACCCGGCAACCATGGGAAAAAGGTTCTTTGACTGCAGACATGCTTGTAATACGCACTCCAGGGTTACAGCTCGGCGTCGTCGGCCAGTGAATCGACCGCGATCTCGTTCAAACGCTTGGGCAGGTTCAGCCCGAAATGCAGGTAAGCATGCCGCGTCACAACCCGCCCGCGCGGCGTGCGCATCATATAGCCCTGCTGGATCAGGTAGGGTTCCAGGACATCCTCGATGGTGTGGCGCTCCTCGCTGATGGCAGCCGCCAGGCTGTCCACACCGACCGGCCCACCGTCGAACTTTTCAATCAGGGTCAGCAGAAGGCGGCGATCCTGATGATCGAAGCCCCGCTCGTCCACATCCAGCATGTTCAACGCCAGGTCGGCAATTGACCGGGTAATTTCACCCTTGCCACGCACCTCGGCAAAGTCGCGCACTCGACGCAACAGGCGGTTGGCGATGCGTGGCGTGCCGCGCGCGCGACGGGCGATCTCGAACGCGCCTTCAACCTCAATGGGCAGGCCGAGAATGCCGGCCGAGCGCATGACGATGGTGGTCAAATCCTCGGTGGAATAAAACTCGAGACGCTGCACAATGCCGAAGCGGTCACGCAGCGGGTTGGTCAGCATGCCGGCACGCGTGGTGGCACCCACCAGGGTGAACGGTGGCAGATCCAGCTTGATCGAACGCGCAGCCGGGCCTTCGCCGATCATGATGTCCAGCTGGAAGTCTTCCATGGCCGGGTACAGCACTTCTTCGACGATGGGTGACAGACGATGAATCTCATCGACGAACAACACATCGCCGGCTTCCAGATTGGTCAGCAAGGCGGCGAGATCGCCAGGCCGCTCGAGTACCGGCCCCGAGGTGCTCTTGATCGACACGCCCATTTCCTGGGCAATGATGTTCGCCAGCGTCGTCTTGCCCAGCCCTGGCGGGCCGAAGATCAAGGTATGGTCCAGCGCTTCGCTGCGCGCCCGCGCCGCCTGAATAAACAACTGCATCTGTTCGCGCACCACCGGCTGGCCAATATAGTCGGCCAGATTCAGCGGTCGAATGGCGCGATCCTGCTGCTCTTCGCGGTCGCGGCCGGTGGCGGTAATCAAACGATCGGCTTCGATCACTTAGATCATTCCCTTCAATGCGCGACGGATCAATTCTTCACTGCTCAAACCATCCTCCTGCACGGCGGTTACTGCACGACTGGCTTCCTGCGGTTTGAACCCCAGACTGATCAGCGCACTGACGGCATCATTTTGCGCGCTTGAGACTGCCGTTACGTTAAGGGGTTCCGTAACCAGCGTGGAAATACCTGAAATGTTTTCCCATGCCTTGAAACGGTCTTTCAATTCCACCAGCAGACGCTCGGCTGTTTTCTTGCCTATGCCGGGAATCTTCATCAGCGTGGACGTGTCCTGAGCCTGCACGCAGCGCACCAGCTCATCGATTTCCAGCCCAGACATGAGCGCCAGTGCCAGCTTGGGCCCTACGCCATTGAGGCGGATCAGCTCACGGAACAGCTCGCGCTCGCGCTTTTCAAAAAAGCCATACAGCAGCTGGGCATCTTCGCGCACCACCATGTGAGTATGCAGTGTGACGGGTTGCTCCAGGGCCGGCAGACGATAAAGCGTGTTCATCGGCACTTCCAGCTCATAGCCCACACCATTTACATCCAGAAGCACATGGGGCGGCTGTTTGTCCGCCAGAGTTCCACGCAATCGTCCTATCACTGCCCTGCATCCTCCACGAAGCGGGACTGCCTCCCGCACCAAGCAAATTTATTTTTACCGTGCGCCTTGAAGCCAGTGCGTTACAACCGCAAACGTCCGCCGCGGCGCTTGGCCGTGGTCAGTCCGTGGGGTATCAGGCTCTGGCGATGATGGGCATGGCACAAAGCAATGGCCAGCGCATCGGAGGCATCAATCTGTGGTTTTTGTATCAGCTTAAGCAGATGCATGACCATCATCTGCACCTGCTGCTTGTCCGCACCACCCGTGCCGGCGATGGCCTGCTTGACCTGGGTGGCGGTGTACTCGGCGATTTGCAGCCCCGCTTCGGCGCCAGCGACGATGGCCGCCCCGCGCGCCTGCCCCAGTTTCAATGCCGAATCGGCGTTACGCGCCATGAACACCTGCTCGATGCCCATGGTCACGGGCCCGTAGGTCTGGATTACTTCGCTAACGCCACGAAACACCATTTTCAAACGATCCGAGAGCTCGCCGCTGCCGGTGCGAATGCACCCGGAGGCGATGTACTCGCAACCCCGCCCGGTGTCGCGCACCACGCCATAGCCGGTGATACGCGAGCCGGGATCAATCCCCAAAATCAGCGTCATGCCTGTCGCCGTACTGTTTATTTATCCAGCGAGCGAGTATACGGACCGTGCCTGGCTGGCGCTAGCGGCAGTCGGCCTACGCACCAGGCCGCAAAATGCAGATGACGCCTCCATAAAAAAAAGCCGGAAGCGCGCCATAGCGATCTTCCGGCCGCGTCATGCAATCAGGATCAGCCGAGCTGCTCCATGAGCTCGTCGGGGATTTCCGCGTTGTGGTAGACGTTCTGCACGTCGTCCAGATCTTCGAGGGCATCGATCAGGCGCATCACCTTCTGCGCAGTTTCCAGATCGGCGACCGGCGCGGCTATTGAGGGAATCATGGCCACTTCCGCCTCGTCACCCTTGAAGCCGGCGGTGGTCAACGCCTCGTTGACGCCCAGGAAATCGGCAAAGCTGGTGTAAACCTGCACGGAACCGTCTTCCTCGCCGACCACATCGTCCGCTCCGGCTTCCAGCGCAGCTTCCATCAGTGCGTCTTCGTCGACACCCGGCGCATAGCTGATCTGCCCCTTGCGATCGAACATGTAGGCCACCGAGCCATCAGTGCCCAGGTTGCCGCCGTGCTTGTTGAAGGCATGGCGCACTTCGGCCGCGGTACGGTTGCGGTTATCGGTCATGGCCTCGACGATGATCGCCACGCCGCTTGGTGCATACCCCTCGTAGCTCAGCTCGACCATGTTGTCGGCTTCGTTGGTACCGGCACCACGGGCAATGGCGCGATCGATCACATCGCGGGTCATGTTGGCGGTCAGTGCCTTTTCCACAGCCAGGCGTAGGCGCGGGTTGTCAGCCGGTACGCCGCCACCGTGCTTGGCAGCTACGGTGAGCTCGCGGATCAGCTTGGTGAAGATCTTCCCGCGCTTGGCATCCTGGCGCTCTTTACGGTGCTTGATATTGGCCCATTTGGAATGACCAGCCATGACTCGCTCCTGTCTAATCGTGTAACCAGAACCTAGGGTGAATGTTCACCACCCTATGAAATGCATCGATTGTCGAGCCTAGGCGTGTAATAGCCTGTCAGCCGACAACGATTATTCGTCCGAGCATGCCCGAGACGAAGGAGCCTGGCAAAACCAGGCTCCAGGGGTAGGCTTATTCGGCCTTGGGTTGCTCGCGCAAGCGAATGTGCAATTCGCGTAGCGCCTTGTTGTCCACCTCGCCCGGCGCCTGGGTCATGACACAGGCCGCACTCTGGGTTTTGGGGAAGGCAATGACCTCGCGAATCGAATCCGCGCCGGTCATCAGCATCACCAGGCGGTCCAGACCAAAAGCCAGACCACCGTGCGGCGGCGCGCCAAATTTCAGGGCATCGAGCAGGAAGCCGAACTTCTCCTGCTGCTCTTCGGCACTGATGCCCAGTACGCGGAAGACCGTTTCCTGCATCTTCTTGTCGTGGATACGGATCGAACCGCCGCCCAGCTCGGTACCGTTCAGCACCATGTCGTAGGCGCGCGACAACGCGGTGGCCGGGTTGGCCTCCAGTTCGGCCGGGCTGCACTTGGGCGCGGTGAACGGGTGATGCATGGCAGTCAGGCTGCCGTCGTCGTTTTCTTCGAACATTGGGAAGTCGACGACCCACAGCGGCGCCCATTCGCACGTCAGCAGGTTCAGGTCATGGCCCAGCTTGATGCGCAGCGCACCCAGTGCTTCGGACACGATCTTCGACTTGTCAGCACCGAAGAATACGATGTCGCCGTCCACCGCACCGACGCGATCGAGGATCACATTAATGTTGTCCAGCGGGATGTTCTTGACGATCGGCGACTGCAATCCTTCCACACCGGCAGCGCGCTCGTTGACCTTGATGTAGGCCAGGCCCTTGGCACCGTAGATGCCGACGAACTTGGTGTAGTCGTCAATCTGCTTGCGCGGCATGCTCGCACCGCCCGGCACGCGCAGTGCGGTAACGCGGCATTTGGGGTCGTTGGCCGGGCCAGCGAACACCTTGAACTCAACGTCCTTGAGTTGATCCTCGACATCCACCAGTTCCAGCGGAATGCGCAGGTCCGGCTTGTCGGAACCGAAGCGGCGCATGGCTTCGGCCAAGGACATGTGCGGCAGCTCGCCAAACTCGACGTCGAGCACTTCCTTGAACAACTGGCGGATCATCTTCTCGGTAATACCCATGATGTCCGCCTCATCGAGGAAGCTGGTCTCGATGTCGATCTGGGTGAACTCGGGCTGACGGTCGGCGCGCAGGTCTTCGTCGCGGAAGCATTTGGCGATCTGGTAGTAGCGGTCGAAGCCGGCAACCATCAGCAGCTGCTTGAACAGCTGGGGCGATTGCGGCAGGGCGAAGAAGCTGCCGGCATGGGTGCGGCTCGGCACCAGATAGTCGCGAGCACCTTCCGGAGTGGCGCGGGTGAGAATCGGCGTTTCGACGTCCAGGAAGCCGTTTTCATCCAGGTAGCGGCGAATGCTGCTGGTGATGCGCGAGCGCAGCTTGAGCTTCTCGGCCATTTCCGGGCGACGCAGATCGATGAAGCGATAACGCAGACGTGTTTCCTCGCCGACGTCGCTGTATTCGTTCAGCGGGAACGGCGGGGTCTCGGCTTCGTTGAGCACGTCCAGCTCATAACCCAGCACTTCGATAGCGCCGGAGGCCATGTTCGGGTTGCGCGCGCCTTCCGGACGCAGACGCACCTTGCCGGTAATCTTCACCACATATTCGCTGCGCACCCGGTCGGCCTTGGCGAAGGTTTCCGCGCGATCCGGATCGAATACCACCTGGGCCAGACCTTCACGGTCGCGGATATCGAGAAAAATCACCCCGCCGTGGTCGCGGCGACGATGAACCCAACCGCAAAGAGTGATTTCCTGGCCGTCGAGGCCCTCGTTCAACTGGCCGCAATAGTGGCTGCGCATCATGGTGTTTTTCGCTTCTCTTGAGTCTGGATTCGTCTTGGCCGACCACGCGTACCCGGACGACTCACGTACGCTCGGGCAAAGGTGGCAAAGCGCGAGATTATATAGGGTTAATCGCCATCGCGCAGCCGACGGCGACGCACGCCAACGGCTTCATCCCCATCGGTTCTCCCCCACCGGGCACCACGGGGCGCACCAGCACTCTATGTTAGGCAGCATTCCCATTCACAGGAGGAGCCATCATGGACATCAACATTGGAATTTCCGAACAAGACCGCTCGGCAATCGCCGAAGGCCTGTCTCGCTTGCTCGCCGACACGTATACGCTTTACCTGAAAACCCATAATTTTCACTGGAATGTCACCGGGCCGATGTTCAATACCCTGCACCTGATGTTCGAGACGCAATACACCGAGCTCGCCTTGGCGGTAGACGCCATAGCCGAACGCATTCGCGCCCTAGGCTTCCCGGCGCCAGGCACCTATGCAGCCTATGCGCGCCTGTCTTCGATCAAGGAAGACGAGGGCATTCCGGCCGCCGAAAACATGATCAAACTCCTGGTCCAGGGCCAGGAAGCCGTGGTGCGGACCGCCCGAGGCATTTTCCCCTTGCTGGAAAAAGTCAGCGACGAACCCACCGCCGACCTGCTGACCCAGCGCATGCAGGTGCATGAAAAAACCGCCTGGATGTTGCGCAGCCTTCTGGCCGCCTGACCGAGAGCCGGGAGGCCAGCCTGGCCTCCCGACTACCGTGCCCCTGGCAGACTCAGCGCCTGGCGAACCCGTTCCAGACCACTTACCTGCCACAACTCGAACCATTTCCCTTTCGTCTTCGCATCGATTTGAGAGAGTCCGCGCTTTGCGGTTAAATACGCCTGTGCACCGCGCAACAGGATTTGCGATGCATAGGCTAGTCAGACACGACCTCTCCACATCCTTATCAGAGTGCCGCTGCTGGCTGGCTCTTTCTCTTGCCTTTACCAAAATGAGTTCATCCCCATGCTGAGAATCCTTCATTTGCTAACGGGCCTAGCCGCCCTGCTGCTGTCCTTCACTCCAAGCCTGCGCAGTGAGGCTTTGCCCTATCTCCTTCAAACCGATGCATTACTTCTGCTCCTGTTCGGCCTGCTTAACCTGCTGCTTGGCTCGTTCGTGATCTACAGAGAGAGTGAAAAACACCCCGCCCTGCAAGCCGTGGTCTCGGTGCTGCTGATTTTGAGCGTCGTTTGCCAGGCCGTGGTTGTGCTTGCCCCGCTTGACTTCCTTGCCGGCCAACCTGCCGTTGCCGCAGGGCTGCTGCTTGCCACCCTCGGCGTACTGCTGAACGTGGTGATTCATTGGCCGCAATCGCACACTCGCCCTGCACAAGGCTTCGCCAGTTCGGAACTGGGCAACCGCGAAACTGGCACGGTCAAGTGGTTCAATACGTCCAAGGGTTTCGGGTTCATTTCCCGCGACTCGGGCGACGATATCTTCGTGCACTTCCGAGCCATCCGCGGCGAAGGCCATCGGGTCCTGATCGAAGGCCAGCGCGTGGAGTTCTCCGTAATGCAACGCGACAAAGGCCTGCAGGCCGAAGACGTGATTGCCGCCTCGCCCAGCCGGCGCTGATCGTCACACCTGCTCCTTAAACGAAAAAAACGCCACGTCTGCCTAAGCAACGTGGCGTTTTTTTGGCTGCGTCTGCGTTAGTTGTTGCAACGGCTACTACCCCGCATTCGTCGCGAGGGCGTGACTCCCGCACTGAAAACCGTGCCTGGCACAGGCTCTGGTAGGGGCGAATTCATTCGCCTAGCACCGAGTCTTCCGACACCTGCGGGGAGGCGACGGACTACGCGGCTGATGCCTTTGCGTTGGTCGTGGCGGCTATATGGCCTGGGAGTCATGCGCCAGGCGAATGAATTCGCCCCTACAAAATCATGTCCTGCAGCGCCGAGGGGAAGGCGCGGCGCAGTCGTTGCGCCCGCCCTTCGGCTAGCAACACTTAACGCAGACACAGCCTTGTTTTTTGGCCGTGCCGCACGTATTCCGCCTACCGCTCTTCCAACACTATCTCCAGGCTCCCCGGCGTTCATGACTAGCGGTTGGGGAAAAAGCCGCAAAATTCTGGCAAAACCATTAAAATCGCCCGCGCTCCAGCTCCGTCGCCGCGCCACCCCTGCCTCGACTGCTGCTTGAACGCCCGAGCCAGGGCCTTCGGAGCCGGTAATCGCCGCCTATTCAGACGATGCCATCCGCTCTGCGGAATTACTCTATTCAGAAGCCCGTTCTGGTTCTGTATGACAAATGCCGTTCGCGGCCTTTTTCCTACCGCCCCCGAACTCAGTTAAAAGCCAGCCCAGATGCTAATCACCGGCGGCAGGTTTTTTTGAACCGAATCCCGGCTTCACGTGCATCTGCCTCGCTTGGCCTTCAAGCCATTCGCAAAACCAGGAATTCATCCATCATGTTTCAACGTCCGCTCTTGCATCTGATTACACGGACCAGTCTGGTTGCCCAGATCACCGCCGGCCTGGTTGCAGGCATCCTGCTTGCCCTGCTGCTGCCCCAGGCCGCTGACAACGTCAGCATCCTCGGCGACCTGTTCGTCACCGCGCTGAAAGCCGTCGCCCCGGTTTTGGTGTTTTTCTTGGTTACCTCGGCCATCGCCAACCACAAACAAGGACAACCGACCCATATCCGCCCGATTCTGGTGCTTTACGTGATCGGCACCCTGGCCGCCGCTGTTGTCGCTGTGGTTGCCAGCAGCCTGTGGCCGACCACCCTGCCGCTGACCGACACCGCCACCGGCGTTACCCCGCCCGGAGGCATTGGTGAAGTACTCAACACCTTACTATTCAGTGCGGTGAGCAATCCGGTCAAGGCTCTGCTGGAAGCCAACTACATCGGCATCCTGGCCTGGGCCATCGGCATGGGCCTGGCCATCCGCAACGGCAGCGAAACCACGCGCACCGTAATCAGTGATCTGTCCAAGGGCGTCATGCTGATCGTCAAGATCGTCATCCACTTCGCCCCGCTGGGCGTGTTCGGCCTGGTCGCCACGACGCTGGCCGATTCGGGTATTCAGGCGCTGTACAGCTATGGCCACTTGCTGGTGGTTCTGATTGGTAGCCTGCTGTTCGTTGCACTGGTGATCAATCCGGCCATCGTATTCTGGAAGACTCGCCAAAATCCGTACCCACTGGTGTTCATGATCTTGCGCGAGAGTGGCGTGACCGCGTTTTTCACCCGTAGCTCGTCGGCCAACGTGCCGGTCAACCTGCAGATCTGCGAACGCCTGGGCCTGCATGAAGACACCTACTCGGTGGCCATTCCGCTGGGCTCCACCATCAACATGGCCGGCGCCGCCGTTACCATCAGCGTTCTAAGCCTGGCTGCGGCCCATACCTTGGGTATCCAGGTAGACTTCCTCACCGCCCTCCTGCTGTGCGTCGTGGCCTCGGTCAGCGCTTGTGGTGCGTCTGGCGTGGCAGGTGGTTCGCTGCTGCTGATCCCGCTGGCCTGCAGCCTGTTCGGTATTCCCAACGAAATCGCCATGCAGGTGGTTGCCATCGGCTTCGTGATTGGCATTTTGCAGGACTCCACGGAAACCGCATTGAACTCCTCTACCGACGTGCTGTTCACCGCAGCGGCTTGCATCGCCGCAGAACGCAAACTCTCCGAACAAGAAGCCTGAGCCACTCGCGGCCTGCATGGTTAACCCGGCAGGCCGCTACTGCCCATTATGAAACCCAGCACCCTGCATCTGCCCGCCGGTCCCTGGACAACGGTACTCGACTGCCTGTGCGCCCATCTTCCCGCCATTTCCCGCGAAACCTGGCTCGAGCGGTTTGCCCGTGGCCGTGTGCTGGATGAGCAACATCGGACTATCGGCGCCGAGCATCCCCATCGCGAAGGGTTGCGCATTCGATACTTTCGCGAAGTGATCGATGAAGTACCGATTCCTTTCGAGGAAAACGTGCTGTTCCACGACGAGCATCTGCTGGTGGTCGACAAGCCGCACTTCTTGCCGGTCATCCCGGCCGGTGCCTATGTGCGCGAGACGCTGCTCAACCGACTGATCGAGCGCTTCGACAATCCTGATCTGGTGCCGTTGCACCGACTCGACCGGCTGACCGCCGGCCTGGTGCTATTCTCTTGCAACCCGCACAGCCGCACCCGTTATCAGGAGCTGTTTCGCCAGCAGCGTATCGCCAAGCGGTACCTGGCCCTGGCACCCGCCCTGCCGCACCTGGAATTTCCCTTGCGGCATCAGTCTCGCCTGGAACCCGGCACACCCTTCTTCCGCATGCAGGAAGCAGCCGGCACGCCCAATAGCGAGACGCGCATCGAGGTTGATGCCGAACTCGACAATTGCTGGCGCTATGCCCTGTATCCGGTCAGCGGCCGCAAGCATCAGCTGCGCCTGCATATGGCGGGCCTGGGCGCCGCCATTTGCAATGACCCACTGTATCCCGACTTGGGCGACACCACTGATGATTACCAGCGGCCGCTCAAGCTTCTGGCCCAGGGTCTGAGCTTTCAGGACCCACTGGATGGGCGGCAGCGCGCGTTCCACAGCGACTTGAACTTGTAGCTGCTTGCTGCACGCGGTGCAGCCCAGTCAGTTAATAATGCGGCGGCGGCACGTCATCCTGATCAATGCCGAATTGGCCCTGCAGCTCTTCCTGGCGCCGCGACAGCGCCATTACCTGAATCTGCAGTCGCTCGAGGACCCGCTGCTGCTGCACCAATTCGTCGTTCAGGCTCTGGATAGTGTCGTCCTGAAAAGCCAGGCGGGTTTCCAGATCGGCGATACGCGCTTCCAGGCTCATGCGCTCTCCCCGGCAAAACGGAAGTCATCGGGCAAGACCAGCTTCAACTTCTCGCGAATGGTCTGAATATCCTCAGCTGTGTAAGGGCGAGCCGGATGCTGCCCCCACACCGGTGCAGGCCAGGCCGGATCCCCCTTGCGACGCACGATCACGTGCATATGCAGCTGGCTGACCATGTTGCCCAGGGTGGCCACGTTCATCTTGTCGGCGGCAAAGGTGTCTTTGAGTATCTCCGCCAGCGAGGTGGCTTCCGTCCATAACTGCAGTTGATCGTCTGCGTCCAGCTGGAACAGCTCACTGACATCCTCGCGACGCGGCACCAGGATGAACCAGGGGTACTGCGCGTCATTCATCAACAACAGGCTGCAGAGCGAGAAATCTCCTAATAGCACCGTGTCCCGTTGTAGTTGCTCGGCCAAGGCAAACATCGCTTATCTCCTGTAGTGATGCCTTTCCCTTGGGGTCAGGCGATGCCACGCAGAATACCCGCTCCCCTCCGGATTTTCATTGTTCGAAACGCGTAGCCACGCGACAGGCACCGGACCAATGTTGGATACGTTTTCTGCGAAGCCGGTTTAAGTTTGCAAGATAAACCACTAGCACCTTTGACTTGTTCGTATTTATTGCTATGAGTGAATGCAATGGATATCTATCTGACTTGATATCAAAGAGCCACCAATCAGTAGCTAGCGATATCAAAAAGCAATCATTGCGTAATGGCCAAACAATGGCAGTCCTTCAACTTACCCATAGACAGATTGGAAACATTTGCTTTCGACATCACAGTCACAACGGATAAATGTGGCTACTGTTTTTATTCGCTATAAATAAATAACCAATACCGAAGCGGCAACACAAAACAGCTAAAAAAAGCCACCCGTTTCTCAGGCGGCGTTGAATACAACCAAAGGAGCAGTCACATGCACGTGATGAAGTGGAGTGTAATCGCCTTGGCCGTGGCCGCAGGCACCTCGCAGTTGGCCCTGGCCAGCGCCCAGTCCGACTCCCAGGGCTTTGTCGAAGACAGCAGCCTGAACATTCTCAACCGTAACCTGTACTTCTTTCGCGATTTCCGTAACGACCCGGCTCGTGATGATGACCCGCAGGAATGGGGCCATGGCGTCATCGCCACCTTCGAATCGGGTTTCACCCAGGGGCCGGTCGGTTTTGGCGTGGACGCCTTCGGCCTGCTGGGCCTGAAGTTGGACAGCGGTCGTGGTCGCACAGGCAGCGGCCTGTTTCCTACCGGCAGCGATGGGCGCTCCCAGGACGACTATTCCGAGGCGGGCGGCGCCATCAAGGCGCGCGTCTCTAGCACTACCTTGAAATACGGTGAGCAATTCGTGGGTTTGCCGGTATTTGCCACTGATGACAGCCGCCTGCTGCCGGAAACCGCCACGGGCTTCATGCTGACCAGCAGCGAACTTGCCGGGCTGGAGTTAAATGCCGGTCACTTCACAGCATTGAATGCACAAGCCCAGACCGGTGAAGACAGCCTAGGACTTAGACGCGCCGACTTCATTGGTGGTACTTACACCTTTAGCGACGTGATGAGCGCCACGCTGTATTACTCGGATCTGAAAGATGCCTTCCAAAAATGGTATGGCAATCTGAATTACACAATGGGCCTCGCCGATGAACAGTCCCTGGCCTTCGACTTCAACATCTACCAGACCGACTACGACGCCGAATACACCGGCACCGGCAGCGATGAAGACAACACTATCTGGAGCCTGTCTGCCGCCTATACGCTGAGCGCGCATACGTTCATGCTGGCCTATCAGAAATCCATTGGTGGTTATCGGTCAGTGGACTCAGACGGAGACCCGTATACCATTGGCTATGATTACGGTATTGATGGCGGTGGTGCCGTTTTCCTCGCCAACTCGGTGCAGCGCTCCGACTTCAACTCCTATGATGAGAAATCCTGGCAGGCTCGCTACGATCTCGATATGGCCGCGTTCGGTGTTCCAGGCCTGAGTTTCATGGCCCGCTACGTTCATGGTAGTGATGCCAAAACGGCCACCACCGACAATGGCAAGGAATGGGAACGTGATATCCAGGTGAGGTATGTGTTTCAGGACGGCCCGGCCAAGGACCTGAACCTGCGTATCCGGCAAGCCACCTACCGCAGCAGCGATGGTGTCTACTACGGCTCGCCGAGCATCGACGAGATCCGCCTGATCGCCGAGTACCCGCTGAGCATTCTGTAACCCACTCGCTCCTATATGAAGAAGCCCGGCATCAGCCGGGCTTCTTATTTCTTGTGCCGGCAGCGCAGGCTCCGTCGGCCGATATGAAATCGGCCCCACAAAGACAGCGCGCCACAGGGTATGCGCCGGCAGGAGCCACGCCTCACAATGGCAAAGCGTAGGTTCCGGTGACATGAGCCACCAACACGTCTTCGTTGCCGGCCGAATGCAACGATACCTCACACACGGCCTGGCGTTTGCTCAAACGCAGGATGCGCGCCTCGGCCAGCAGGTCCACCGGCACTGGACGGGCCAGAAAGTTGATATTCAGGTTACTGGTCACCGCCATCTCCACCCGTCCCAAGGCACCGAGCACCACTGCGTACATGGCGGCATCGGCCAGGGCCATGAGCGTCGGCCCGGACAGCGTACCGCCAGGACGCACCAGGCGCGGCTGAAACGGCACCCGCGCCACTGCACACTCCGCAGTCAGACGCTCGATACGCAAATCGATATCCTCGGCCATCGGCACCCCCCCACGAATCAAGTCCTGCACCTGCTCGGCAGTCAACACCGTCATCTTCACCCCTCCGGCTCTGTCGCCTGTACGGCACTATACTGGCGCCGTACAATGCCCAGCTCACTCTCGCACTCGCAACGGACAAAACGGCCAAACATGCGTACCAGTCAGTATCTGCTCTCGACCCTGAAAGAAACCCCGTCCGATGCAGTGGTCATCAGCCACCAACTGCTGCTGCGCGCCGGGATGATCCGCAAACTCGCCTCCGGTCTGTACACCTGGCTGCCACTGGGCCTGCGCGCCCTGCGCAAGGCGGAAGCCATCGTACGTGATGAAATGACCAAGGCAGGTGCACTGGAAGTGCTGATGCCCGCCATCCAGCCCGCCGAACTGTGGCAAGAATCCGGCCGCTGGGAACAATACGGCCCTGAGCTGCTGCGCTTGAAAGACCGCCATCAGCGGGATTTTTGCGTCGGCCCGACCCATGAAGAAGTCATCACCGATCTGGCACGCAACGAGCTGAACAGCTACAAGCAACTGCCGATCAACTTCTTCCAGATTCAGACCAAGTTCCGCGACGAAATCCGTCCGCGCTTCGGTCTGATGCGCGGCCGCGAATTCATCATGAAGGATGCTTACTCCTTCCACCTGTCCCAGGATTCCCTGCAGGAAACCTACGACCGCATGCACCAGGCCTACTGCAATGTGTTCACCCGCCTGGGCCTGAACTTCCGTCCGGTACAAGCCGACACCGGCTCCATCGGCGGCACCGGCTCCCACGAATTTCACGTACTGGCCGAGTCCGGTGAAGACGACATCGCCTTCAGCGACAGCTCCGACTACGCCGCCAACATCGAGAAGGCCGAAGCCATCCCGCGTGAGAAAGAGCGCGGCGTCGCCACCGAAGCCATGCGCCTGGTCGACACCCCTGATGCCAAGACCATTGCCGAACTGGTAGAGCGCTATAACCTGCCGATCGAGAAGACCATCAAGACTCTGGTGGTGCATGGCGCCGAAGAAGGCCAACTGGTCGCCCTGATCGTCCGTGGTGATCACGAGTTGAACGAGATCAAGGCCGCCCACCTGGAGCAGGTCGCCGATCCGTTGGTATTCGCCTCGGAAGCCGAAATTCGCACCGCCATTGGCGCCGGTCCAGGCTCCCTTGGCCCGGTCAACCTGCCGATTCCTTGCATCATCGACCGCTCCGTGGCGCTGATGAGCGATTTCGGCGCGGGCGCCAACGAGGACGACAAGCACTTCTTCGGCATCAACTGGGAACGCGACCTGCCCCTGCCGCTGGTAGCTGACCTGCGCAACGTGGTGGCCGGTGACCCGAGCCCTGATGGCCAAGGCACTCTGGAGATCAAGCGCGGCATCGAAGTCGGGCACATCTTCCAGCTGGGCACCAAGTACAGCGAGGCCATGAACCTCAAGGTTTTGGGCGAACAAGGCAAGCCGATCACGCTGATCATGGGCTGCTACGGCATTGGTGTTTCTCGCGTGGTAGCCGCTGCCATCGAGCAGAACTACGACGATCGCGGGATTCTCTGGCCGGACGCCCTGGCGCCCTTCCAGATCGCCATCGTGCCGATGAAGTACGAGAACGAAGCGGTCAAACTGGCCACTGATCAGTTGTACGCACAGCTGTCCGCAGCCGGTTACGACGTCCTGCTCGATGACCGCGACAAGAAGACCAGCCCCGGCGTGAAGTTTGCCGACATGGAACTGATCGGCATTCCGCACCGCATCGTGGTCAGCGATCGCGGCCTGGGCGAAGGCACCCTGGAATACAAGGGTCGCCGCGACAGCGAAACCCAGGCCGTGGCTGTCGACGATATCCTCAGCTTCCTCAAGCAGCGCACCGCAGTCTGATCAAGCCTGAACCTGTCGAGCAGCCTGCATGCCGCTAGGACATGCAGGCTGCTCCATCCCTCACCAGCGATGCGCATTTCGATGCTCCTGCCTCCCCTGATCCGCACCTTGCTGCTGGGCCTGATGATGGGCCTGCTTTCCGGCTGCGGCCATTTCTTCTACCTGCCCGAACCTGGCTTGCGCGGCACTCCCGACCAGCTCGGCATGCCGTATGCGGACGTGCATCTGCGAGCAGCGGATGGCACACGCCTGCACGGCTGGTGGTTGCCCGCGCGATTGAGTGATAACGAGCGCACCAAAGGGGTGATCTATTTTTTGCATGGCAATGCGGAAAATATCAGCACGCACCTGGGCGCCATAAGCTGGATAACGTTTTCCGGCTGGGACCTGTTCATCCTCGACTATCGCGGCTTTGGCTTGTCGCAAGGCTCGCCGGACATACCCAGCGTGTATCAGGATGCTGAAGCCGGGCTTGAATGGGCCGCCCAGCAAGCGCAAACCCAGCACCTGCCTCTGGTGGTGCTTGGGCAAAGCCTTGGCGGTGCGGTTGCCGCCACCCTCGTTGCGCAAAGCCCGCCAGATCAGGTCAGCGCGCTGATTTTGGACAGCGCGTTCTCCAGCTACCGACGCATCGCCCGCGAAAAGCTGGCGGAGCCCTGGCTGACCACACTGTTTCGCTACCCGCTGGCCTGGACCATTCGCGACGACTTCAGTCCCGAGCATTACCTGGCCCAGCGCCCGGCCATACCTGTACTGATCATGCATGGCTGCGCAGACCTCGTCGTGCCCTGCTCCCATGGCAAACGACTTCATCAGCTGGCGGGCGAGCCCGCCTGGTTGTGGCTTTCTCCCGAAGCTCGGCATCAGGAAATGCTCTCCCGCCAGCACTGGCGAGCACAACTTCTGGAGTGGCTGGACGGGCAGGTTCTCACCGTACCCTGAGCGGAGCGCAGGTACAGCTGAATACAGCCTGACAGGCAGTGCGCACCTACGGATTTATGCAGTCCTGCGCAAGCCTGCCACCCGGACCGTAGTAAAATCGCGCACCCATTCAAGGAGTTCCCCATGCCCGGCGTGACCGACTACGGTGCATTTGTCATCGCTTTCATTGTTCTGCTGGCCATCCCCGGTCCAGGTAACTTTGCTCTGATCACGTCCACCGGCAAAGGCGGCATCAAGGGTGGCCTGGCCTCCACCTTCGGGATCATAGTGGGTGACCAGGTCCTGATGTGGCTGGCGGTCGCCGGCGTGGCAGCGCTGCTGGCCGCCTACCCTGCTGCGTTTAACGCAATGCAGTGGCTTGGCGCAGCCTATCTGGCCTGGCTGGGCGGCAAGATGCTGCTGAGCAAACCGGGGGATGCGCCGGCGCTGGAAATCAAGCCGAAACACTTTATGCGCCAGACCCTGCTGATCACCTTGCTCAATCCCAAGGCGATCATCTTTTACATGGCATTCCTGCCGTTGTTCGTCGATCCTGCCCGTCACCAGGGGCTGGTTACCTTCGGCTTCCTGGCCGTGACCGTTGCGGTGCTGACCTTTGCCTATGGTCTGATCGTGACCCTGTTCACCCACACCCTGGCCGAGCGCCTGCGCAGTCTTCCGGCCGTCACCCGCTCATTGGAAAAGCTCGCCGGTGTCTGCCTGATCGGCTTTGGCATCAAGCTGGTCATCAGTCGGTAAGCCGGCCAGTGACCTTGCGCACTGTGGGACATCGCCCTCTTTTCGATTACTGACGCCGCTCTATAATGCGCGGCGCCGTTTCCATGGCAGCGGCTGCTGCCGAATAAAACCCGGAAGTCCCCACCCTGGAGTTCACCATGTTCCGTCCGCTTACTGCCCTGCTGCTGGCCGGCAGCACCCTGGCTTGTGCCCAGGCAAATGCATCCGACTTGCTGCAATGGCACAACAACAGCCTGACCTACTTGTATGGCCAGGATTTCAAGGTGGATGCGCCCATCCAGCAAACACTGACCTTTGAACACGTCAGCGGCTGGAGCATGGGCGATCTGTTCGTGTTCGTTGACTCGATCCATTTCAATGGCAAGGGCAACGACAATGGCCGCGACGACAGCACGCTGTACGGTGAGTTTTCACCGCGCCTGTCGCTGGGCAAACTGAGCGGCAGCGACGTCTCCGTCGGCCCGGTCAAGGATGTACTGCTGGCCACCACCTATGAATTTGGTGAGGGCGACGTGGAGACCTACCTGATCGGTCCAGGTTTTGATCTGGCCCTGCCCGGTTTCGACTTTTTCCAGCTGAACTTCTACCGCCGCCATACCGAGAGCGGCCGCGATGGCGACGGCGTGTGGCAGATCACCCCGGCATGGAGCTACACCATCCCCGTCGGCTCTTCCGATCTGGTGATTGACGGTTTCATGGACTGGGTCGTGGATAACGACAAGGGCTACCACGCCAACCTGCACTTCAACCCGCAGATCAAATATGACCTGGGCAAGGCGCTGAGCCTGGGCGAAAAACAACTGTACGTCGGCATCGAATACGATTACTGGAAGGACAAGTACGGCATCGAAGACAGCAACGCTTTCCGCACCGACCAGAACACCGCCAGCCTGCTGGTAAAGGTGCACTTCTAAACAAAACGCACTTCCTGCGCGGATGATGCGTAGCCCTACACGTCATGTAGGGCTACGCCATGCCGTAGGGTGGCCTCGCCCGTTGCAGAGTTTTTGTGCAGGAAATGCGGAGTGATTCGGGCACCACCATGGGATCGTGACGCTACGGGCGGGATGCTCGTTCAGCTATTGATCTCCAGCCCCACTCTCGGCAACGAACGAGGCCGCACTTTAACCAAGCAGCGCCGCTTCGTAGGGTGGCCAACCCACCGTGAAATCGCTATCGCCACTGGAGATAGCGATTCAGCTTAACGATCGAGCATGCCTACATGCCGGGGATGGCTGGCCACCCGCTGCAACCAGGCGCGAATCGCCGGATAGTCGCTGAGCTCAAAGCCACCTTCTTGCGCAACATGTGTGAAGGGGTACAGCGCCACATCCGCAATGGAATAGTGATCACCCACCAGATACGGCGTGTTTTTCAGCTGCTGCTCCATTACGTTTAACGCGTGGTAACCATCCAACTGCCGGGCCTTGTATTCGGCCAGGCGATCTTCGGGCAAGCCGAGGAACAGTTTGATGTAGCGCGCCAGGCCAACATACGGCTCATGGCTGTACTGCTCGAAGAATTGCCACTGCAACACCTGAGTACGCAGGCGCGGCTCGCTGGGCAAAAACTCGCTGCCATCGGCCAGGAAGTTGAGAATCGCATTGGACTCCCATAGGCAGGTGCCGTCTTCCAGCTCCAGCACCGGAATCTTGCCGTTGGGGTTCTTCTTGAGGAACTCCTCGGAGCGGGTCGCGCCATGCAAGAGATTCACTGGAATCCATTCGTAGGGCCGATCCAGCAGATGCAGCATCAGCTTGACCTTGTAACAGTTGCCCGAACGGTAATCGCCGTAGACCTTGTACATAACGCGCTCCTGATCTCCGAGTAGTAGCGCCCTAAGCCAGGGCGCAGGCTTGTCCGTCCCGAATCACCTTGGCCAGGCGGCGCACACCCTCGTCCAGGCGCTCCGGCGGCACATGACTGAAGTTAAGCCGCATATAGCCGGGATTCTTCTCCGGATCGATAAAGAACGCCTCTCCGGGCATGAACGCCACATCCACATCCAGGGCCTTCTGCATGACCGTACGGGTATCGAACGGTTGTTTCAGTTTCAGCCAGAAGAACAGCCCGCCCTGGGGAATCTCCCAGTCGGCCAGATCGCCGAAGTGTTCTTCCAGGACGCTCTGCATGGTATCGCGGCGTTCCCTGTAGAAGCTGCGTAGCTCGACCAGATGCTGCTGGAACTTCTCGGTGCCCAGCCACTGCGCCGCCTGCCACTGACCGACGCGGTTGGTATGCAGGTCGGCGGCCTGCTTCAGACGCAGCAGGTAGGGGTATAGCTCCTTGCTGCAAATCAGGTAGCCCACGCGCAAGCCTGGCAAGAGTGTCTTGGAGACGGTGCCGGTATAGATCCAGGCGGTTTTGCGCAGACGGCTGGTGATCGATGTCGGCTGCTGGTCGTCGTACACCAGCTCGCGGTACGGCTCGTCTTCGATCAGGGTCACGCCGAATTCGTCCAGCAGCGCGGCCACGGCATCGCGTTTGGCATCGCTGTAACGCACCGCCGACGGATTCTGGAAGGTCGGAATCAGATACGCGAAGGCCGGCTTGCTGCGCTCCAGCAGCGTGCGCAGGGAGTCGATATTCGGGCCGTCGGTCTCCTGGGGGATTTCCAGGCAATCGGCACCGAACAGCTGGAAGGATTGCAGTGCGGCCAGGTAGGTCGGCGACTCCACCAGCACTTGCGTGCCCGGATCGACGAACAACTTGGTGGCCAAGTCCAGGGCCTGCTGTGAACCACAGGTGACCAGCACCTGGGAGGCGTCGCAGTCGATGCCCAGCTTGCGCGCCTCGGCGGCGATCAGCTCGCGCAACTCCGGCTCGCCCTCGCTCATGCCGTACTGGGAGACGGACGTGGGCATTGCACTCCAGTCGACCTTGGGCAACATGGGCTCGGCCGGCAAACCGCCGGCGAAAGACATGACTTCCGGACGCTGTGCAGCGGCAAGAATTTCACGAATCAGAGAACCTTTTAAACGTGCGATACGTTCAGAGAAAGCCATGGATGCCACCGCTGCCGAAAAAGAGTAGATTTGGGTCAAATTGATTGACCCAAATTACGCCTTTGATAACAGGAACGTCAATATGACTGACCTAAAAACAAGTACGGACCAGCGCCAGGTCATGGAAGACTTTTTCGGCAGCTACCGGGCCTTTACGGCCAAGCCGGACGAAATGCTTGCCCGCCGCGGATTATCCCGGGTACACCATCGCATTCTGTTCTTCATTGCCCATAAGCCTGGGCTGAGCATCAGCGAATTACTGACCCTGCTCGGCGTCAGCAAACAGGCCCTGAACATTCCACTGCGTCAACTGGTGGAAATGCAACTGGTGGAAAGCGTCACCTCGGCCGACGACAAACGTAAACGCCTGCTGGGGCTGACTGCGGCCGGCATCAAGCTCGAGCAGACATTGCGTCGCGAACAGATTCGCGTGCTGCAGCGAGTATTTGCCGAAGTCGGCGAAGACGCTGTCGCCGGCTGGCTGGCGGTGAATCAGGTGATGTGCAAAAGTCTCGGCTGATTCTTCACTAGATCAGGCATAAACCTTGTCGGGAATAAAAATGAACAACCCGCCCCAGCCGACCGCTCATTTTTTGCGCGACACCTCGCTCTCTGCCATCGTCGCTGGCTTTATCGCCATGCTCACCGGCTACACCAGTTCGCTGGTACTGATGTTTCAGGCCGGTCAGGCCGCCGGGCTCAGCAGCGGACAGATTTCATCCTGGATCTGGGCGCTGTCGATCGGCATGGCCATCACCTGCATCGGCTTGTCGCTGCGCTACCGCGCGCCAGTGATGATCGCCTGGTCCACCCCCGGCGCCGCCCTGTTGATCAGCAGCCTGCCCGGCGTGCCCTACGGCGAGGCCATCGGCGCCTATATCCTCGCCTCGGCGCTGATTGCGCTGTGTGGCCTGACCGGCAGCTTTGATCGCATCATGCGTCACGTTCCCGCCTCACTCGCCGCCGCGCTGTTAGCTGGCGTGCTGTTCAAGATCGGCCTGGAAATCGGCGTAGCCGCCGAGCAGCAACCGCTGCTGGTGATCGCCATGCTCGTAGCCTATCTGCTGGGCAAACGTCTGTTGCCTCGCTATGCAGTACTCGCCGCCCTGTTGGTCGGCTGTGTGCTGGCGGGCGTATTCGGCCTGCTGGACTTCCGCGGTTTCGAGTTGCAGCTGGCGATCCCGGAATGGACCACGCCCGCATTCTCCGTCTCGGCTGCTATCAGCATCGGGATTCCATTGTTCATCGTCGCGATGACCGCGCAAAACCTGCCGGGCATGGTCGTGTTGCGCGCCAACGGCTATGACGTGCCGGCCTCGCCTCTGCTCACGGTCAGTGGCCTGACGTCCGTGCTGCTTGCGCCCTTCGGTTCCCACGGCCTCCACATGGCTGCCATCAGTGCAGCGATCTGCGCTGGTCCCGAAGCCCACGAAGACCCGAAAAAACGTTACACGGCAGCGGTGTGGTGCGGAGTGTTCTATGGCGTCGCCGGCATCTTCGGCGCCACCCTCGCTGCTCTGTTCGCCGCCCTGCCCAAAGCGCTGATCCTGTCCATCGCGGCCCTGGCGCTGTTCGCCTCGATCATCGGCGGCCTCACCCAGGCCATGAGCGAACCTCGGGAGCGGGAAGCCGCGCTGGTCACCTTCCTGGTCACCGCTTCCGGCATGTCCCTGTTTTCCGTCGGCTCGGCATTCTGGGGCATCGTCGCCGGCCTGCTGACGCTGGCCATTCTCACCGCAGGCAGCCGACGCACCTCAGAACCCAAAGGTATTAACTGATCGAGAAGACGGTTTAAGCGGGAGATCAGCCCAACCTGCTCACACGTTCCACGTCATCCCTGACCAGCCGCAAGACGTCGGCATCATGGTTGAGATGATGGATAACGCTCAGCAAACGCTGGCGCATGAGGTCGTCGGGAATCTTCTCGGCAGCCCGCATGATTTCAAGCGCGGCCGATTCATTGTGACAGGCCACCGAATCGAGCGTCCGGTGCAGTTTTTTCAAGGCGCGGTCCATGGGCGTTCCATCGTCCAATGAATAACGATCGAAGGATAACAGCCATTTTCGCTTAGTTTCTCTGCCCCACTGATTTCAGATCGGCGGCATATAGGCAAGGTAGCCAGTCGTGTCCTGCCCCACCTTCTCAACCTGGAGCGCAGGGGTTACTCGGCTCCCGCCAGGTCGGTAAAAGCCTGCCGCAGCAGCACAGGCAGCAGCTCGCCTGCCGGCCCGGCCAGGCTGATTTCACGCGCATGCTGGCTGGCAACAGCTTGCCGGTTGATATGCAGCACCGTCGCGCCATGCTCCAGAGCCAAGTACGGAATTTGAGCCGCCGGCTGCACCACACCGGAGGTGCCGATCGAGAGCAGGCAATCGCAATCGCGTGCTGCAGCGAAAGCCTGACGCAGGGCAGTTTCGGGCAGCATCTCGCCAAACCAGACCACGCCGGGCCGCACCTTGCCATTGCAATGCAGGCAACGGGGCGGCTCGATGCGGCGCCCCTCGTCGGGCTCGACTGGCATGTCCACCAGCCCGACATAGGGCCGGGCGCACGCGAAACAGCGTGGCGCATGCAAGCTGCCGTGCACATGAATCACCTGCGTGCTGCCAGCCCGCTCATGCAGGTCATCGACGTTCTGGGTGATCAGCGTGAGCTTCGGCACCCGCCGCGCCAGCTCGACAAGGGCCCGATGCGCCGCATTGGGCTGCGCCTGCAACACCTTCATGCGCCGCCACTCGTACCAGCCCCAGACCAACGCCGGATCACGACGAAACGCCTGGGGCGTGGCCAGCTCGGCTGGATCGAAGCGCTCCCACAACCCGCTCAATGCATCGCGAAACGTGGGAATGTGGCTTTCCGCCGAAACGCCGGCACCGGTGAAAACCACTACGTGTCTTGCAGACTGAAGCGATGCCAGGGCTTCGACTGGAAAGGTGAAAGCATCGTTTGTGTTCACAGAGTGTCACCTGCATGTTGGAACGGACTGCCTTTCGGAATCCGAACCCTATCCCATCAATGCCCGTGCTGCTGCCCGAATCTCTCCGAACGGAACCTCTGGGTTAACTCGAGCATGCTCGACCCCGCTACCGCAACGTGTCGCTGGGCGACCCTCTGCCGCTGTCGATACCGCCGACGGGATTATCGACCAGGCGTTTTTGCAGGGATTGCTGGTCATCCCTTGCTTAAATGCGCGCCAGCGCTTGGGCCAGGTCGGTGCGCAGGTCTTCGACAGCTTCAACACCCACTGACAACCGCACCAACGCATCGCCGATGCCGAGCTGCGCGCGGGTTTCTGCGGGGATGCTGGCGTGGGTCATGATCGCAGGATGTTCGATCAGGCTTTCCACCCCGCCCAGGCTCTCGGCCAAGGCAAAGACCTGCACACCTTCGAGGAAGCGCTTGGCGCCAGCCAGATCGCTGTTCAGGTCAAGGGAAATCATCCCGCCGAATCCGCGCATCTGCCGCCGCGCCAGTTCGTGCTGCGGGTGCGACGGCAAGCCCGGATAATAGACGCGCGCAACCTGCGGCTGAGCCGCGAGCCATTGCGCCAACTCCAGCGCATTGCTGCAATGGCGTTCCATGCGCAGTGCCAGGGTCTTAACGCCGCGCAAAGTGAGGAAAGCGTCGAACGGTCCGGCGATAGCGCCCACCGAGTTCTGCAGAAAGCCCAGGCGCTCGGCCAGTTCTGCATTCTGCCCGACCACCGCGATACCACCGATCACGTCAGAGTGGCCATTCAGATACTTGGTTGTCGAGTGCAGCACGATGTCGAAGCCCAACTCCAGCGGGCGCTGTATCCAAGGACTGGCAAAGGTGTTGTCAGCCACACTGATGATTCCTCGCTCGCGACAGGAGCGCGCAACGGCGGCGAGGTCAGTGAGGCGCAGCAAAGGATTGCTCGGTGTCTCTACCCAGACCATCCGCGTGTCTTCCTGCAGCGCCGCTTCGAATGCCGCCAGGTCAGCCAGGTCGACGAAGCTGAAACGATGCCCGGCGCTGCGCCGGCGCACGCGCTCGAACAGTCGGAAAGTACCGCCGTACAGGTCATTGCCGGAGACAATGTGCGCGCCAGCGTCGAGTAGTTCGAGCACGGTGGAGACCGCCGCCAGCCCGGAGGCGAAGGCGAAAGCCTGGGCACCGCCCTCCAGGTTCGCCACGCAACGCTCCAGCGCCCAGCGCGTGGGGTTGTGCGAACGCCCGTAGTCGAGGCCCTTGTGCACACCGGGGCTCTGCTGCGCATAGGTGGAGTTGGCGTAAATCGGCGGCATCAATGCCCCGGTGGAAGGGTCCGGCGCCTGTCCAGCATGGATTACTCGGGTGGCGAAGGCGCGTGGCGCGGCGATTTCATCGTGCTGGCTCATGGTAGTGACCTGCGTAAGTGATTGAGCATGTCGACGCGGGTAATGATGCCGTGGAAGCCCGAGGCGTCTTTGATGATCGCCACCAGCCCACGGTCCAGCTCGGCCTGCAGTTCCGCCAGACTGGCGCTGGGAGGCAGGGTCTCCAGCTTGACGGTCATCGCGCTGGCTACGTTCATATGGAAGTGCGAAGCGTCTTCGTGCACGCCAAGCAGGATATCGGACTCGTCGATCACCCCGACCAGCCGCTGTCCGCCCACCAGCACCGGCAGTTGCGACACATCAGCCAGGCGCATGCGCTGGAAGGCGGTGAGCAGGGTGTCGTCCGGGCCTACGCTGATCACCCGGCCATCCTCGAAGCGCCGCGCAATCAAGTCGCGCAGATCGCCGTAGCGCTTGCGCGCAAGCAAGCCCTGATCCGTCATCCACTGGTCGTTGTAGACCTTCGACAGGTAGCGAGTGCCGGTGTCGCAGACGAAGCTGACTACCCGCTTCGGTTCGGTTTGCTCGCGGCAGTAGCGCAGTGCCGCCGCCAGCAAAGTGCCGGTTGAAGAGCCGCCCAGAATGCCTTCGGCGCGCAGCAGTCGGCGGGCATGATCGAAGCTTTCCTCATCGCTAATGGAATACGCCTGGCGTACGCTGGAAAAGTCGGCAATAGACGGAATGAAGTCCTCACCGATGCCCTCCACCGCCCAGGAGCCGGGCGTACCCAGGTTGCCGCTGCGGCTGTATTCGGCGACCACCGATCCGAGCGGGTCGGCCAGCACCATGGTCAGGTTTGGCTGCACGCGGCGAAAGAAGCGGGTCAACCCCGTCAGCGTGCCGGCTGAGCCGACGCCGACGACGATGGCATCCAGGTCATGCTGGGTCTGCGACCAGATCTCCGGAGCGGTGCTGCATTCGTGGGCCAAAGGGTTGGCCGGGTTATTGAACTGATCGGCGAAGAAGGCGTCGGGAATTTCCTGCGCCAGCCGCGCTGCAACATCCTGGTAGTAGTGGGGGTGGCCCTTGCCGACGTCGGAGCGGGTGATATGCACCTCGGCACCCATCGCCTTCAGGTGCAGGATTTTCTCGGTGGACATCTTGTCCGGCACCACCAACACCACCCGATAACCCTTGGCGCGGCCGACCAGGGCCAGGCCGAGGCCGGTGTTGCCGGCGGTGGCCTCGACGATGGTGCCGCCGGGTCGCAGGCGGCCGTCGCGCTCGGCCGCGTCAATCATCGCCAGACCGATGCGATCCTTGATTGAACCGCCGGGGTTTTGCGATTCGAGCTTGAGAAACAGCGTGCATGGGCCGGTATCCAAGCGGCTGACGCGCACCAGCGGCGTATTGCCGATTAGTTCGAGCACGGCGGGACGGGAGTCGTTCGGCATGTCGTCACCTCGCTGCGGTAAATCGCACTGGATGAACGGCAACCTGCAGCGAATCGTGGCGTGCCCGTCGCAGGAAATGCCTCACTTGGAACATAAGCAGTGAATACACAACCCGCAACCTGGGGGACCAGCCCTGCACACTCTGGCCCGCGTCGCGCTAGCGTCGACCCTACCGGCTGGCTCGATGTTTTTCGGAAAAGCCCCCACGGCTCCGGAGGCTGCGCGTCTCGAGCCCTTGACCCACCGGTTCAATACCCATTCGGCGTGGGACGCGCTGTCAGCCCACCGGCGATCAATTCTCCCGCTGGCTGGCCTACGTTGACTGTGAGCCCCACATAACTGCGAGGTGCACACACAATTACCGGGTGTCGAGCGAGCGTTCGGCAACGTGCGATAAGTAGGACTTCTCGCAGCCAGACAGCAGAGCGCCCTGCTGAGCAGGGCGCCGTTTCACTTCAAGTCGACCATCGTGGTGCGCCGTGGGGCGCACTTGCATCAGGCGAAGGTCAGGAAGCGCTGCTCGTCGTCCATGAAGGTTTTCTCGCTAAAAGGCGCTTCATTGGAGCCGAACGGCATCTGCGCGCGCAGCTTCCAGGACGCAGGCACATTCCAGGCCTTGGCCGCGGCGTCATCCACCACCGGGTTGTAGTGCTGCAGGCTGGCGCCGATGCCGGCTTCGGCCAGGGCCGTCCACACGGCGAACTGTGCAATGCCGGACGCCTGTTCGGACCAGACCGGGAAGTTGTCGGCATACAGGGCAAATTGTTCCTGCAGCCCCTTCACCACGTTCTGATCTTCGAAAAACAGCACCGTGCCAACCCCGGCCGCAAAGCTGTCCAGCTTGGCTTCCGTGGCGGCAAACGTGTCTGCTGGAACCAGCGGGCGCAAGGCGTCCTTGGCCAGTTGCCAGAACTTCTCGCTTTGTTCGCCGAACAGGATGACCGCCCGCGAGCTTTGCGAGTTAAAGGAGGAAGGAGCCTGGCGCACGCCCTCCTTGATGAGCTCGGTGAGTTGTTCGATGCCCATATCCACGTTCTTGCCCAGGGCGTATTGGCTACGGCGCTTCTTGAAAATTTCGATGGCTTGATTCGACATCTATTACTTCCTCATAGGTATATGAATTCATTCGGGCGCGTTGACTCGCCGAATCATTCTGGGAATGGGACCGCCAGGTTGGCTTGCCAGAGACGCGGATGGGCGGAAACGTCCTGATTCCTCTGGGCCATTTCGATGGTGCCGGCACGCACTGGGTGAGGCGGAGGCATGAGACCGCACTGCTGAAGCGATGAACTGATGTTAATACGGCGGGTAAAAGGACGCTAGAGGGTGATAATCTGACGCAGCGTCCTATTAGGTGAACGATGCCCATGCGAGACCTCAACGATCTCTACTATTTCGTGCAGGTGGTGGACCACGCCGGCTTCGCCCCGGCGGGCCGCGCCCTGGGGATCCCCAAGTCCAAACTGAGCCGACGCATCGCATTACTGGAGGAGCGACTGGGTACGCGTCTTATCCAGCGCTCGACACGGCGCTTCATCGTCACCGAGGCGGGTCGAACCTACTACAACCACTGCAAGGCGATGCTGCTTGAAGCCGATGCCGCCGACGAAGCGATCGCCATGAACCAGGCCGAACCGCGAGGTATCGTCCGCGTGACCTGCCCAATCGCCCTGCTCGAATCCCGCGTGGGCGACATGCTGGCCGTCTACATGCTTCGATACCCCCGTGTAGAACTGCATGTGGAGGCCACCGATCGACGTGTAGACGTGATCGGCGAAGGCGTCGACATCGCCATTCGCGTGCGTACGCCGCCGCTGGAGGACAGTGACCTGGTGCTGCGCGTGCTCGCTGAGCGTGGTCAATGCCTAGTGGCCAGCCCTGCTCTGCTCGAACGCCGCAGCCGCCTGCCGGCATCGCCAGCCGATCTGGCCGAGCTGCCCAGTATGGTGCTGCGCTCTCCGCAGAGTGAATACAGCTGGCACCTGCTAGGCCCCGAGGGGGCTCAGGCCACTATCCGCCACTCTCCGCGACTGGTCACGCGCAGCATGCCCGCCTTGCGCAAGGCAGCCATTCTGGGCGTTGGCGTCGTGCAACTGCCTCGGATGATGGTGCGCGACTGGCTGGCCAACGGCGAGCTGACCCATGTACTGCCAGGCTGGGAGCCACAACGCGAGATCCTTCATGCTGTATACCCCTCGCGCCGAGGCCAACTGCCGTCGGTGCGCGCCCTGCTCGACTTCCTGGTCGCGGAGTTCCAGACGCTGGATGAGGATTAAGTAACCGGCGGCGCGGCCCGCACGCACTTACTTCGACACTTGGCCGACCTGAAACGAAAAAGCCCCTGAAACTCCAAAAGCTTCAGGGGCTTTAACGTGCAATATGGCGGGAAGATAGGGATTTGAACCCTTCGCGCCTAAACCATGCACCGCTCTAGGCCGCATTATTCCAGTCATTCCGCTTTGCGATACGGCGTGCAGTGGCGTAGACCGGTGGGCATTTTGTCCTAAATTTGTCCTAGGATTTGCCGCCTCGCTCAGTAGTCATTCCAAATCCAGTCTGCGTGCAATCTGACACGGCAACAACTTAGTCCAGCCGGGCAATCCGGCTTCGATTCGGACGCCCCACCATCGTATACGATTCCTATGTTGAGCAAAGGGTCGCCTGACGCTCACTTGCACTTCACTACCCACAGCTGGTCAAGCCGTGTCGTGAAACTTGGGCTCAGCATTTCCCGCCGCATGCCCCAGTCCGGTTCCGTTGGCACTCGGCCAGGCCGGAGCGTTCCCCTGCCCCACTTCGCATTGATCTGATCCAGCACTCCCATCACGCGCTCGGATGCCTCAGGCTGCACCTGTGCGAACAGGTCATCGGTAAACTCGCCGCGCTGTCGTAAATCGACCAAAAGAACTTCGGCCTTGGCGAATCCGAACCCTTCCCGAAACAGCTGCTCCAGGCCAGCCAAAGCCCCCTTGGTGATCAGCCGCGTGTCGTCTGTGTGGTACGGCAGCTCCACCATCACGCCGCGGGCAAACTTCGGTTCGTCAGGATTGAACATGCCGGTCCGGATGCTCACCCTGACCCGCTTGCACATCGACTGCTGGGCGCGCAGTTTCTCGCATGCTCTCGCGGCGTAGCTGGCCACAGCCTCGCGGATCGGCGGTAGCTCAGTCAGACGCTTGCCGAACATGCGGCTACAGCAGATTTCCTGCTTCGGCGGCGCCACTTCTTCCAGGTCGAGACAGCTAATGCCGCGCAGCTCCCGGGCGGTTTTCTCCACCACGACGCTGAATTTCTTTCGCAGCGTCCAGGCGTCGGCGCTGGCCAGGTCCCACGCAGTCTTGATCTGCATCTCTTCCAGATGCGCGGTCATGCGCCGGCCGATACCCCACACCTCCTCCACCGGCAAGGCCCGCAGCAGCTTCTCGCGCTTCACGGATTCGCGCAGATCAACAACTCCGCCGGTCTGGCTTTGCCAGCGTTTGGCCGCATGGTTCGCCAGCTTCGCCAAGGTTTTGGTCGTGCTGATGCCCACGCCCACAGGAATACCGGTGCGCTGCAGAACCTCACGGCGGATCGTGCGCCCAAGCGTCTCGGGATCGGCGATGCCGGTCAGATCGGCAAACGCCTCGTCGATACTGTAAACCTCAACGGCCGGCACCAGGCTTTCGATCACGGCCATGACGCGCTCGCTAATGTCACCGTACAGGGCGTAGTTTGAAGAGAAGGCGACCACGCCCCAGCGCTCCAGGTCACGGCGAATCTGGAAGTACGGTGCGCCCATAGCGATGCCCAACTTCTTGGCCTCAGCACTCCGAGCGATCACGCAGCCGTCGTTATTCGACAGCACGACAACCGGACGCTTGCGCAGCTCCGGGCGAAATACCCGCTCGCAGCTCGCATAAAACGAATTGCAGTCGATCAGTGCGATCGCACGGTCAGTAGTGACCATGGCAACGGATGCTGTACCGAACGACGCCCCACACGCCCAGCTCATCGCCTTCAAGTAGATACCTGGGGGCATATTTCGGATTGGCCGAGCGCAATATCACCTGCCCTTGCTGCACGTCGTAAATCTTCACCAGAGGATCGTTGTTGAGCTCGGCAATGATAATTTGGCCTGGCTCGGGCATGCGGGAACGGTCAATGATCAGAATATCGTTGTCGTAGATCCCGACGCCGACCATGCTGTGACCGGAACCCCTGGCCAGGAATGTATGCGGGGCGCGGAGGTCCATCAGCTCATCGAGCGATATCGGTCCCTCGATGTGATCTTGCGCCGGACTGGGAAAGCCGGCAGGAATACGGAAGGTATAAAACGGCAGCAGCACCGATGACTCGGCAGCTGGCCCAAGGAGAAAAACGCGCATGGCAAAACTCGGCTGCTGTATATCCATACAGTAACTCGAAAATTGCCATTTTGTGTAGCCCTTGCGACGCGCGGAGGTCACATGTGCGGACGGTTTGCTCAGTACAAAATAGCCTGGGAATATCTCGACCCTATCGGTCTGGACGTGCCGCTACTCAGCGGAGTCAGTCCTGAGCCCATCGGGCGTTACAACGTAGCGCCGACCTCCAAAGTACAGATCATTCACCAAAACAGTGATGGCCTCCTACTCGAGCCGCTGCCCTGGGGCTACGCCCCGTTCTGGGCTCAAGGCAAACGCCCGCCGGCTATTAATGCGCGTGTTGAGACAGCCGCCACTTCCAAGTTTTTCCGCGACATATGGCTGTCTGGCCGCTGCATTGTGCCGGCGGATGGCTGGTATGAGTGGGTAGCCGATCCGGACAACCCCAAGGCCAAGCAGCCCTACTACATTCGCAAAGCCGATGGCGGTCCTTTGTACTTTGCAGCTATTGGGCAATTCGACCGCCGCGGCGGCATGGAAACCAAGCCAGGCGACGGGTTCGCGATCATCACAGCTGACAGTGACGAGGGAATGCTCGATATCCACGACCGACGACCAGTCGTGCTATCAGCCGAATGTGCGGCTCACTGGCTGGATCCGGAGCTGACGCCTGAAGAGGCCGCCGATGTCGTGCATGAGCACGCCGAGCCGGTGGAAATGTTCGTGTGGCACCAGGTAGGGAAAGAGATCGGAAACGTTAGAAATGAGGGGCCTGGCCTTATCCAGCGAACTCCTGCATAACCAGACCCCTTCGATCACTCGACTTTCTGTTGTTGAAGCTGTTTGCTCCTGTTCCCTTGCACCTGGTCGTATTGCAGGTTGGTCCCCTTCGTTCCTTTATTGCGGTTCCGCATGTTTGAGCTGTTGTCGGCCGGATCAATGGGCTTACGAGCCATGACATATACCTCATCCGATTACTGGCTCATTCTTTGACCTGGGAATACCCAGAGTGATCCATCGTCTGGACTTCTTGTTCTGCTCCTTGCCGCTCCATACAGTCCAGCACCTGCACAGCACAGCTCACTAGCTCCCCCTCCAGCTCATCGACCGCGCGCCGCCATTCATCATTGACCAGCACCGCTGGCCGGGCCGGCAGCCGGCACGCTACCAGCGGGCAGTAATGCCGGGCCACGGTAGGTCCGGGGGTCGGTTGTTTCGGGTCGCTCGTACAGCCGGCCGAGAGCAGCAGGCACAACACCATGCAGATAGTCAGCGACAACCTGGTCATTTCGTTTCAGCTCCTCGATTGCGCGGCTATGGTCCTGCGCGTTGCGTGTGATGTCCTGGCCGAGCGCTCGCATTTGCCGCTCGATTTCGGTGACCGCGCCGATCTGGCTTTGCTGGGTTGCGAGCACGCCGGCTTGCAGCTTGATCAACTGCCGGGCTTCGGCCAGGGACTGCTCGGCATGCCCTGCCCGCTCGGCATGCAGATCGATGCGCGGTGCCAGGCCCCACCAGACGAGGGCGGCGCCGGCTCCGGCAACCGCTGCCAACAACAGGCCCGTGGCAATCAGCCGATACTTAGCCGGAATCAGGCTCACTAGATTCATGCAGCCTCCAGCACGGCATCCATGACCTGCGCATACAGCCCGTCCCACGTGTGACGATGAGGTTTGCCAGGCCGCCAGGTGCGCAGGTAGTAATCCCAGGCAGCGCCTATTTCGCCCGCTGCGGGCAAGGCTTTGGGATCGGTCCACAGCAGCAGGCGCGCGAACGCCGCGGCCAGCACATCGTCATGCTCGAGCGCGGCGTATACAGCATCAGCCAAAGGCTCGACGCCGCGCATCTTGCAGACCGACACGGCGTAGCCTCGGGTGGCCTTATGTTCGAGCACTCCGCGAACCCCGCCATTGCGCTCGAATTGCCACAGGCCTCGTGCCGGGCCGCCGATTTGTCGCCGGTGCGTCAGTCGGGATTCTTGCAGGCCAATGGCGAGAAGCAGCACCTCGGCTTCCGGGCTGGTCATTTTCGCGGGCAGCAGTTTGAGCGCCTGGGCGATGGCCGAGGCGCGGATAGTTTCGATCATTGGTTTCTCCGGGCGCAAAAAAGCCCGCCGAAGCGGGCTCTAAAAAAGTATCGGTAAAACGAAAGCTATTCCGGCTCTAGCTCATCGGCAGTACATGGAACTACCGACCCCAGCTCACCATCCAGCGTGACGCTGATCTCCGGTATGCCAAGGAAGTAATCAAAATGCGAGACCACCCCATAGCGCTCCTCCCAAGGCCAACTGTCATGCACCTTTGACGGAGGAACCATGACTCGCAAACCAACCCGAATGTCATCGAGACGCATATAAGCTCTCCAAATATGGCTGACTCGATGGTAGCGTCGTTCACCACGAACGACCATCGGCTCGCTACAGCTCTAATACCGTCATTGTTTTGTCTTTCTTTTTTGGCTCTGCCTGGGCTTTGCCTTGTTTCCCGCCGTTGCACTCGACCGTGGTCGACCAGCCGGCCTGCGTAAACACCTGCTCCACCGAGTCGCACAGGTATTCGCCGTTGAGCCCATCTTTCAGGTCGATGACGTTGATCTTCCGCTCGGCAAATAAGTCTGTGCGCCCGGGCATTTCCAGACGCACTGCCGCCGTGCTGCGATTGAATGCTCGCAGCCTGGCCTTGGCGGCCTCCTCGGCGGCGGTTTTGTTGGGGTGGATGTGCCGGTCCGTATGCACCGGTGGCAAACCATCCGGGGCATTGCCGTTATCCAGGGTCAGTACCTCCAACGCACCCGTCTTCTTGTTCTGATAGCGGGTCTTTACGGCCGACTGGGCCGAGCGATCGGAGAATCGAAACTGCCAGCGGGACAGATCACGGCGATGCAGGTTGAGCGGTTTGACCGTCTGGCCACTGGCTGTCACGCCATCTTCGCGGCGCAGCACCAGCAGCTTGCCGTCGGCGACCTTCGCCGTGCAGTCGTACAACCGTGCCACACGGGTGATGAAGTTGAGGTCACTTTCCGCACGCTGTTCCAGGCGCGGCACCGGGTCGGTGATGGTGCACACCGCTTCCCAGCCGTTGCGTGCCGCGATCTGTTGCACCACTGCGGCCAGGCTCATGTCCTCGAAGGCACCGTTGCGCACCGTCTTGCCGCTGCCGCGCATATCAGCCGCCTTGCCACTGACGACGATGGTTGAGGGCGGGCCGGATACTGCCACTTCGTCCACGGTGTAGCGGCCCATTTTGCTCAGCACGCCGTCATAGCCCAGGTACACCTCGATGGTCGCGCCACGGCCTGGCAAGCTGATTACTTCGTCGCGGTCGTCCAGGCGCAGCTCGAATTCATCCGTTTCCAGACCCACCTTGTCGACTGTGCGCAGGGTCAACAGCCGGTCGTTGATCAGCGCGGTAATGTCTTCGCCGTTGGCCACTATTCTGAAGTCCGGTTTCATATCAGCTCCACAGCTGCAGGGTATGGCCATCCTGCACCGGCAGATCCGGCAGGGTGATCACTACCCCCGCGCGGAAGGGTTGCGGCTCGGCGGCCAGCCCATAGTTGGCCTCCAGCACCGCCTCCAGACAGCCGTTGAGGTGGCCGTAATGAGCGTGACAAATGGAGTCCAGCAGGTCGCCGTCAATGGTTCTGCACATCGTCGCCATAGCGCACAAACTCCAATGAGAATCCCTGTTTGCGCGGGATGCCGCCGCGCAGCAGCGCGCTTTGATCTTCCTGAATGCTGCGCAAGCACCAGGCCCCCAGCACATGGCCGGCACCGGTGACCAGATCCAGCGGCACCAGCCGCGCTGCCAAGGCGCGCAATGCCTCGAGCTGGCCGAGGCCGCCGCGCCACTGCGGGAATACCGCCCCCTTGAGGGTCATCTTTTCATCGCCAAGGCCAACCGCCTGCTGCGCGGCGCGCCGCGTCAGGCGCTCCTGGCCAACCCACTTGTAGTCCGACTGACGCATCAGCTCGTTAAAGGCCAGGGTGTCCAAGTTGAAATAGAACGGCTGGCCTCCCCCGTGCGGGGTGGCGATCAGCAGGTGGGGAAAGGGCGGCACCGCCGCCGGGGCCGGAGTAGCCCCCTCGCCCAGCGCAGCGGTGGACTGGATGTCGCTCTTCGTTGGGCTGGTCTTGCCCGTCACCGCATTGACCGCCTGCTTGAGCTTGCCGACCTGCTCGTTCATCGCGGTCACGCGCTGCGACACCTCGGTGGCGACGCGAGAGGCGCGGTTGTAGGTGGTCACCACCTTGTTGACCTTGGACTGGGCGGCCGAAATTCCCCGCATGGCCCGCTGGAGTTTCGCAGCGTCCGCTGACGACACCCCGGGCATGTTCGTCAGGTCCCCGAGGGCGCCGCTGAAATCGCCCATGGCGCCATTCAACGGCCCAGCCATTGAGTCCGAATCGCGGCGCCCCGCCTCCCCTGCTTGGGCCAGGTTCTGCATGCCACTTTGTAGCGCGTCCAGAGCCATCGCTCCCCCCTTTAAATGTGTGGTGCGTCGAACATTTGCCGGCGTTGCTGCTCTTCGGCGTAGTCGCGCATTTGCTGCTGCAGGCGCGGCATCAGCTGGTCGATCAACTGCTGAGGATCTTTGACATCCCCTTGCACGGTCAGCTGCACCTGCGGACTAAAGCTGAACGCCTGAGCGACTTCCCTTCGTTCGGGCGCCTTGGCCAGCACCGCCGCCAGTGGCTCAGTGGTTTTCGCCACTGGCTCGTCACCCGCCAGGGCGCGCCCCGCCGCAGCGCCCAACGCGCTGCCACCCATGCTGCCCAGAATGCCGCCGATGACGCCCCCAATGGCGGTGCCCACGATAGGCACCAGCGAGCCCAGCGCAGCGCCGGCTGCAGCCCCCGCCAGCGCCCCACCCAATCCGCCGGCCGCATCGCCATAGCCCTCGGCCTTCTCGCGCGTGGTCGTCGCGTTCTGGTAGGTGTCCACGGCCTTCAGGCCCGCATCCACCACCGCCAGCGCCCCGCCGGCCTTGACCACCTTGCCGACGCTCACCCCACCGCCGCGCCGCGCAGTGGCAGAGGCTCCGCCACCCTTGCCTGCAGTTGGCGAGTTGGTGACGAACACCCGCTGCACGACGTTCGGGTTGCCCATCAGCGTGCCGCGCGCCACGTTGAGCGCGCCTTTCGCGATCTTGAATGCGCTGAACGCGGCACCGGCTGCCGTCACGGCGCCGCCCAGTAGCAGAGCGGATCGAATGGCGCCCGGCGAGCTCTCGGCCAGACTGGCAATGCCATAGGTCAGCTTGGTCAGGCCGTCGGCCGCCAGGTCGGTGATCGGTCGAATCGCATCACCGATGCTCGTCATGGACGCCTCGATGCCGGCTGTGGCACTGGCCCAGCGGGCATTGGAGGTTTCACGCTGCTTGGCGGCATCGGCCTCGATCTTGGCCTTGCCGTCGGTGGCCTTGATGCCCTCGATGTCGGCCTTGATCTTGTCGCCGTACTTGATCTGCGCGAGCAGGCCGGCACTGGCGCTCTTGTCGCTGACGATATCAGCCAGGCCCGCCGCCTCCAGCAGCGACACCATCGCCTGATCTTCCTCGGCGCTGCCGTCTGCCGCCGCCCGGATGCGCTCCTTGAGCGCTGCGACTTCCTGAGCACGTTCCGGGTTGCTCTGCGCGAGCATCTTCTCGGACAGCATGATGAACGCGTCGACCGGGTTGGCTGCCTTGCCGCTTCTCACCGCCGCCGTCAGCGAGCCGGCGAGGTCGTAGCCTTCGTCGGCGAAGCGTTTCTGGCTGGTGCTGCTGATCACCGCGTTCAGCAGGTTGTCCATGTTGGTCGCCGCAGCCGCCGCATCCTGCGTCTGGTTGTACTGCGACTGCAGGCTCGCGCCGAGGAACTGCACGGCTTCCGGGCCTTCCATGCCCAGCTTGCGGATCGTGCCCAGCAGGCTCGGCAGATAGCGCGCCATCTCTTTCGGACCGAAGGCGCCGATGTCGCCGGCAGCCGCCACCTGGCCGATCATGCCGGCCATGTCCGCTTGCTTGACGCCGGCTTCCTTGAAGGCGTGAAACAGGGTGGCCACCGTGCCGGCTTCCATGCCCTGACCGTCGATCAGGTCGGCCACCAGCGGTGCATAGTCCACCGACTCTTCCCAGTCGATGCCCTTTTCGATCAGCCCCGCCACCGCCCCAGCCAGCTTTTGCTGACCCATGCCCTTCTCGGCTGCCACCGCCGCGATGCGGTTGGCCATGGCGGCTTCTTCCTCGGTACCGGCAATGTGTGCCCACAGCGCCATCTGGCGAATGTTGGCTTGGTAATCACCGGACACTTTGGTGGGGATGGCGGCGGCGGCTGCCAGCGCCGTGGCGCGCCCGAGATTGCTTTTCAGCCCCTGTTTGCCTTCCTGAATCTGCGCGGCACCCGTGCTCTTGAGTTCCGACGCGCGCGCTTCGCGGCCCAGGTCTTTATAGGCCTTGGCCAAGTTACCGACCGCCACGCCTTGGCGGCTCAGTTGACTTAGATTGGATTCCAGCTTGCGGCGCATTCCGTCCGCCGCTGCACCGCCTTCAAGGTGGGTACGGCGCCACTCTTCGCGCAGCTTGATGGTTTCCCCGATGGTGGTTTGCAGGGCACGCGCCTTGGCCCCTTGCGCGTCCAGGCGCTTGATGCGCCCTTCCACGTCACGGAACGCCGAGCCCACACTGGCACTCACCGCGCCGCCGATCACCACCCCTAGCGCCAGTTTACCCGCGGCCATTTATCTACCCTCAGCCCGGCCGGCGGCTCACTCGGTGAGCCACCACACCATGTCATTGAACGGCATGCTTTCCAGCTCGGCCGCCGAAAAATGCAACTCTTGGGCGAGCCGCCGGGCCAGCCTGCGTTGAATGGACGGGCTAAAGCCCGTCGTCGCGCACCAGGCGAAAGTAGGCCTTGTTGATGCGGTTGTAGTCCCACACCTTCAAGCCCTCCACGTCGTCCTGCGAGGCGCCGATCAGGCTGGCGAACAACACATCGTCGGCGGCGTCTTCATCATCGCCACCCACTTTGCGCGCCGCGCGCACGTCCTTGATGGTCGGGGCACGCATGGTCACTTGATCGACCGTAATCCCGCACACCATCGACGGGGTCTTGAGGGTGATCACCGCGCCGTCGTCGGTGATCTTCAGCCAGGCTGGCTGGGCTTCTTTCGTTGTCATGGTCATTCCTTACATGCCCAGGGCAGTACGCACTGCCGCCAATTGATCCACGCCATTGACGACCCGCACCGCGTTGGCCGGATCAATCTCATGCACCAGGGTGTCGTCGATCTCCAGCTTGTAGTAGCTGAGCGACACGCCGTATTTGAACTCGGCCTTATCGCCCGGCTTCCAGTCGCCCGGATCGACCTCAATCAGCTGTCCGCGAAACGTCGCGATCACCTTCTTGACCTTGCCTTTCTGGCCCTTGAAAGCGCCCCGGAAGTTGCCGAAAAAGGCGCTCTGGTCAGCCAGGCCGAACTTGCCGAGCACCTCGCTGCGGGCGCCGGAGCAGCTGAAACCCGCCTCCAGCTTTTCCAGCCCCATGTCCATATCGATGGGCGCGTCCATGCCGCCGGCGCGGTGCTCTTCGGTTTTCACCTTGAGCTTGGGCAGGGTGACGCTCAGCACGTCGCCCGCGAAGTTGGTGCCGTCCAGGAACATCGTCATGTTGAACAGCGTTTCAGGGATCATTGCCATTGCCTGGCTCCTTAGTTATCCAGCACTTCGGTGAGCCACTGGTTGGTGACCTCGACCATGAACGTGGGGTTTTCCGCCGGGGGAACGTCGGTGAAGCGAATCATCCAGAACACCTTGCCCTGCTCCAGCTGGCTGGCCGTGTTGCGCTCCGGATCGGCGTAGACCTCGAAGTTGATCACCGCGCCCTGGTTGCGCAGGTCACGCATGAAGTTCTGCAGCCCCTCAGTCACATCCGAGACGTAGGTCTTGGTGATCCCTCGGTCGACCGCCCATTTGTGGCCGTAGAGGATCGCGTCCATGACGATGTCCAGCGTGCGCACGCGGGTGACGAACGCCCACTTCGGATCGCTGGACAGCGTGCGGTTGCCCCACAGGCGATAGCCATCGTCCCGGATGATCGTGGCAATGTTGGCGTTGTTGAGCAGGTTGGCGCGGCAGGTCTCGTCACCGTCCAGGTACTCGATGGGCCGCGTGGTGCCGGTGATGCCGACGAACTCTTTGTTCGAGGGCGAGGACCAGAAGCCGTACTCGGTATCCGTCCAGGCGAACAACCCCGCCGTCCAGGCCGAGGCCGGTGCATCGACCGTGGCATCGGCCTCGGTATCCCACTGCTGCACGCCCGGATCGACCATGTAGAGACGCTTGGAGCCGAACTCTCCCGCGTAGGCCATGGCCGCTTCATCGGTCGTGCGAGGACCGTCGATGATTGCCACGGCACGCAGTTTGCCGGCCAGCGCATCCATCTCGGTGGCCACCGCCTGGGTGGCCGAATGGCCCGGGGCAACCAGCAGCCGCGGCTGCGCGTTGAAGCGCGACTTGCCGTCGAGCAGCGCCTGCAGGCCGGTACGTGTGCCGTCGGACTTGACGCCGCCGATGATGGCCGACGTCAGCGCCTCGGGCGTTTCCGGCGCGACCACGCCGACCGCGACGATCACCGCCTTGGCCCGCTTGTAGATTGCCTTGGCCGCTTTGGTGATGGCCGCATCCGGACCGAACGCCGCCACCGCCTCGCGCTCGCTGGTCAGCAGCACCGGCACATCCGGCAATGCCGTGGGCACACCGTCGGCATAAGGGCCGGTCGTGAAGGTATCGACCAAGCCAATGATCGACGTCGACGGCAACGCAATGGTGCGTGCCCCCACATCCAAAAGCGTGACGGTCACGCCGTGAAAGAAGCTCATAGGCTCTCCTGAAACGAAAAAACCCGCACAGGGCGGGTCGGCAGGTAAGGGAATGTATTGCGTGGTTTGCTAGGTGGTGGGCAGTGGATACCGCTTTTTGATCTCGGCTACAGCGGCCAGCCAGGTTGTGTAATCGGGCTCGGAGCCTAACTGCAGGGCGTCGTAATCGGCCTCGTTTTTCAGTGGATCCGAATTCGCGGCATATGCCGCGCGGCGCAGGGCCTGGACCTGCATTAGGGTCAGCGGTACCGCCTCGGGTGCGACGTAAAGTGGAATTTCCCCATATTCGCCAGCTATCGCTCGGGCGTAGAGGTCACACCCATAATCCTCGCTATCGTCTGCTGACGCGGTGAACGGTATCCACCCCAGCCCTGGATGATTAATTTCACAGTCGATGGCGCCAGTGGCGATAAATCGTAATTTTCTAACTTCCATCTATGCAACCCTCAATACGAGCGAGCGGGTGTTTATGCCGCTAAAACGACCCATGACACGCCAAGTACCTGTCGGTTTGGGGGATGACGCAGTGTTCCCCTCAGACGTTGCATACTCAAGGTTTGATCCGGCAACCAGTGCGCCCGGCTCATGCACTCCACTGAGCACTTTGCACCAACCGTATGTTCCGACACTGCCGAGTGGCGCTGCTGCTATCGCTGCGAGAACCGACTCAGCAGTCGCCGGCGCGCCGATGGTTACATTAGAGCCGGCATTAACCGATACCCCGTTAATGATGATAGCGGTGGCCAGCTTGGTGGCGGCCGCCGCCGTAGCGCCAACGCCGAGCTTTCCCGCCAGGGCATTCATCATCGTCGTGGCGAAGTTCGGATCGTTACCGAGCGCGATAGCTAGCTCGTTGAGCGTGTCCAGCGCCGCTGGCGACGAGCCCACCAGGGCGGCAATCGCTGCGCGCACAAACGCCGTGTTGGCGATCTGCGTGTTGTTAGTGCCGGCTGCCGCGGTGGGCGCCGTCGGTGTGCCAGTGAGCGCTGGTGAGGCCAATGGCGCGGCTTTCAGCGTGGCACGAGCAGCAGCATCGTCGGCATCATCGAGCAGCGACCGGGCGAATGCGCTCAGCTCCGTCAGCGCGAACTGGTCGGCGCCGGTCGAGTAGATCAGTTGGTTGACGGCGGTGGCCAATTTCGACAGAGCGGTCAGTGTGGCATCCAGAGGCTGCTTGCCGCCCAACAGCGGATCGACGTAATCGCGGGTTGCGAGCACTACCGAGGGGTCGATCTTTAGCTGCACATTGGCAATGTTGCCGAACAGGATATGCATGCGAATAACCTGCACGCGACCCGATCCCTGTGCAAGCAGCGGTTTGTAACTTGGGGCTAACGATGCGACTGCCACAAAGGCACCATCGGCATCAAAAAGGGCCCCCTCACGAATCCAGAACCCGCCCACCTCCGGTGGCAATACCAGCTCGGCAATCAGCACACCAGGATCGGTAGGTGATGGATACAGCGCATTCAGGTCCGCCGTGTAGACCGGATGAATCAGCGCGGTCTGACTGGGATCAGGGGTCGGGTCGGGGTGCTGCGCCGGGTCTCCGCCAGCGTCTCCCAATTGCATGCGGGTGATCTTCCAGGGGATGCCCTGCGCGTTTGCCTGGGTCTGTTTATCGACCCCCACGTGGGTAAGGAGGCCGCCAAATCGCGATGTTGCGTTAGCCATTGTTGGTGTCCTGCCAGGGGTAGGTTTCCAGCACATCCCCCTCGACCACGGCGACGCCGTAATAGGCAGGGATGTGGGACTCCAAGTTGATGCTGAGGCCAATCAGGTGGCGGGTTAGCGGCTTGGCGTCGTCGATCAGCCGCTCCACCTCCCGGTACATTTCGTCGGTGATGCCGTGCTCGAGCACGCCGAGGCGCAGCTGAAACGTGCCGCGCGGGCCCGGCGGTTCGGTCTGCCACCACTCGACGATGTCGATCAGGTAGCCCAACGGCTCGACGACGCGCCGCAGCGCCGAGATCGTGCCCTTGTGCAGATGCACGTCGCAGGACGCCTTGATCACGCCGCGCTTGACCTCGTTGCTCCAGGCGATGTCCCAGCGATCGACCGAATAGGCCCAGGCCAGGTACGGCAAGAACGCTGGTGGACAACGGTCCGGATCAATCAGGTCACGGATGGGCACCGGCAGGTCGTTGGCCATCACGTCCGCCAGCGCCCGCTCGAGCGGCGTCGAATTGCTGGGCAGCAGTTGGCTACTCATCCTCGCCGCCCTCGGTCACGCGGTACTCCGCGCAATAGGCCGCCTGTGTGTAGTCAATGACCACGTCGGCGGCAGGGGCCAGTAATTCCACACGCTGCACGCCCGACACATGCAGAGCGGCATACAAGGCGCTGCGGCGGATGTCGCGACCGATGCGCCGCTGAGTCGAGATGTACGCGTGTAGCGAGGCTTGTGCGGCAGCCAGCACCACCTCGGCTTCGGGTCCTGGCAACAGGTACAGCACGGCGTCCACGCTGTATGGCACCACCTCAACCGACTGCACCGTGACCCGATCACCGATCGGGCGCACCGACTCATCGTTGAGGGCAGCGCGTACCGCCTGCAGGATATCCTCTCCCGCCGTGCCATCGCCCTGGCGCGACAGCACACTGATCAGCGCCTCGCAGGGTGCTGGGCTTTCCGCGCTGACATCGGCAATGCGCCCATCGGCGGCCAGCGCGTGCGCCTTGTAGGCGCTGCGCGGGCCGGCCACCGACAGGCGCTCGAAGGCCATCTGCCCGCGGCTGCGTAACGACTCGTCGTCCTCCATCACGGCCTCAATGGGCGGCACCGCCAGCGGATCTGCTGCAACGACAGTTAGGCGTTTAACATCGACGCCCGCGCACACCTGATCCAGGTCGCCCTTTTGTGCGAATGCCAGCAACACCGCGCGGGCGGCGTCATTCACACGGGCGCGATCGGTGACCTTGCTGTAGGCCGCCACCTCCAGCAACTTGAGCACCGGATCGGACTCCAGCTGGGCCGTCCAGGCCTCGCCCATGCTGTCACGAAATTGATCGAGCTTTTCTTGGAAGGTGGCCTCGAAGTCCAGCTCTTCCAGCACGTTCGGGCGCGGCAGCGCCGACAGGTCCACTACGCTCACGCGGCCACCTCTAAGGTCACACTGTTGCCCAGGTATTTGCCGGTCAGCTCGAAGCACACCCGGCCTCCGACCACCGAAACCACTCGCACACGCTGCAGCTGAATGCGCGGTTCCCAGCGCCCAATCGCTCGGGCCGCTTCGGCCTGTACCGCGCTTTTCCAGCCCTCATTGACCGGCAGGTCAACCATGCGGCGCAGGCGGGTGCCGTACTCCGGACGCATCCGGCGACTGCCCAGCGGGGTACCCAACAGGTCTTCGATGGACTGCCGCAGATGCGCAATGCCTGCCAGCGGCAGCCCGGTGCGGCGATCCATTCCGACCATGGTCAGTCCTCGATGCGCTCGAACTCGGAGTGCTTGTCGAGGTAGCTACGCAGCTCAGGGGAAGTTGCCGTAATCCGCCCCGCCGTCACCTTGGTCGTCTCGCCGCTGGGCAGCACCAGGGTGCGCGAGGTGTAGGCCTTGTCGCGAAAGACCGCGACCGGCGCCAAAGCAGGGACGCGATCGGCAGGGGCCACAGCGGCCTCGGAGGTGGCGGTTTCTTCTTTCTTGCTCATGTCGATACCTCGGAAAAACGAAGAAGCCCGCGCAATGGCGGGCTTCTGTAGGTGGTGTTCGGGTTATTGATTGCCGCCGTCAGCGACGACAGCAGCAGCGACATCGAGGCACTTCCTGATACTTATTGCTGGAAAGTCCCATGGCTAGCGCTTCCGCCAAAATCTCGTTCGGGATGCCTTCCAGAGCCTTTAACCAGTAAGCTCTCGCTCGGATACCATCCATTTGCTTGCTGATCTGATGCTGGATGACTTGAGATACGGCACGGAGCTGATCCTCACGCTCTTGCTCTACCAATTTACTTTCAGGAGCCATGGACATGACTTCCTCCAATATTGAGCGTTTCGATGAAATCACCGGCAAGGTACTTGGCACGCTGTACGAATCGTTTCCCGTCCCGGTAACCCTGCACGCTGAAAAATTTGTCGAGCCTGCAACTTACTACCACGAGAAAAGCGGCATGGATCTCCCTAGCCAGGAGGCCGAGTTCTTCGTTGCCTGCGTGCGATGGCTGGCTGATGCCGACTACCTGCGTATAAATGGAGGCGATTACCTCGTGGTTTATGAAGCCGTATTGACCGCTAAGGGGCTGGAGACGCTGAAGGCGGTACCCAGGAGCCTTGACGACAGCGCATCAATTGGCGAACAGCTCATCGAAGCGACCAAGAGCGGAGTAGCGGGCCAGGTCAGGGAGCTCTCCAACAACGCCCTTAAGCGCGGTTTCGCCTTGGCCTACACCACAGCGGCCGAACTGATCCGCAACAGCCAATAGCCCAGCCTTCAATGCTTATGGTTTGGCGTGTTCCCCAAGGTGTCGATAATCCGGCCACCGCCCAGGATGTCGCCGGAGACGTTCAGCTTGCCAGTTACGGTTGAGTCACCAGACAAGGCGGCGCCTCCGTTCAGTGCGGCTGAGCCAGCTACGGCCAGAGTCTCGGCGAGGGTCGCGGGGCCGTTTACGGTGAGCGGGCCGTCGATGGTCGTGGGACCCACCAGGCCGATCGCGCCGGCGGTGACGGTGACCTTGCTGTCCGTGACCTCCGCGACCGTCCCGCCGACAGCGATTTCCACCGTACCGGTCGGCAGCGAGATGCTGTAGCGCTTGGCCGTCCAGTCGTAGAGCAGTTTTCCACCGTCTGGAAAATGCCACGCCTCGACATGGTCGCGATCATCCGGCGCCTCACCTGCTTCGCCGTATAGCCCCGGCACGAACGTGCCGCTGGCCGGGTCGCCGCTCGGGCTGAACAACACGCCCTGTTCGCCAATGCTCGGTGCCCGCCAATGTCGGGCACTGCCCGCGGCGACGGCATGCCAGCGCACCCAGGCGCTGGTCCACTCGCCATCCGACACCCGGCACACCGGTGGGGTGGCTGTGGTGTCGACCGCCACGACGAAGCATTCAATCGCCAGGTTGGCGATCATGCGGTCATGCTCGGCGAGGGCAAAGCTCACTGCAGCTCCTCCGGCAGCACGTCTTCATCGCCGAGGTTGAAAACCAATGTGCCCGGTTGATCGTCCTCCCAGACCCATTCGAATTGGCCAAGGCTGAATTCGTGGGTCCACTCGACCAGCCAGACGCAGTAGCTGTCCAGTTCAGGCTTCATGAAGTCGGGCGAAGCTCGGATGAACTGGGCTGTGCCAATAGGCAGATCCCATTGCTGGTCATGCAGCAGAACTGCCAGCTGTGACGCGAGCATTGATGCCGCGAGGTTCCCGACTTCGGGGCGGCTGTCCACGACGATGCGCGCCTGAAAGCGGCCGATCAGCGCCGTTTCGCCGGTGCCGGGCTCGACGCCCGGTTCCAGCTCATCCAGTTCGATCAGCACGGCCGGCAGGGTCACACGACGCTTGATGTCGGGCCAAGCTTCGGCAAAACGAATGGCGGGCATCTCAGCGAGGATGGTCGCGCCAATTGCGCTATACATCTGCTCCAGGTTGAGTTCGGTCATCGAGCGTTACCCATTAATTTGTGAAGCTCGTAAGTGGCTTCCTGACGCAGCAGTTCAAGCAAGCGCTGCTCGGCCTGGGCGACCCAGCGCTGGAAATGCGGCCGCACGCCCTCAAGGCTGATCTTGGCTTTGGCCACCGGAAAGCGGCCTACCATGCTGCCGTCAAGGTTGCCCCCGCCGCGCTGAAGGTCCGGGTAGTTCTGGGCTCGAAAGTGGGGGCTATGCGTGCGAATCCAGATATCTGGATCAGCGCCATAAACACGCTGGTAAAACGCCCCCCGGTAGCTACGCTTGCCGACGGTAACGCCTGCCGCAGTTTGACGTGGGCGTCCTGTCTTGCTGGCCGGCAACGCGTTGATGCCGAACCACAGCTCGCCCTTTGCGGCAGCACCCTTGGCACCACGAATGCGCAAGCGCTCACGCACCGCGCGCACCGCAATTTGTTCCTCGCGACTGACCGCCCGGCTGACATGCGTGCGCAGCCAGCCGAGCGTCTTGTTGATAGCGCTGCGTTGTGCGGCCTGCAGCGCTTTCGGTGAAAGCTTGGCCAGTTCTCGCCATGGCTTGAGAGCCTCTTCACCCACCTGGACGAAGAGGCTGGCATCGCTGCGGCGGGACTTGAAGTGGGTGCCTACGCTCATTCAGTCGGTCTCAGCTTGAGCAGCGTCATGCCGGCCTCCGGCGCTTCGACATCGACGACTTCGTATTCGCCGCCATCAGGCGCGGGTAGATCGATGATGACAACGGAGCCGCGTACTGCGTCCCCAGCATCGCGGGTGCGCAGCAGCAGGGTGGGTTCGGCAAGACCCGTGTTGAGACGCCCGAGCTGCGGCTGGTCGCCGCTGAGTTCGAACATCCCGTTAACAGGCACACCGTCCAAAATGGCGGCATCGCCGAGGACGGCGAATACCGCCTCGTCGATGGCTTCTACGCTGCGCCGCCAGTTCATCAGGCGGTCAGCTTGATGACAGCGCGCGGGCGCGTGCAGATGTGCAGCGGGTTGGACTGCGCCTCGCCGATTACACCTTTGTCGAACGGCAGACGATCCAGCTTGGCGTAATGCGGCACGCCCAGGGTGTTGACCGTTTCCATGTAGTTGGCCGGGGCGTAGATCGACATGAACAGATCCTCGACGCCTTCCGGTACCAGGTAGGCTTCGTTGTCGCCGATGAACGCCTTGTCGCCGACCTTGCCGCGATAGCGAACCCAGAGCACCCCGCCGAAGGTGAAGGCCTGACGGCGATCGCCGAGCAACGCATCGGCCTTGGTGGACTGCAGGTAGACCTCCTTGACCGTGTCGTCGCTGACCAGCTTGGTCCAGAACGTCTTGCCGCACAGGGCAATGGCGCCGGTGCCGGTGGCGTTACCCAATGCATCGTCTTGCATGTCCAGCGCTTCGCCCGCCGTCGCGCTGACATCCGCAGTGCCAAACTGCATGGGCAGCTTCTGCTGGGTGATACCGAAGCGCTGGAACAAGTTGACCAGCGGAGTGGTGCCGTCGGCGTCGACGATCAGCCCCTTGATGCCGCCGATCCGCTGGAATTCGTGGGTCAGTTCCAGTTGCTTGCGGGCCTTCTCGATGCGGGTGTTTACCACGTCCTGCACACCTTGCAGCTCGGTGCGCGAGCCGTAAGCACGGATACCCTGAATCTCATCCGCCAGGATGGTGAACTGCTGCGGCAGGTGCACGGTGTTGAACGGGATCAGTTCACGCTTGCTACCGATGACCACATGACCAGGCGCGCTGCGCGGAGCTGCCGGAACCAGGGCCAGCACGTCGCCGTCCTTTTCGATTTGCTGAGTAACGCTGAGGCTGCCTTCTTCGTTGTACAGGCCCAAGGCGGCGATTTGCCCCGGCACCGCGTGCTCTTCGTTGATGGTGGCAACCAGGTTCGGGACGCTGAACGCCTCGTCTTCAAAAATGGAAATCTCGGCCATGGTGGGCTCCTAAAAATGACAAACCCCGCAGAAGCGGGGTTTAGGTGTCGGGTTGGCTGTGGCGGTTAGGGGCGAATGACGATGCCTTGGGCCAGCAAATCGGCGGCGCCGTCAGCGTCCAGGTCGGTCAGCAGCCGTTCGATAACCTCGGCATCACGAACAACCCCGACGCTGCGCTGCGCCTCGGTCGAGGCGCCGACCGGCGCGTAAAGAATGGCGGCTGCGGTTTCACTACCGTCTATCGGCTCAGCGGCCGGGTTGTAGGGTGCGTACTCGCCGGTTGCGGTGAGCTTGCCCAGCACTTGCCCGGCAGGCAGGGTGCCCGCTGTGGCGACCACGATAATCTCTTCGCGGCTGCGCGTGCCGTTGGCCTCCGAAAGGAGAAATTCGCCGGCGTGGACGCCTTCGGTTTTGATGCTCATTTATGCGCTCCTTTCGAGGCGTTGGGCTTACGGCTGGCGTAGATGGCGCCAGGGTCTGCGGCTTTGTTGGCGACCACCGGTTGGTGATCGTCCAGCGGGGGTTGGTTGTTGATCTGCACCTGACTGCTGTTGACCACGATCTTGTCGTACAGCTTGAGCTTGGCGCCGTCGGCATCGAGGCCGTCCTTGATCAGCTGCTCGGCTTCGGCTGGCAGCTTGGCCATGACGCAGAGGTCGCGAACCGCCTTGGCGCGTACCACCTCGGCCTGGACAGCGGCACGATTCTTGAGGCCACTGGCCTTGATCAACACGTCGGTGTAGTTGCTCAGACCGGCATCTTTACAGGCGGCGGCCAGCTCGACGGCCAGGGTGGCGGCGTCAGGCTCGGGCTCCGGCTCGGCTGGGGTCGGATCGGGATCAGGTTCCGGGTCGCTATTCGCCAGTAGGTCCAAGGCCGCTTGCGGGGTATTGCGGTAGCGGTTGAGGATCTTGCCGTGGGCGTGGTTGCTGACCTTGGCCTGTTCACCCGCGAGGATCTCGTCGACGAAACCGTGGGCCTTGGCCTCGCTGGGTGTCAGCCAGGTTTCTTCGTCGATCAGACGGCGCAATTCGGTGTCATCGATGGCCAGCGGGCGGCGCTGGTAACTGGCGACGATGCCTTCCAGCGCCTTGTCCATCATGTCCGCCACCTGGCGCAGTTCGGCGGCGTTACCGGCGGCGAAGGTCCAAGGGTTGTGGATCATGAACAGGGCGTTGTCGGCCATTTCCACGCGGTGCGCGCCGCAGGCGGCGATGCTGGCCGAGCTGAAGCAGGCGCCAACGATCTTGGCCGTGCAGCGCTCGCCCAGGCCAAGCAAAGTGTTGTGGATGGCAATGCCGTCGAAGAGGTCGCCGCCAATGCTGTCGAAGTACACATGCACCGGAGATGTGCCGTCATCCTTGGCCTTAAGGTCGCGGATAAAATCGCCGGAGGTGATCCCCCAATAACCGATCTCGCCATAGACGTAGATCTCGATCACCTGCTGCTCGGCCTCGCCAACCGCACGAATGCTGTACCAGTGCTCGGCTTTCAGGTCCGGCACACCGGCCTTGTTCAGAATGCGCGGTTGGGCGGCAGTGCAAATGCCCATGGCCGCCAGCGAGACGGCCAACGCCAGGGCGTAGTGTCGTTTGCGGTTCATTGCTGATCCTCTTTGTCGACCGCCTCGGCGAGGGTGTCGGTGGAATAGTTGAGCCCGAGCGTGCGAGCGCGGGCGTTGTCCTGGGCGTTTTCGTCGTCGATGACTTCCGCGTCGTAGCCGGTACGTAGTACGTGCTCGCTGCGGCTGGCGAGGCCGCCTTTGATTTCCAGCAGCTTGCCCTGCACGTCCTGCACGGGGTGGATGTAGGCCCAGCCCTGCGGTACCCAACGCGTGCGCAGATAATCGCGGCGTTTGGCGGTGTAGTCCGGCAAATGGATGGCACCGGCGAGCACCGCCGTATCCATCCAGGCGGTGCGCACCGGGCGGCAGAGCTGAAACACGTACACGGAAAACTGCAGCTGTTCGATGCGCCGGCGGAACTCGTTGAGCAGAACGCGCAGCACCCGGTCGCTGATATCGGCCATGTCGCCCGTAAGCAGCTCGTAAGGCAGCCCAACACCCGCAGCAACGGCTTGCAGTTGTTGCCGCATAAAATCGACGTAGGTGTTGCCGGCATCCGGCGGGTCGGAGAATTTCACCTCTTCGCCCGGCATCAGTTCCTGCATGGAGCCCGGCTCCAGGCCGACCATCGGCGCGCCATCGTCGTCAGCTTCGATCGGCTGACCAGTCAGCGGGTCCAGCGGCGGTGGCCCGTCCATCCCCTGTTTGGTGATGAAACCCGCGAACAGGTTGGAAACCTCCTGGCGAAACAGTACGGCATCGTCGTAGTTGTCCAGCGACTTGAGCCGCAACAACACCGGGGCCAAGCGCGGGATGCCGCGCAGTTGGCCACCTTCCAGCGGCTCGAAGATGTGCAGTACCTGGTCGGCCGGGATGCGGTGCAGTTCGTTGTAGCTGTAGCCATTGGCCGTGGCGTCGCCTGGGTGGGTTTTGTACATCCAGTAGGCGATACGCTGACCGATGCCGTTGAACTCAATGCCGGCCCGAACAATGTTGCCAGCGCGGGTCTTGAAATTCTTTTCAGTGGGCACGAACTCCGGTGCCAGCACCTGCAGTTGCAGCGGCACCGCCAGCCCATCATCAGCCTTGCGATGGCGCAACCGCACAAAGCATTCGCCGCTCTCTTCCACCATGCGGGCGATCACCGCCTGCTGGCCGTAGAAGTCGGTCAGGCTATCGGCGTCGGACTCGTCAACCCAGTCCTCCCAGAGCTGATTCAGCGCTGAGCGCAAGTCAGCATCCTTGATTCGTGCGCGAGGCGTAATGCCGCTGCCTATCAGGCTACTGACGCGCCGGTCGATGGCGTTGAAAGCGTAGGGGTCGTTGCGCACCGCCGCCCGCGAACGCTTGCGTAGGGCCGGCAGCGCTGGGATGGCCACCGCATTGAGGGCCGCTTGCGGTGCGTCCCAATCCTTGGCGCGGCGACCGGTACCCGCAGCCTCGTAGCTGTTGCGGATGCGCGTGGGCGTATTTCGAATGCGAGTCATCAGATGCCCTTGCCCCTGCTATAGAGCCGCGTAACCCGAGGCCGCCGGGATTGTGCGGCAGCCTCGATGGCCGCCGCCTTGGCGTACTCGGCTTCCAGAACGCGGAGGCTGGCCAAGGCGGCACGGTCAACCTGGCGGTCGCCCTTGCGAACGGACTGCCCGGTTTCGAGGATGTCCTTGATCGACGCCCGAACTTCGTTCAAGCGTTGCTGCGCTGTGCTCATGGTGGCCTCGTTTTGGATTAGCGTCGGGTCAGGTAACTGCTGCGTGAACTGCGCGTTTCGCGGCGTGACGCGCGACTCGCGGTCGGTCCGTCGAGATCGAGGCCAAAGTGCTGCTGGGCAATACGCAACATGGCCAAGGCGCCGACGGCGCAGTCGAGTGCTTCGTTGCGCCGGCCTCTGGCATCCCAGCGGTAGACGCGCTGGCCCTTTTCGATCTTGAGCACTTTGCTCTCAGCGGTGAGCTGCTTGAGCTCGGATTCGTCACAGACGGCGTCGTCTGCAGGAAGGTGGATGACGCCGGGGATGATCGCGCCGGGCTGCGGTTGCAGACGCAGGCGGCTGTAGATCAGCTCCTTGGCGTTATCGGTGCCGATCATGGTCAAGTACACCCCTGCCTTGTGCTTGGTCTTCGGGAAGTCCGCGATGGGCTTGCCGTAGATGCTGTGGCCTTTGGTGGGGATAACCCAATGCACGCCATGCTTGCGGCTCTCGGCATACACCTCGTCGGTGTAGTGGCCACCCGAGTCCCAGCCCCACAAAGCGACGCGCAGCCGCTGTCCGTCTTCCCGCGGGTACAGGTCATGCAGACGTTGTCCCACCTTGCGGCGCAGTTCCTCGCCGCCTGGGTCGCCATAAAGAATCCAGCGATCCACCAGCCAGCTTTCCTCGCCAGGAGCCCAAGCCCAGACGCGACCCTCGAAGCGGTCGTCTTGGGTATCGATGAAACCCGTAAGCACAACGACGCGCTCAGGCAACTGCTGCCAGACTTCGCGTCGGGCGTGCAGATGTTCCCATTCGACCTTCTCGCCTTCATCTTCCTCGAAGGTCTCGCCCAGAGTGGTATTACAGAAGGTCTTGAGCTTGTTGCGGTCGTCCTTGGCCTTGAGAAAGTCGATAACAATCCGTCCCCATGTGGTAAACGGGGAATAGGCCGTCCAAATGTGCCAGGTGACAGACTCAGGCGCCGGAATCGGTTCGCCGGCGTCATCGTGGTAGTCGATACCATCCAGGGTCCAAAAACTCGTTCTGTCGCAGATCCAGCGGCCGGATGACTGCTGTGCCTGCATTTCATGCTGCTGGACAATGCAGCCGTGGTGCTCGCAGACGTACCAGGCGGCCTGAGGTCTGTCGCGGTCCCACTTGATACCGAAGTCGCAATCCTTTCCACCCCACTTGAGTGCCTGTTCGGTTCCACAGTGCGGGCACGGGACATGCAGCCGGAAGAAATGCGGCGACTCGCTGGCCGCCGCTTCTATCTGGCACTGGCCTTTGATCTTGGGTGTCGAGCCCCGGATGCTCTTAGGGAACGTTGAACCTTCGATGCGCTTGTCGCCGAGGAATGTCGGGCTGCCCTCTTTCTCGACGTCCTGGTCGAACGCGGCCAGTTCGTCATAAATGACGGTGTCGGCAGACAGCTCGCGGTAGTTTTTCGCCGCCGCTCCGCCACGGCACCAGAGCTGCTTGCCGTGGGTGAAGCGCTTGGTGTCCAACGTGTTGTCGCGGTGTTTGCTGCCGTACCAGGGCGCAAGGTCACGCACCGACGGTACGTCGCGGATCATGGTTTCGATCTGCGATTTCATAAAACCGGAGGCGCTGCCGTCGGTGGGTACCAAAATCAGGATGTTACGGCGCTTGTGTTCGACCTGGTACGCGGCGGCGGCCAGCAGCATTTTGGAATAGCCGACTCGCGCCGACTTGATGACATTGACGGTGCGGATCTCGTCATTGCCCATGCTGTTGAGAATGGCGACCTGGAACGGCAGGGTCTCCCAGCGGCCTTCCTGATAGCTCGACTCGCTGGACAGGTAGAAATTTTCGTCTGCCCACTCGACAGGCGTCTGCGGAACTGGCCGGTACAGTGGGCGCAGCCCCTGACGCAACGCCTTTGCTAGCTCGTCAATCTGCGGTATCGAGATATTCATTCAGCAGTCCGGGCAGGCGCTCATCCAGCTCCGATGCCCGGTTGCGTGCCTTGGCCAGCTCGCGCTGGACGGATTCGATATGTCGCACTTCGAGGTCGGGGTGACGGCGCTTCAGGGTGAGCGGCAGGGTGTCGAGTATTGAGGCCACTTCGGCGGCCAGCTTCGACATGACGAAAGTTGCAAATTCGGTCGGCACCGACTGGCGGCGCGTGATGTCGTTCTTTAGCTCCTGACCTTCAGCCTGGGCTGCAGTGAGCCGCAGGCGCTCTTGCAGCAGCTTCATCTCGGCAAGAGGGTCAATGTCGTCAGGAGTGTCGCTCGCTTCCGGGCGTTTCACCTGACCGCTGGCTAGGCCTCGCAGATAGCCGATATAGGCAATCCGGCATGCGTCAACATCAAGTCCACCGATCCCCTTGGAGCCAGGCATGACGCCGTCTTTGAGCAGATTGCGCACCTGCCTATCACTCAGATCGAGATGCGCAGCGACTTCGACTTGAGTGGCCATAGTTCACCGCTGACGGAACCGGAAGCGGTTCATCTGGAAAAAGCTCGTATGTAGTGAAGGATCGCGCCCCTTCGTACCCGCAGTGCATCAATAGCCCCAGGGGCCCCGGCCTAGCTGGACAGCATCTATGGTCCGGTGGCCCCGCGACTTCACCTCACAACCCTCACGGGTTTTGGCGCCGCATTCGGCCATATCGACCTCACAGGGTTACATGGGGTTGTTTTGCTTTCGTAGGGGTTGTGCTGGCAATGTGTTACTGCGAGCTTACGGCCTTCATTACTGAGGAGACGGCAAATGGAATTCAAGAACGCAACAGTGATCTTTATGTCCTGCCACTTCGAAGAGGCTCATGTCGCAAATGATGTGGCTGGCAGCTTCTACCCCGTTATCAACCGCACTCAGACAGCAGGCGTTGTAAATGAGTTACGCAAGCCTGGAGAGCTATTGCTAGCCACGGACCAGTTCCAGGCATGGGAGAAGGCAGAGCAGATTCGCATTGAACATCCAGAGGGCCAATTGAGGCTCTTTGTGAGCCCAGGGACTGGCCGCATCAAAAATGATCAGCTGTGCTTCATGGCTCGCTAACCATTTGGTAGTTGCTCCCGTTTCACTTTCCCGAGGCGATTGAGGCTGCGCACCCGGACGACTCATACCCGCCGAGCTTCGTGTGCAGCCTCACGCACCCTTCCCCGCTTGCAGTGATAGCAACGACCCATAGAATAAGCGCGCAGCCAATCAGATGAATCACCCAGCCAACCAAGAGCGCCATGAGCTGCAATAACACCCTGACTGCTCTCATACGCCTGCCCTGCGCTTTGCCTCAAGCACCGCATCTACAATCTCAGTGATCTGCCGGTCCTTCTTTGCCTCGCTCCAGGCGAACAACGAGCGAACCAGCAGCCAACCCGGTAGGCCGCAAATGAACACCACCCCAGACAGCGCGATCATGCCCACGTCGTCCTGCGCCCAATGACCTATCTCCAGCCAGCGAACTACAAATGCGCCGCCTCCAGCGCTGAACGCGAGTGTGCTTATCAGTGCAACGCAGAATTCACGAACCGTTCTGGGCAGCGTCATTGCCATTACAACAGCAGCAACCAGCACCATTGCGAACCCGGACACGAAGCCAAACGCCCCGAGCTTATAAAGAGCAATGCCACCAGCTGCAGTCAGGGGGCCTGGTTCGGACATGGTGATTCCTGTTGATTTCATAAGGCACTCCCGGCTTTTGCCTGGTGTGTCGTGTTAGGTCGGCTCACCAGCGCTATGCGGTCCGCCAGAGCAAAGAGGCAGGCGCGGGAGCCGAAAACGAAAAAGCCCAGCGCAGTGGCTGGGCTCGGAAACAAAAAACCCCGACACGATGGCCGGGGTTCTTGGCGTCACTCCTACACGGGCGCAGGAATGACAGGATGGGCAAATACTCGGCAATCCGGCAAAGGATGTCAAGCGGCTTCGGCGCGCAGCACTCCTTCCGCTATCAATATCTGCTCAGCCTCGATCAGCGCCTCGCTGACCATGCCCTCCAACGTCTTGATGATCAGGCCCCTCCAGTGCCGTCGGGTACGCTCCGGGCTGGCCGTCTCGTCCCAATTGTTCATGTCGTACCAGCCCGCAGGCAGCACGATCCAATCACACGTGGAGCGCTTGCCTTCCGCGCCCTTGAGCTGCGGTATTGCCCAAGTCGTCACCGCACGATCAACAAAGAGCGTCGGCGCATGGCTTGCGATCAGCGGAACCAGTGCATGGATCGCCGAGACCTTTCGTAGCTTGTGCGTACTGTACCGAGCCACCAGCGCAGCCCAGTGGCGAGCCTTGAGCTGGCTGTGGAGCCGAGCAAACACCCAGCAGTCCGCATTCAACCGGTCCGCTGGTGAAACGCTCGGGCCAGCCGGACGAGCATCGCCGGCGGCATACAAACGCTGCCAGGCCTGCTTGGCCGTGTTATCGATGCACTCCGCTGCTAATGCCGAAACCACTGCACTCAACACATTCTGATAGACCATGCTTCCCTCTGCCCCTACTTCTAATCGCCAGTCCGGCTACCTGCCGGGCCCTGATAGTCTGCAGCTGCTCCGCTTGCTGGAGCCGGCCGCCTGGCCAGCTCACGGCGAGCCAGCGTGAGCGCCCTTCCTAGCGCCGCCGTCAGAACCTCTACCCCGCACCCGTCACCACCCCGCTCAAGCTGGTACCCACTGCCGAAGCACCCAGGGCACTGGAACTGGTGAAAGATCCCGAGCGTGTAGCCCTGCCCATTGCACCCCGTGCACTCAACCAGCCCAAAGAAATCACGCGGCACGCACCACCTCCGTCGGTGGCAGAGCCAGATAAGCCGTGATCTGCTCCATTGCAGCCGCCATTCCTTTGCATACCACTGCCAGATAACCCTCAGCAGTCAGCAGCTGAACCATCTCTTTCTGGCTCGCCGACACGGCAGCATCATGCGGCGGGGTCGCCTTGAACTCGATGAACAAACCGAAGTACCCGCCCCGGGCCATGGCCAACTGCAAGTCGGGTATCCCCGCCTTCACGCCTTGCGCCTTCAACTTCGCCGCAGTCACCTTGTCCCGACGACCGCCGTTCGGGGTGTGCCAGGTCACTGCAAACGCGGCCTGATGACGAATCTGAATCCAGCGCACCAACGCCACCTGCTCCCGCCCTTCGTAGTCCACCGCTGGCATCCGCCGCTTCGGTGCAGCCCACTTCTTCACCGCCGTTTTATCCATTTGCATCTTCCCCTAATGGAAATTCCAGATTCGCCGCAAAGCCCCGCCCGCTCTGCCTAAGCGGCTTTTGTGGAAAAGCCCGTTTCGTTGTTTTTCAGTCCGTGTGCCTCGGCAAAACCACGCTCGTCCAGCCATGCGTGCCAGCTCTCCAACGCCTCGCGCCGCATCTGGTTCACGGTGGTCTTGATGTACGTGCCCGCCAGCTTGCCCATCGAGTGATTCAGCAGCATCTCGCCCACCAGGTAATCCACCCCGATTTCAGCCCACATCGTGCGCGCCAGCTTGCGCAGGTCATGGCTTGTCCACGCCCCGCCGCTCAACTCGGCAAACACCTTGCTCGCCTGGGTAGCGCTCAGCGGCTTGCCGCCCTGCATGGCGAACACCCACTGGCTGTTATGCCGGGCCTCATGCTGCAACTCGCGGTAGCGGGTCAGCAGCGCGCAGACCTGCTGCGTCAGCGGCACTACTAGCTCTTGCTTCGTCTTCGTGTTCTGCGAGGGAATGATCCAGACGCGATCGATCATGCTGATGTGCTGCCACTTCGCCTGAGTGGTCTCGCCGATCCGTGTTCCGTGCGCCAGCATCATCAAGGCCAGCAGGCCGGCCAGCGGATTGCGCTCGAATGCCGCGCACAGCGTCGGCACCAGCGCCGGGGCATCCACCGGCAACAGGCCTGCAGGGCGCGGCGGCAACTTGCCCGACCAGAAGTCACGGAAACCCACCCCAGCCAATGGGTCGCGCTCAATGCGGTTCTGCCGGGCCGCCAGCGCTAGCGCCTGTTGCAAGCCCTGCAACGCCTTGTGCACGGTGTGCGGTGAATGCGTCTGCTGCATCGGCCACACCAGGCGGTCATCCACCTCGGAGCGGTTCAGCTTTTTGAGCGTCACCTTGCCCAGCGCCGGCAGCACATGCCGACGCATCAGGCTGGCCATCGTCCGCCGGTAGCTGTCCGAAACCGAGCGGTTCGTCTCCAGCCGCTCAACCCACCAGGTCACCACCTGCCCCACTGTGCGCATGTCCGCCATTACTGCCTGCCTTCAAACTTGCTCACCGGCTCGCCTGCCATGTGCGCTTGGATAACTGCCAACACGCCGCTGCGTTTCGTCCTGTAGGCCATCGGGGCAGACCAATGCGGCGGCGTGATCGAAAACGTCACCTGCTCGGCCACGTTCAGCTCGGCCACCGTGTAGCCGGTATCGGTGATCCAGCAGCGCGGCGTCGCCTGCCCGTCACGGTTGAGCTTGGGCGCCCAGCCAATGGCCTTAACGGCATCAGTCACGTCGAAATTCCTCGTCCTGTTCCCACACACGAATCGCAAAATGTAGGTAGGCAATGCCGCCGAGGCCTGCCAGGCAGATCAGCCCCTGAAACATGAACTCAGCCATGGACAACCCCTCCCCGCACTCGGGACCGCAACGCCGCCAGAGCTTCGTTGCCCACCTCCGGCGTGCGTGGCCCAGCCTGCTCCGGCAAAGCGGCGACCGGCGCAGGTGCCAGCGTTTCGCCGCGGCCAATGGCTCGGCATTGATCCAGGTACTTGCGTTCGAACTGCTGCAGCCCGTGCTTGCGCTCCAGGCGCTGCAGGTGGAAAAAACCGACCGCCACCGCCGCGTGATACACCGCTGGATGGCTCCAGGCGCAGCGCTCAACCGTCGAGGTGTGGGTCTTGCGCATCGCCTCGGCATACGCTCGCTCCAGCGACGGCAGCCCGAACGCTTCCGGCGCGAAACACCAGCCGATAAAAACCCCCACCGCCGGCACAAAGGCCTCACGGTTTTGCGCTGCCAGGCGCAGGCCGTGCTGGATCTGCTCAAGGCTGCGAATACCGGCCCGCATGAACTCCGCCAGCCACTCGCGCTTCGCTGCGTTCAGCTCGCGCTCGGTTGGCCAGGCTTGCTTCCACGCCGGGTAAATTCCCTTCAGGCGGTCGAACAGGTCTTCGATCACTGCTCGGGTGGAGGGGTCGATGGCCACGGCCACGCTCGGCGCCAACGGAGCGGACTGCGGACGTAGCGCGGCGACCACGCTGGAGGCGAGTTTGGGAGTGTTCACAGCATCACCCCCTCGGCAGCCCAGTCATCAGGCTCGCCAGCAGTCGGGGCGCCAGCAGCACGGGCAGCCTGGCCCTTGGCATGCTTGACCAGCCGGTGGCACCAGCCGCCCTGAGTGTCCGCCATGCTGCGAGTCAGCCAGAACGCCACGAACTCCAGCACCAGTTCGGTGGTGATCGCCGTCACCGGCACGGCCTGCATGCGCAGTTGGGTTTTCAGGGACACCTCGTCCGGCTGCCACGCTTCGTGCATTTCAAACCGTTGCCGCGCATCCGCAGTAGTACCGTTAGGTACTGAAGAAGAAGATGAAGATGTAGAGCCGTCACCTTGCCGCTGGATTGATGCGTCATCGAAGCCTTCACCAATGGGGGGCTTAGGTGATGCCTTTTTAGGCTTCGCGGGAGGTTTGCCGCCCTCACCAAAGCGGGTCGATTCACCCCGCACGGTGCGCACATATTCATCACGAACCATGCGCGGGCTGAACCAGATCGGGCCAGCCTGTGCGGCTACCAGTTCAACGGGCGCGCCCTCACGGCGACCGCTGCGCGGGGTGAAGATCATTGCCTCGCAAACACCTTTCTCTGTGCCGTACAACACACCGCATTCCACCAGCTCGTTGAGCAGCTTCAGCGGGCAGCCCAAGGCCTGGGCCAGCTGCTTCAGCGGCCAGCGCAACATGCCGTATTCGTCACTGTCGTGCAGAAGCCCCATCAGCTCGATCCACACGCCACGCGCAGCCCAGCTGCAACGGCGAAGCTTGGCGTTATTGCGCCAGTCGGCCGGGTAAAACTGGAAGGAAGGACGCCTCACTTGCCATCCCCCATCTTCTGCGCCAGCACAGCCAGACCCTTCGGGGTCACGCGCACCTGGGAGGCCAAACGCTGTTGGCTGTCGTCATCGATGCCGATCACCGTCACCTTATGTTCGAGCAGGCCAGCTTGTAGGCGCGGCTCAAAGCCCAGCCAGTGCATCGAGCCCGAGCGGCGATAGATCCAGCGATTGGCCTGCATCCACTCCAGCAGCAGCTTGCGCTGCACGCCCAGGTGCTTCGCCGCGTCGGTCAGGCACATCGCGCCACGGGCATCGGCGATACGCTGAAGCGCCTCAACCTTGGGTGCCTGTTCGCTGACCACCAACTGCAGGCGGGTGTTTTGTTCGGCGAGGTCAGCCGCCAGGCGCAGGGCCTCGGGCAGGTTCTGGGGTAATGCGGGCGTGGCGGCCTGCTGTTCCAGCTCGATCCAGCGATCCACCACCGCCGCCAGCAGGCGGTCATTTAACTTCGCTGCAATCACCAGACTGTTGCGCTTGTCAAAGTGCATCACCAGGCGAGGACGGCCACCGAGGGGGTTATGGGACGATTCTTCCCGAAACCCCAAGAGCCCTTTTGCGGCAAGGGCGTTGGCCTTTTTGCGAAACTCGTTGTGCTCGATATGGAGCAGCTCGGCCAGTTGTTCGCTGGTCATCGTGCGCGCCACGTTTTCGCATAATGCTAAATGTGGCGCGGTACGGTTCAGATTGCTCTGGGTTGGATAGGCGTCCATAATGCTCCCCGTTATGTGTTGTTGAAGAAGCCCGGTTGCCCCCGGGCTTTTTTATGCCTGCGATTTGGTACTGGATAAAACCCCACCCCTGCCGCTTGTCTGCATTTTCCAAGGCTCAGCCCGTAAAGTGCGAGTCATGGAAAACGCAACGATTCATCACCTAACCCACCAGTCGGTCAGCAACGGCCAGGGCCTGCTCTGCGCAGTCGTGAAGGATTTTCAAATCAGCCCCGGTGGGATCGGTTTCGCGACGGCCACGACGCTCAGCAAGGTCATGAGCGGTACGGCGGTCGACGGCGAGGTCTTGGTCTGGTGCAGGGCTTCTACTGGACGCAGCGACATCCCAGGGGAAGGTCGGGCAAAGCTGGTCGCGCCGCACCCTGCCCTCCGTGAGCGCCTCAATTTGCAGGGCACGCTCAGCAGGAACAGGGCGGGAGCCCGAGCTCCATTGGCTCACGGTGGGGGGGCTAACTTTGAGGGACCCGGCCAGGGCGGCTTTTCCGCCGACAAACTTGGCGGCCCGCTTAATCGCTTCAGTGGGGGTCATTGAGGTGTTCTCCAGATAAACCGAAGAACAGAATAAGGCATTAGCTAATATCAATACAAGTCATTGCCTAATCTACAGCTTATGAGGCCATATTAGGCAATGCTTACCGGCTCAGAACTCGGCGCCGCCATCGAGGCTGCACGAATTAAAAAAAACGTTCCGAAGAATGCCCTTGCAAAGGTGTTCGGAATCTCTGCGCCCTCTGTAAACGGTTGGGTATCAACCGGGCGCATCGACAAATCGAAATTGATAGAGGTTATCCGCTACTTTTCGGACGTGGTTGGTCCCGACCATTGGGGTCTGTCGCCTGATGATGCCGCTCTCTTGCATATTGCGCCCTCCCCTAAGGCCCCTACGTCTCAGGCTGAGTCCGCAGCTGACGCCGTGCTCAAGATGCTGGCCAGGCATGGGAAGAGTCTTTCTCGCGAGGCGCGGCAGCAGATCGTATCCGCTGCGCAGGAATCGCCACAGAGCCCCGGCGCCAGCAACGTAATCACCGCCGACTTCTCCCGCCCCGGCCCAGTGGGCGACGAGATCCGCATCGCGCACTACGACGTTCGGGCGGCGATGGGTGATGGCCAGATGGTTCCCGACTATCCCGAGATCATGCAGGACATCGTGGTTAGCCAAAAGCACCTGGCAGAGCTGGGCGTCTCCTACAAAGACGCCGCACACCTGAAGATGCTGACCGGCTGGGGCCAATCAATGGCGCCCACCATCCAGGACTTGGACCCGATGATCGCGGACGCGAGCATTCGCGAGTTCCAGGGCGATGGGATATATGCCTTCAGTTGGCAAGGCCATTTCTACGTAAAGCGCTTGCAGGTTATCGATGCCGAGCACTTCGACATGATCTCGGACAACCCGAACCACAAGGACCGAGAGATCAGGATCGACGAGACCTACATCCAGGCACGCATCCTGCTGGTCTGGAATGCGCGGAAGGTGTGAGGCGCAGACAAAAATTATAAGCGGTACTTTCCCGGCTCCAGCCGGTTTCTTGATCACAGGGAGGGGCATCAATGCGCGCACTGAAAACGGTTTTTTTCCATCTGCTTTACACGTTCCGAGGGTTGTTCCGTCTCGCCTGCAAAATTTTGGGCGGCCTGTCCCTGCTGGGTTTCGTGTTTTCGCTTTTTTGGGATCACTTCACCACAGGCCAAAGCGTCTTTGCTCTGGCTCTGAGCGTGAGCTTGGGGGCGCTCGCCTGGTATTACGACGTCCTGCTGCTAAAGCTGAAGCCCGATAACGTCGATCTCATTCTTATGCAGTAAGCGAAGCTGCGCCGCGAACATCGTCGCCCAAGGTCTCGATTACGAGGCTGCGGCCCCAGAGGCGCCGAGCAAGATCAGGGTTTGAAGCTAAAAAAACTTCCTGCTGCGGATGCCATCCTCAAGGCACCGCGGTTCATGGAGATGGTATGGCTGCGGCAATTACAAATTTAATGCTACGGATACTCGCAAGCAGCAAAGTATAGCCAGGAAAGGATGTCATGAAGCTAAGCTATTATGGTTATTATCTAAAGAATCGCACAACACATCGCCGACTGAATGTTGACCTTAGCGCTTTCATGACTTCTTTCGCGCAGCTTGATGCTCCCGATTTCAAGTTAAGGTTCAAGCATAACTCTGAGCATTTGTATCTTCACAGGCTCAGCGGAAGCGTTTTCATATTCGCAATGACGCGCGATAGCGAGAAGTTCAAAAGAATCAACACCTCAGACCTCTCAATTGGCGAGATTCAAAACCTCCTCGGTAGCGACGAGAAAATTGGCTTTGCCTCCTATTTGACTTTTAGAAAGTCTTTTTTTGGGTTTGCATCGGCATCCTTCTCTCCAAAGTTTGACACCTTCTGTAATTTGGTAAACGCCATTCTTCACGCCACAGGCAATGGGAGTTGGGAGTTCTGCGTGCACCCGCTCGCTCACCAAGCAACGAAACAGCAAGCGGTGCACATGAGCTATATAGGGAAGACCACTATTGAGGTCTCGGGCCAAAATTCCCTAAAGAAAGACTTTCTTGCATTTCTCGGCGCCGAAGATTCTGACGATGAGCTCGAAGCCTTAGAGATCACGTTGAAGCCCAAGAAAGGACATAGCATCAAATCGGTTGCTACCAAGTTAGTTAACTCCGCATCCGAAGATGGTGTAGAGAAGCTAATTATGAAAGCCAAGAACGATGCAATGTCTGCCATGCTCGATTTATATATTGTCGGCCGTGGTATAATCTCCGATGAGATCGGAGTCATGGATGAGTCAAAAATCCCCTTAGCAATCGAAGATAAGATAAGGGCAAATGTTAAGCTCAAGGAAAGACTGCAGGAATTCATAAATGATGACCAGTACGAGAAACCGACAGCTAAAGATCTTAATCTTTGCTCTGACGTCAGCGCCTGGTCCCATCTTATTCATGATTTACAGGACGATTATAGGCTCACACCCGGAATTTTCCCTCAGCCTGTATGAAAGTCGCAGTGCTCTCAGTAGCATACTCGCCTCTTATGCATTCACGATGCTCGGCTTTCTTGCTGCTGTCGTAGCTATACTTCTCAGCTTCTCTCAGTCTGCCGCATTCAATAGATACAGAAAGAAAAACTACTTAAACGCATTCTTTTTCCTTTACGCTTATTGCATTCTTACGTTGGCACTTACCTTTGTTGCATCACTGCTTTGCCTGTCAGCTAATGCCTCTGATATCTTCATGCGTACAGCCATTATCCTGGCAACAAACAGCCTTATTCAGATTGCATTCATTGGGTTGGCGATCACAAATATTTGCAAGAGAGCGATAGATCATCAGAGATGATTGACCTCCAGCAAGGATGCGCCATGCGATACGCCCTGTCTCTTACCCTCCTCCTGCTCTCCTCCCCTACCCTCGCCGGCATGCTTGAGTGTCGCGTGATCGGCATTGCCGACGGCGACACCCTCACCTGCCTGACTGCCGATAAGCGCCAGGAAAAGATCCGCCTGCGCGGCATTGACGCGCCTGAGCGTAAGCAGCCCTTCGGCGAGCGTTCCCGGCAGCACCTTTCTGACCTGGCCTTCGGTAAACCAGTGACAGTTCACTGGACCAAGCGCGATCGCTGGGGTCGCATCGTTGGTGCTGTATGGGTCGAGCCTGCTGACTGTCCAGGCTGCGGCCATACGCTCGATACCGGCGCCGCCCAGCTCTACGTCGGCATGGCCTGGTGGTACCGGGCCTATGCAAAGGAACAGCCCCACCAGGAGCGGCATCAGTACGAGTTCGAGGAAGCCGAGGCGCAGGCCCGCGCCGTTGGCTTATGGCACGATGCCGATCCCGTGCCACCCTGGGACTGGAGACGTAAGAAGCGCTGAGCTACACAGCAACCAAGCCCGCCACTGAGCGGGCTTTTTCATTCTCGCCAGCTGAGATACTGACTCAGAATGGTGCCGGCTCCGCATCAACCGGAGTCATCTCCCCCTCTCGCACATACGCTTCCTCGTCCGAGGGCTTATCCCACATCAGCGTGACGGTGCCGTCGTCGTTGAAGATCATCTGCAGCCCATCCGTCTCGGCCAGCAATTCCATCACCGAATCCCAAGCCTCGTCTGGATCGTCGTCCAGGCGGTGAATCGTCACCCTTCGCCCTAGCTGAGCCATTGGCGAGTTGATCATTGATGATACCCGCAACCCTAGCCGCTCCATTGGGGCCGGCTTCCTTGCTTCCTGCTTTCCACTCTGCTTCGCCATGTGAACCTCCCTACTACTGGACGTGCATACAGTATTCAGCGCGCGCCGATTAGGCAATGCAAAAACAAGCCGCAAATTAGGCATTAGCTATTTACAATTATTAGGCATTGGCTTATCTTGATTTCCAAGCCGCCCCGTATGAGTCCCTCGGGCGGCAAGGCAGAGATGCCTCGGCCAAGCCGGAAGCTCTTTAACAACTTGATGGACGCCGAGCTGGCCGATGCATAGCCAGCGGACCTACCGCGCACCGGTAGGCAGCGATTCGACCTAACGTCGGCGCTGGGCACAGGAGACCTCATTCGGAGGGCGTAGCTGGGAAAGTTGCGTGGTGGCGAGTACGCGTATGGCTTATGGGGCCTCGACCCCTTGTCGCGCCGAAAGACATTAACGGGAAAGCGACCGTTGGCCTGTGCAAGAAAATGAGAGATACCGGCCCGCTGAAGCTGGGCCGGATGCTCTCCAGGAAGCCTTTGGTTAATAAGGGTTTCGTGAAGAGCAGTTACTTCCTTCGGTTAGATCCAGGAGCGCCACCGGAAACCGGACGCCTTGGCGTGCGGTAACCCGACAGCGCATGAACCTCCTCCCTTTTAATGCGCTGCTCTAATTCATAAATTTCCAAGGGCAGCCCAGAGCCACGACCTACCGGCATGGCCTCAAGCTTCTCCTTGAGCATGTCTCTGACTCGCTTCAGCCGAGTCAGTCGCTCAGCGTGCGTTTCATTTGGCTTGTTCTTGGTGGTCATTTGCGCCTCCCTGATCCAGGGCCGCCGCCGTGAAAGACTTTAGTTTCAGAGTAAAGGGTCTCGCCCTGGCCTGGCTTGTAGCGTGTCTTCCGCTCGTTACGACACCCTTCACACATGACTGGAGGATTAACCCAATCAGCTCGATAGCTGAACTTAGTGGTTTTACAAAAGCGGCAATTCGCAACGACCCATCCGCTCTTAGGTGGCTTCGGCGGCAGTGGTTCGAATGGGGCGGGAATGGCGGGTGGATTTGCTATTTCCATCGCCTTTTTCAGCTGCATAAGTACCGCAAGATTCTTTGGGTCCATGGCCATCTTCCTGATATCACCATGACGAAGAGTATCAACGCATCGCTAAATTTTCACTCCTGCGCCTTCCCTTGAGGGCGCAGCGGGAAAACAACTGGAGGGAACCCAAATGGCAGCCTCTGATAAAGGCGTCATCGTCAAATACGAATGTGATCGCTGCGGCGAACATCACGACCACGAAAGCGAGGCTGAGGATTGCTGCCGGCCAGACGTTCACACCGTCTACATCTGCCCGGTTTGCGAGCAGGACCACGAGACTCGCGCCGAAGCTGAGAGCTGCATTGTTGGTCACGGAGATTTGCCAGGCGATTTGCCCGAGCACTGCCCGAGCTGTTTGCGGGACGCTGACACCGCGCAGCTTCGAGTAGAGATCGCAGTCGCCGGCCATTGCAGTACATGCAATCCGATCTACACGCCGGAAGAGAACCTGGTCATCAAGTATGCGCTTGAGCCTAAAGATTAAAAGGAATTCATCCCATGGAAACCATCACCGCAGGTAGCTGGCAGGGCCGCCTCGATGCAGGCCTGCCACGCCGGCAGCTCGAAGCGCTTTTGTTGGCCGCCAACGACATGACCCACAAAGAGATTGCCCGCCAGATGGGCATCGCTCCTGATAGCGCGCGCCAGCGCCTGGACGACGCGCGCTTCAAGCTGGGGATGCAGAAGACGGTGCGCGGCCTGTGCCTTGAGGCATTCAAGCGCGGAATCATCGCCCCGCTGATGGTTGCCCTGCTGGTTGGCGCCGGTAACGTGCAGCAGATGCAGCCTGTACGCCGGCCTGAAGCGCCTCGCGTGCAGGTGATGGCCCGCACACAGCGAGTGGATGACGTCTATCTCGCCGCCTAAGCAAAACCCTGAACTGGCCAGGGACAGACCCGCAAGGGCCTGCGATAACCCGAAGCCGCACGGGTGCCAGCAGCGGCGCAAATTGTGAGAGAGGTCTTAAAGCGGGCAGGCGCTCGGCCTCACTCAGGATATCCGGTCTAGATTCACTTCGAAGAAGAACCCCGCCGGGGGGCCCTAGTGGAGACCGGACGACGTCCGCCGGCGGTGCGTCGAGCTAAAAAACACCGGCAGCCGGTGCAGCGAAGTCCTTGTAAGACATACCGCGCTGCGAGCCGACCGACTCGCCCACGTCACGGGCGCCATCACCCGCCAGGGTGTATCGGGAAGTGGCCGACCCATAGGCTGACTTGACCATTTCCCGATGCGTTCTGCGTCGTTCCCCCCTCCCCCGGCTCCGGCCGGGTTTTTTACGCCCATCAAAACCGCATCGGCGGACGCCAGGCCAGCTTCACGGCTGGGCTTGGTCACCTACGCGCCTGGCGTCCGGCCAATGCGGTTTGCCAAGGAGAGCAGTCATGACTATCGCAGTACGAAACGTAGGCCCGTTCTCAGAGGTGGCCGGGCGCACCATCACCCAGATCATCCTGGCCGCTGAACAGATTGGGCTATCCAGCTGGCCTGTGAGCACACGCCGCGAGCCGGGTGGCCTTTGGATTCACCGTTACCGCCGTACTGAGGTTCGGGCATGAGCCCGGAGCAGCTGCAGCACGCAGTCGAGCAGTTCAAGGCTGCTGGGGGAGCAATCCAGATTGTGCATGTCGACGCCCGCAAGACGCATGAGCGCCTCACGCGGGCTGACGACCCCGCCTTGGTTGAAGCCCTGCGCCAGCATGCGCCGCTCGGAATCGTGGCGGCGGCGCGGGAGCTACGAAAGGGTTACGCAACCCTCTACCGCATTGCTGAGCGCCACGGCATTGCTCTGCAGTCCAGCAGGCAGGCCCGGCAACAAGAGCGTGCCCGGCTTGCCCCGCACGTACGCCGCCTGGCCAAACGCATGCGCCAGGAAGACATTGCCGCCGCGCTCGGCATCACCCGTGACGTGCTGCGGCACATTGCTAACGAACACCGCATCGACATAAACAGTCGCCGCCCATAACGGAGGGCAACATGCCTCGACCCATCATCGCCTCACAGGCGGCTACGGACATTCTCAAGATCAGTGACCTGATCGAAGTCGCCGGCTCGCGCCATTCCCTTGCACGCTGGTGCGTTGAAGGCGTTGAGTACGAATGGACCCGTGGCGAAAGACACATAGCCGTTCGCCGCGGGCTGCACCTTGAGCTGATCCGCCTCGACGAACCGACAAAGCGAGCCGCCAAGCGCGCTGTATTCCACGACGTGCGCCCCTCCTGACACCCATCACCGGACATTCCCATGCACAACCAAACCAGCATCCAGCTTCTGGAGCCTGTGCGCGCCCGCCTGGCCGAACAGATGGCTGCATTTGAGCGCCAGCACGGCCCGGTTACCACCACGCCCATCCAGGCCCGCGCAGAGGGCGCCAGCTATAACGGCCGTGCAGTCAGCGATGCCAAGGCGCGAAAGCGCGGCGCCGCAACACAGCGCAAGCAACCGCCGCTGCCCTTGGCCAAGCGCGGCACTCGCCAAGCCAAGCAGCAGGCGGTGCTTCGTGAGGTGTGGCCGTGAGATTCGCAGATCCTATAGACGCCGTACACCATGCGGCGATGATTTCACGAAATCCGAAGAGCTATAGGCCCTTTACTCGCTCTTATAGCAGCGGCAAGTTCATGGATTTTTTTCTTGCGGTCGCTGTAGCACTCATCAACTAATAGATCGATAACATTAAATGCGTTCTCAGCGTCTTTATGTGTAATAGCAGAACCAGAATGGCTGCCAGCATTTCCTAGCCAGCGAATAGCATCGAGCAAGTTATACTCGCTAGAGCTCTCAGGAAGTTTATGTATTCTATTTCCAAAACTTATAAAATTTCCCGGCTGGCCGGTTAGCACCCCAAGAGATGTCAGAATCTCCTCGGCTGCCATTCTCAAGCTGTTGCAGCATGCTGCCGGATTCGAGAAATACAATGCCGATGCTGCATCAAGATGCTTCTGTACCTCTTCAGGAGTAGCTGCAGGGCACGAAACAAACTTAAGGGATGGAAAGAAGTACTTAGGGCGTAAGTATTTCACCCAATGTCTAGTCCAATCCCCGTAATTATCTACCTCAATCTCCTCTTCTACATACCCATCACCTTGCGCGAATACAGTTTCTCGGCAATGAGGGCATTTAAGCGTTAGACGAAAAACAAGTTCCTCATATTCCAGCTCCCACCAATCCTCGCTCCGCGCCATGTCACTTGCAGCTGTTGCCTGAACAACTAGCTCATTAATCGAAAGTGGCGCGTTTCGACAACAGGGGCATTCCAAACTTGGAATTTGATTTTCAGCATAAGTAGTGATGAATAACGACTCGTCCAAGCTGACCTCCCGGGTGCTTCGGCTTCATGCCAGACCCGACATTACCCCGAACCCATTTCAAAGCGCCACTAGGCGAAAGGATTTGCTATGTCCGTAATTCAGCAACCCCATGCCTTGGATTTCCGCACCCAGTACGGCCTGCCCCTCACTGAGCAGGACGAGGAAATCAACGTCGACCTGTTCGCCGGTGGCGGCGGCGCCAGCACTGGCCTGGAGATGGGCCTCGGCCGACCGGTGCACATCGCCATTAACCACAACACTGCGGCGATCAGCATGCACGAAGCCAATCACCCGGGCGCGCTGCACCTGCAGACAGACGTCTGGGCAGTGGATCCAGTTCAAACACTGGCAGGCCGCCGCATCGGTTGGTTTCACGCCAGCCCGGATTGCACGCATCACAGCCAGGCCGCCGGCGGGCAGCCCCGCAAGAAAGAAATCCGTGACCTGTCGTGGGTGGTTATCAAGTGGGCCGGCATCGCCAGCCCGCGCATCATCAGCTTGGAGAACGTGAAGCAGATTCGCTCCTGGGGCCCACTCATTGCCAAGCGCTGCAAGAAGACCGGGCGTGTCATAACTCTGGACCTGATCAAATGCCTGCGCACCGGGAAGACGGTCAACCGTATTGCCGCCCCGGGCGAACGTGTGCCGCGCCACGAACAGTTCCTGGTGCCGGATCCGAAGCGCAAGGGCTCGACCTGGCGCCGGTTCTTGCAGCAGCTCGAATCGCTGGGCTACGTAGTCGAGCATCGGGTTTTGCGCGCCTGCGACTACGGCGCTCCGACCAGCCGCGAACGCCTGTTTCTGGTCGCCCGCCGCGATGGCCAGCCCATTACCTGGCCGGATCCAACTCATGCCGCAAAGCCGGCAAAGGGTCAGAAGCTCTACCGCACCGCGGCTGAGTGCATCGATTGGAGCGTGCCCAGCAAGAGCATCTTCGGTCGCAAGAAACCGCTTGCGACCGCCACCATGCGGCGGATCGCCAAGGGCATCCAGCGCGAGGTGATAGAGAAAGCCCGACCCTTCATGATCCCGGGCCCCGCTGGTGAGGCTGCCTTTATGTATCAGGCGAACGGCGGATTCAACACGGTCTTCTCGAAACCAATGACCGCACCGATGACCACGGTCACGAACACCGGCAGCCAGCAGCAACTGGTGACGGCGAACCTGGTGCACATGCGTGGCAACTGCGATGCCCGGGCGATGGATGATCCGCTGCACACGATCAGTGCCGGCGGGCAGCATCACGCCTTGGCAACGGCCTTCCTGTCCCGTCAGTTCGGGGCGAGCGTTGGCCAGGGCCTGGACGAGCCGGCACCCACCATCACAGCGGGCGGTGGCGGCAAGTCTGCCTTAGTGGAGCTGATGCTTACGCCCGATGCCGAGCAAGGGGCGCTGCGCTGTGCAGCTTTCTTGATGAGCTACTACGGCACAGACAACTTGTCCTCGCCGGGGTCGCCGCTGCCAACCATCACAACCAAGGACCGCCTGGCCCTGGTCACCGTCTGGATTGGTGGCGACCCGTACGTGATCGTCGATATCTGTCTGCGCATGCTGCAGCCGCATGAGCTGTACGCGGCTCAAGGCTTCCCGCCGAACTACATCATCACCCATGGGCATGATGGCCGGCGGTTCACCAAATCGGAGCAGGTGCACATGTGCGGCAACTCAGTGAGCCCGCCGCCCATGGCTGCGATTGCTCGGGCGAATGATCCGTGGCGGGAGCGGATGAAGCGCGCTGCCTAGCTGATCATTCTTTGCTGGGCAGCAATCGTGCTGCCACAGCCCAAGTGATTCGGGGGATTTTCCCTGACCCTAGATGACTGCCAAGCCATTCGCGAGCCTCAGGCACGCCGAATATGGCGCCGTGCTGCTTCATCTGGTTCAAGACATCTTTGGTTATTTCGTACTCGCCGCAGACTGGGCAAGCCAGTCGCTCGAAATCCTCTGTTGTCTGGACAGGACTGGCATCAGCTTCGCAGATAAAGCAATTCGTATTTTCCATATCGCCACCTCAGTTATCAGCGTTGCAACCTCAACGACTGTCGTGACCGAGGATAATCCGTTTTCGGCGGGGTCAAGGTGCGTTGCCGGAACCCGTCAACATGCAAGGGCAGACCTATGTCTGATAACCAGGCCGTGCCCTACGCATGGCCGCTAACCGCACTGGCTCTCTCGCTCTCCGGCGTGACTGCCCTATCCGTATTTCTGGCCATCCATGCCCTGATTGACGACCGTCTACTGGCCACGCTGTTCGCTGGAGCCGCTGTGCTGCTCGACTTGTTCAAGTACGCGGCATGGCCCGTGTCGCTGTACATGTTGACTGTAGGGCGACATGCCTTAGCTGTGCTGCTGATCGCGTGTGCCCTGGTCCTCGCCGGCGTGTCCGGATGGGCCACCTACGACAGGCTAATGTCGTCCATCATTGCCAGCCATGCGCAACACGATGCGATTCAGAAACAACGGATCACGGACCTGGAAACAGCTCGGAAGTTGGATCTTGAACGGCTGGAGCGTATCGAAGAAGAGGCACGGTCGGCGCAGGATCAAGGCGCGGTCATGCGTGAGCGAGGGATGGTGACCAAGGCGCTCATGCTGGAGACGACAGCGCAGCGGCGCCTGGACGCTCAGCGGTGGCAAGTTCGGGAGAGGCTCGATGCAAGTTCCAGCGAACTGACCGAGTTGCGCTCGCTGCCTGCGAAAGCAGCCAGCCTGCCACGCCAGTTGGCAGCCCTGCTGTGCCTAGGATTCGCGGCGGCGTTGGAGATCGTCCCGGCGTTGATCCTGTCGGCTGTGCGTCATTCTCGCCATTCGTTTCTTGAGGGGAAACCACAGCAACGGACACCAGAAACCGTGCCGGAAACCCCAGAAACCCTAGAAACCCCGGCTCAAATGCTGGAAACGGCGGCTGGTGATCAGTTGCCGGGAGACGATGCGGAACTGCTAAACGCCCTGCTACACCGAGCAGCCAGCGCCAGCCCCGGCGATAAAGTTCCGATCAAGGAATGGGCCCGCGAAGCCAAGATCGGAAACGTTAGAGCCGCTCGAATATTCGGCGCAGCGGTAACGCGCGGCGCCATTCAAAAAACCGAAGCCGGCTACGTCGTCGCGTAATCCTCGGCGTGAACGGCAGGCTCGGGCTTAGCCAGAAGGCACAGCCTTACCTCTTTTACCGCCCGACTTTCCACCGCCTGGCTTTCTTGTCGGCCAGTTTCCGCCGTCTTCGGGCTGATCCGAGATCGGACGCGCTTTTTCTATAGACCCGCCCTGCGGTCCGCTTTCCCCACCACCACTCTTAGTCATGGCTGATACCTCACGCGTGGATGTCCCCTCAGGGTAGACCCACCCAGCTGCGGGGTTTGGCCGGCTATCGCATAGGTATATATCCATGACCCGACCCGTCTACTGCCGAACCAGCGGCCTCCCCTTGAACAAATGCACTTGCCTGAAATGTCGGCTGCCTTCGAAAGGAGTTGAAGCATGATCACCAGCCTAAAAGACACCAAGATTCTGATCCCGGAAATTCCGGGCGACTGGACAGATCGTACCCGCAACGGCCACACCAACGAGTGGAACCGTATGTGGCCGCCAGGCCAGCCTCACCGCAACGGTCTTCCCGAAGTTATTCTTGAGCCGCCAACCCGTGGCCTGTACGCCGAGCGTATCGACGGCGCCTGGTACTGGGTGTGCGGCTGTGAGAAGTGCCTGGGCAATAGGGAAAAGTACAGCTACATCACCTGCCATGAGCATGACCGCTGCGAACATTGCGGTATCCATCGCCAGCAGATCACCGAGGCGCCCTGGGGTGTGACCGGCGGCTGGGCCTGCCAACCCTGTGTGACGGAGCAGAAAGCGCAACGCAAAGCCGAAGCCCTGGCTGCCGCCGCTACATCCGGCCATAGCAAATGGGATTGCCAGCTTACTGATGAAGTTGTTTGTCCTTACTGCGCCAGCAAGTTCGAGCCGGATGAAGACATCAGCAACGACTGCAACCATGAATGCGATGTGTGTGGTGGGGTGTACACCGTGGAGACTGAGTATTCGGTTTCCTACACCACCCGCAAGGTCGACGCCCAAGGAAATGAGGCATGAGCACTGTACTCCAGCCTTGCCACTGCGGTTATTCCGGCGCGCTAGAAGGAGTGCGGCACAGAGAAGGTTTCCTTTCGCTGTCCTGCCCGGAATGCCAGCGCACTGTCGAGGCTTTCACCCTGGCAGGACTGGCGGAGAACTGGAACAAGCCAGCCGATGAACAGCCGGAAGCGCCAAGCCGCTAACGGCGCTGACCTTAATCACTATCACAGCCTGCCTGGGCAACTGGGCGGGGAGGAATTGCTATGTCTGCAGCAGAGAAACTTGACTTCAACATCACGCCGGGCGCCTGGTTCCGTCAGGAACTCCTCTTCCCTGTCTTCGGAATCTCGTCCGAGGCGGCTCGCAAATACCGCTCCGGCGGCCAATGGTTAGAAGGCAAGCACTGGCGCAAGGACCCAGCCAACCGCATCGTCTACAGCCGCAGGGAGATTGAAGGATGGATGGGCGGCCAGCTGTGAGCCTGCAGGCAGGAGTGGCCAAGCTGCCCCCTGGCGTTGAGATCAATGGCAAACAGCTGCGGATCTCATTCATGCTCCATGGGCAGCGGTGCCGCGAGCCACTGCCTGGCATCGCCAAGATCAACAAGGCCAGCGTCGCCTACGCCGACAACAAGCGGCGAACGATCCTGGCCGAGATAAAGGAAGGGCGGTTCGACTATGCCGCTCACTTCCCGGAGTCGACTCGCGCGGCAGCTTTCTCCGGCGCCGGCGGGCCGGGCACGCGGCGCACGGTTAAGGAAGGCGTCGACCGCTGGCTGGAAGTGATGCAGGCCAAGAAGGCGAAAAGCACGTTCGACAACTACAAGAGCAAGTCTAAGCGTGTCGAGTCGAAGTTCGGTGCGCGACGAATTGTCGACGTGAGCAAATCCGATCTGGAGCTGTTCCAGGCGCACCTGTTGAAAGGAGGCCTTGCCCCTAAGACGGTCAACGACATTTTTACCGTGGTGCGTGGTGTCTGGGCCGATGCGTTCGGCGACGGGATCATCAAGACCAACCCGCTGGACAGAATAACGAATATCGACACCGACACGGACATAGAGCACGCGGACCCGTTCACGCGCGAGGAAATCGATCTGATCGCCGCGGCGGATCCTGATCGCGCAACCGACGTGCGAATGATCCTGTTCAACTGCTGGGCCGGCCTGTCCCTGTCTGAGATCGTCGCACTGGCTGTCGAGGATGTTGACCTTGACGCAGGCATTGTCCGTGTTCGCCGTGCGCTGGTGGTCGGAGAGTACAAGGTGCCTAAGGAGAGGTCGCGGGTGCGCACCGTTGAGCTGATCGACCCGGCTATAGCAGCTCTGCGGGCGGCAATCGAGGTGGCTAAGAATTCTGCCCCGATGCTGATCACCGTGACCCAGCGCGACAACGTGACCACCCGCAAGGAATCGATCCGCCTACTATTCAGAAGCTCGACGAGCGGCCTGCCCTGGAATGGGAAGACAGTCAGCACCTGGTTTACCGGCCACCTGAAGAAAGCCGGCGTCCGCCATCGGGGGGCGAACCAGTGCCGGCACACCTTCGCCAGCCAGGCGCTGTCCAGCTACGTCCCGGTGGAGTGGGTAGCCCGACAGCTTGGGCACGCCGATACGACGATGGTCCGCAAGCACTACGGTCGGTGGATCCCATCCGACACCAAGAGCATGGCCGGCATGGTCTCGCAGATGATGGGTTTTCGGACGGACTAGGGCGGCCTGCGGCGGCGTGGAATACCCTGTTTTTGTCCTAAATTTGTCCTAAACAGAACGCCAGAAACGCGAAAGCCCCGCTAGAACCAAGATTCTGCGGGGCTTTCGTCGTTTTGCAATATGGCGGGAAGATAGGGATTTGAACCCTAGGAACCATTGCTGGTTCAACGGATTTCGAATCCGTCCCGTTCGGCCACTCCGGCATCTTCCCAAGTCGGCGCGCATCATACCAGCTCATGTCCATTTGTCGAACCCTTTTGCAGGGAATTTTCGCGCAGGATCAGATGCTTGCGTGCGATGCGCCGCCGTTGTCAGCTCAAGCCGTAAGGCGGGTCAGCGCTTCGCGGTATTTATCGGCGGTTTTCTGGGCGACATCGGCCGGTACGGCGGGGGCCGGTGGCTCCTTGTTCCAGCCGGTGGACTCCAGCCAGTCGCGCACGAACTGCTTGTCGAAGCTCGGCGGGTTCTTGCCTTCGGCGTATCTGTCGGCCGGCCAGAAGCGGCTGGAATCCGGGGTCAGCACTTCGTCCATCAAGGTCAGGGTGCCGTTTTCGTCCAGGCCGAACTCGAACTTGGTGTCGGCGATGATAATGCCGCGGGTGGCAGCGTATTCGACGGCGGCGGTGTACAGCGCAATGGAGGTGTCGCGCACCTTGGCCGCCAGGTCCTTGCCGATGATGGCTTCGCACTGTTCGAAGGAGATGTTCTCGTCATGGTCGCCCACGGCAGCCTTGGTCGAAGGCGTAAAGATCGGCTGGGGCAGCTTGGCGGCTTCCTTGAGCCCGGCGGGCAGCTGAATGCCACAGACGGTACCGCTCTGCTGGTATTCCTTCCAGCCGGAACCCACGATATAGCCACGCACGATGGCCTCCACGGTCACCGGCTTGAGGCGCTTGGCGACCACCGCGCGGCCTTCCACCAGCGGCAGCTCGGCGGCAGGCACCACATCCTCTACCTTGTCGCCGGTGAAGTGGTTGGGCACCAGATCCTTGAGCTTGTCGAACCAGAAGTTGGAAATCGCGGTGAGGATCTTGCCCTTTTCCGGGATCGGCTCGTCGAGGATCACATCAAAGGCCGAGAGGCGGTCGCTGGCGACCATCAGCATGCGCTGGTCATCGATTTCATAGAGGTCGCGTACTTTGCCGGAATAGAGTTTCTTCAGGCTCAGAGCGGTAGGCGTGGTCATATCGGCGGTATCCGCATTCATTAAACGAAACAGGCGAAACCGAAGTTTCGCCTATGTTCAGAGCGCCGGGCGTACCCGGCGGCTGGCGCGTCAGGCACGCCTGTCAGCCAAGATTTTCCTGCAACTGGCGCAGCACGCGACGGGAGACATCGGCAGGCGCCAGGGTGTCGGCATCCTTTTCCAGGGAAACCTGCACGCTGTCGCCCACACGGGTCAGGCGCACCTGGTAACGATCACCGGAGCTGGTCTCATCGCTGCCGCCGAACAGGCGGGAGAAGAAACCCGGCTTATCGTTCTTCTGCGCACCCTTGGCCAGATCAACGTAGTAGATGCCCAGGCTGCGGTTGAGGTCATCGATGCGCAGGTCAGCCATTTCCAGAGCGCGCCCCACGTTCGCCCAGGCCCGGTCAAAATCGGTGCCCAGGTTCAGCAGCGGGTTACCGTTGCCGTCTTCGCTCAGGCTGACCCGGCTTGGGGTGTTGAAATCGCGTGCGGCCAGTGACACGGAACCACCTTGCACCGTGCTGCGTTCCAGACTGGTCAGCAACTCGTCCAACAGCGCACCATCCAGGCTGGTGTTGCTGGAGCGGCTGGGGAAGTCCACGTTTGCCGTGCTACCGGCTGGACGCTCGGCGCTGACCACGAAGACTTCACTGGTATTACGCTGCACGCCCGGCTCGATGCGCACCCGAACCCGGGTTTGCGCATCGGGCGCTGAGACTGCAACGCGGCCACTCAAGCGACGGGCCAACGAGGCTGGGAGATTGTCATAACGCTGCCAGTCGGTGCTGAACTCGCCGGTGCGAGCCTGCTCGCTGGCAATCCGGAAACCATTGCTTTCAAAGAACTGCCGGGCCAATGGCCAGACTTCGGCAGGCGGACGCTGGGCCAGAACCCAGCGCGACTCGCCACTTTTCTGCAGGCTGAACTCGCTGCCACTGTCGACTTGCAACGGCTGCGGACGCGGCACCTCGAACGTGCCACGGGTTTCCAACGAGGCAACCTGCCGGGGCACCGGCAGTAACGGATCGAGTGGCTTGGCCTGCACGCCTTCGGGCAAACGCATCGGGGCGCTCTGGCGCGCCTCCAGGTAATCGCTGCCGCGGTCACGGAAATAGCCATCCTGGCCCCAGAGCCAGCCGCAACCGCCGGTACTGGTGATGACCATGGCGAGTACAGACAGTCCGGCGAGTCGCTTCATGCGCAGTAGTTCCTCAAGTCAGGCCAGCACACCGGTCTGGCGCATGGCCTGACGCAGCGGCTCGTGGTAGCGCTCGCTGAGCCAGGTCAGCGGCAGGCGAATGCCGTCGGGCATCATGCCCATTTCATGCAGCGCCCACTTCACCGGAATCGGATTGGCTTCCAGGAACAGGGCTTTGTGCAGTGGCATCAGGCGGTCGTTGATAGCGCGAGCGATACCCGCTTCGCCACGCATGGCTGCAGAACACAGGTCGCTCATGGCGCGCGGCGCAACGTTGGCGGTTACCGAGATATTGCCTTTGCCGCCGAGCAGGATCAGCTCGAAGGCGCTGGGATCATCACCGGAATAGACCAGGAAGTCTTTGCTCACGCGATCCAGGACCTCCTGGGCGCGCTGCAGGTCGCCGGTGGCTTCCTTGATGCCGATGATATTGCTCACCTTGGACAGGCGCTCGACGGTCTCGGGCAGCATGTCGCACACGGTACGGCCCGGCACGTTGTAAAGGATCTGCGGAATCGCCACGGCTTCGGCGATGGCGCGAAAATGCAGGTACAGGCCTTCCTGGGTCGGCTTGTTGTAGTAGGGGGTCACCAGCAGGCAGGCATCGGCGCCAACGTTTTTGGCGTTGGTGGTCAGCTCGATGGCTTCACGGGTGCAGTTGGCCCCGGTACCGGCGATCACCGGAATCTTGCCATTGACTTGGTCGACCACTCGACGAATCACTTCGACGTGCTCGGGAACGGTCAGGGTCGCCGACTCGCCCGTGGTCCCGACCGCGACGATGGCGTCGGTGCCTTCTTGCAGGTGGAAGTCCACCAGCTTGCTCAGGCTGTCCCAATCCAGAGCGCCCTGCGCATCCATGGGAGTGACCAGCGCCACCATACTGCCCGCAATCATGCAACCGCTCCTGCCGGAAAAAGAGACCGCAATGGTACTGTCGGCTTTAGTCAGGCACAAGCGAAGTTCGGAGCCCGAGCATTCCCCTTGGCGCTGCTTTTCGCTACCCTTCGGCATCTGTTTGACGCCGCCTGGTGTCGACTTCATCGTTTTAGGAAGGTTGCATGTCCACCCCGCCCGTTCGTGAACAATTTTTGGTCATCAGTGCCCTCGGCCCCAATCCCATGGAACTGACCAACGTCCTGTGCCGGGCCTGCCATGAGAACCGCTGCCTGGTTACCTCGACGCACCTGAGCCGCCACGGTGAATGCAGTGCATTGACCTTGCAGGTGGCTGGCAGCTGGGATGCCTTGGCGCGCCTGGAAGGCAGCTTGCCGATCCTGGCCAAGCGCCACGCATTCACCGCCAATGTGGTGCGCAGCGTGCCGCTGGAGGACCGCCCCCAGGCACTGCCCTACGTCGCCTATGTCAGCGCCGCCTACCGGCCGGACATCCTCAACGAGCTGTGCCAGTTTTTCCTCGATCACAAGGTCGAGCTGGAAAACCTCACCTGTGAAACCTACGAGGCACCGCAGACCGGCAGCACCATGCTCAACGCCACCATCACCGTGACCTTGCCGGCCGGCACGCAAATCAGTTGGTTGCGTGATCAGTTCCTGGACTTCGCCGATGCGCTGAACCTGGACGCGCTGATCGAACCCTGGCGCCCGCAGAACCCGTAAGTAAGGAGTTGTCATGACTGTCAGCCTCGACCAACCGGTTGCCGACTTCCTGGCGCCGGCCACCAGCGGCCAGCAGATTTCCCTGAGTGCGCTCAAGGGTCAGCAGGTGGTGTTGTACTTCTATCCCAAGGACAGCACGCCGGGCTGCACCACCCAGGGCCAGGGCTTTCGTGATCGACACGACGACTTCCTGGCTGCCAATACCCGCGTGTTCGGCATATCGCGAGACGGCCTCAAAGCCCACGAAAACTTCAAGGCCAAGCAAGCCTTTCCCTTCGAGCTGATCTCCGACAAGGAAGAACAGCTCTGCCAGCAGTTCGACGTGATCAAGCTGAAAAAGCTCTACGGCAAGGAATATATGGGCATCGAGCGCAGCACGTTTCTGATCGATGCCGAGGGCGTACTGCGCCAGGAATGGCGTGGTGTGAAAGTGCCCGGCCATGTGGACGCCGTGCTGGCGGCGGCGCAGGCACTGCATCAGGGCTGATTTAAATTCCCAAAGAAAGACGACTTAGGCGGCGCATCCGCAGGATGGCGTTGAGCGCAGCGATACCCATTGGATTTGACGCTGATGGGTATTGGCGTGATGCCTCCGAATAGACTGGAAACGCCTCGCTCGCGCCTCAGCCCACCCTACGCATCTAACGCGGCAGCACCTTACGCCTTCTGCAACCAATAGCGAAACACGCCCGCTTCTTCTTCCTCGCGCAGCAGCGTATGCCCAGCCAAGCGGGCGAAGGCGCGAAAGTCGCGTTGCGAGCCGGCATCGGTGGCAATCACCTTGAGCACCGCACCGCTGGGCAGGCGATTGAGTTCCAGCTTGGCCTTGAGCAAGGGCAGCGGGCAGTTCAGGCCGCTGGCATCCACCTGCGCATCATGGGCCGGGGCAACATCAGTCATGGTTCATCTCCGATCAGGCGCGCAAGGATACCCAAGTCGCCGCGCCGCTGGCCAGCAAGCATCCGGCACGGCTAAAGTAAGATTCCCTTTCCGCCATGAGCCGCCTGCATGAATGTTTTGCGCCCTACCCTGCTGACGCTCGCCCTGTGCCTGAGCCAAGCCGTGCCGGCCAGTGACTTGCCGGCTCTGGGCGATGCCAGCTCGGCCATTGTCTCGCCGGAGCAGGAACACCAGCTCGGCCGTGCCTGGCTGAGCGTATTGCGCGGACAGGTCTCGCAACTGTCCGATCCGCTGCTCAAGGATTTCCTGGAAACCAGCGTCTACCGTCTGGCGGAAACCAGCCAACTGCAGGATCGGCGCCTGGAGTTCGTGCTGCTCAACAGCTCTCAATTGAACGCCTTCGCCGCGCCGGGCGGGATCATCGGCGTCAACGGCGGGCTGTTCCTGCACGCCCAGACCGAAGCCGAATTCGCCTCGGTGCTTGCCCACGAACTCGCTCACCTGTCACAACGCCACTTCGCTCGCGGACTGGAAGCTCAGCAGCGCATGCAGCTGCCGATGATGGCCGCGCTGCTCGCCGGGGTGATTGCCGCCGCTGCCGGCGCCGGCGATGCAGGGATTGCCGCGATTGCCTCGACCCAGGCGGCGGCGATCCAGAGCCAGCGTAGCTTCTCTCGGCAGAACGAGCAGGAAGCCGACCGCATCGGCTTGGTCAACATGCGCAACGCCGGCTACGACCCGCGCGGCATGCCCAACATGTTCGAGCGCCTGATGCGTCAATACCGCTACGACGCCAAGCCACCGGAGTTTCTGCTCACTCACCCGGTTTCCGAATCGCGTATCGCCGACACACGCAACCGCGCCGAACAATCCGCCAATGGCGGCAAGCAGGACAGCCTGGCCTATCAATTGATGCGCGCCCGCGCACAGCTGCAATTCGAGTCCACTGCGGGGCTGTCCACCAAGCGCTTTCGTGCCCAGCTCGAGGAAAATCCGCAGATGGACGCGGCGCGCTACGGCCTGGCCCTCAGCCTGAGCCGCACCGGCCAGCTCGAGGAAGCGCGCCAGACGCTGCAAAGCTTGCTGAACAAAGCACCCGACGACATCGCCTACAACCTGGCGCTGATCGAAATCGACGCCACCGCCAACCGCCTGGACGCTGCGCAACAACGCCTCACGCGTCTGCTTGCCCTGTACCCGAACAATTATCCGCTGCTACAGGAGCAATCCGAGTTGTTCCTCAAGCAAGGTCAGCCGCGCCAGGCGGAAGCGGTGCTGGACCAGTTGCTGAAAACCCGGCATAAAGACCCGGACGTCTGGTACCAGGTATCCGAAGTGCGCGGCCTGGCCGGCAATATCGTGGGCCTGCACCAGGCCCGCGCGGAGTTTTTCGCCCTGGTCGGCGACTATGACCAGGCCCTGGAACAGCTGGACTATGCCAAGCGCCGGGTCAGCAACAACTTCCCCCTGACCGCACGCATCGATGCCCGGCAGAGCGACCTGCGCAATGAACAGCGGCTGCTCAAGGAAATGCTGCGCTAGGTTCGCTTGGCCACTCTGGCCATATGGCGGGTTTCCCCCGTTCTACGGGCTGGCACGCAACCCGTGGGAGGCCCGACCTCGGGCCGAAGCCTTTAGCGAGCGAAGCCGTATGCTCCGCGTCATACCATCGCCTTCGCCGCGAGGTCACGACTCCCACATCGACAAACCGTGCTCGGCACAGGCTCCTACAAAATCGCACCATGCCGCGCCGAGAGGGAGCGCCCCACCGGGCCAGGCATGGTTTCCGCTGGGGCCACGGGAAGCAGCCAGCGCTACCCCCCGCTGGCATTCATAAAGCGCAACACCTGCACCTCGCCGCCCGTGGAGAATTCGTGGCGCAACGGTTTGCGCTGCACGGCGGCGTCGATGGCGGCGAGGATCGGCTGGTCGCTGGTGGGGTGGCGACGCAGCAAGGCGCGCAGATCGATGGAATTTTCGTGGCCCAGGCACAGCAGCAGGCGGCCTTCCACCGTCATGCGCACGCGGTTGCATGTGGCGCAGAAGTTGTGTGAATGGGGCGAGATGAAGCCGATGCGGCTGTCGGGAAACTCATTGGCTCGCACGTAACGGGCCGGGCCACCGCTGTGCTCAGCACTGTCGAACAGCTCATAGCGCTGGGCGATAAGCGCCCGCACCTCATCGCTGGAGCAGAAACTCTCGCCCCGCGAACGACCCACGTCGCCCAGCGGCATTTCCTCGATAAAACTGATGTCCAGACCGCGAGACAGCGCATAGTTCACCAGCGCCGGTACTTCCTCGTCATTGCGCCCCTTCATCACCACCGCATTCAGCTTGATGCGCGCAAAACCCACCTCGCGGGCCGCCTCGATGCCAGCCAGCACCTGATGCAAATAACCGGTGCGGGTAATGGCGCGAAATTTCGCTGCATCCAGGCTGTCCAGACTGATATTCAGGCGCTTGACCCCCGCCTCAGCCAGGGGTTTGGCCAGCTTGGTCAGTTGCGAGCCGTTGGTGGTCATTACCAGTTCACGCAGGCCGGGCAGCGCGGCTATTTTCTCACACAGTCCGACGATGCCCGGCCGCACCAGCGGCTCACCGCCCGTGAGGCGAATTTTCTTCACGCCCCGGGCCACGAACAGCGCGGCGACCCGATACAGCTCTTCCAGGCTGAGCACCTGCTGGCGCGGCAGAAAGGTCATGTTTTCGGCCATGCAGTACACACAGCGGAAATCGCAGCGGTCGGTCACCGACAGACGCAGGTAATCGATACGGCGGCCGAAGCCGTCCTGCAAAGGGGTGTTCATGGGCTACTTCCCGTTTTGAAGGGCTCCGGCTTCGTGCGGCGGACCGTTAATGCCTGATCCCCCGCTGAAGCCTGCATGGCCGTTACTGCACCAAGGGTGAGTCGGCGCCTTCCAGGTGAATGCCCTGGATATCCGCTTCACCCACCAGGTTCTTCAGGTACTGTGCCACAGCCACCTGCCAGACACGTTGATCCAGCTCAGCGCGAATGGAACCGGCCACCGCCTCATAGGGCAGCAGTTCGCCCTCGACACGTTGATCGACCCATACCAAGTGGAAGCCGTAGCGACTTTCCAAGGGCCGGCCGGCCAGACCGAGCGGCAGACGAAACAGCTGGCGCTCGAATTCCGGCACCGTCTGGCCCTTGCTGATCTGTCCGAGGGCGCCGCCCTGCGCTTTCGACGGGCAGTCCGAATGGACCAGGGCCAGCTCGGCAAAACGCGAGCCGTCGGCCTTGAGCTGCTCCAGCAGCGCCTCGCCGCGTTCCAGCGTGCGGCTGCGTTCTTCCACATCGTCCGCCGGACAGCCAAGCAGGATGTGCCGCGCTGCCAGCAGGGGCGCGCTGGCGAAACGTGCACGGTTGCTGTCGAAATACTGTCTGCAGGCCGGCTCGTCAGCACGGGGCATCGGAACTTCGCGCTCGACCAGGGCGCGCGTGGACGCCTCTTCCTCGCTTTCCCCGGCAGCCGGGCTCACCTTGAGTCCCAAGGCAGCGATACGTTGCTGGAGCAACTCGCGGATCACCAGGGCCTGGCTGGCCAGGAACACCGCCTCTTCCCGGCTGCCTGCCGGGTGATATTGCAATTCCTGAGCGATCGCCTCGGCGGCAATCGCCACGCCGTTAACCTTGATGCGCGGCCATTCCTGCTCGCTGGACGCGATCAGCTCAGCCGGAGCGGCCTTCGCCTGTTCAGACTCCTCCGGCTCGAAGACCTTCGGTTCGTGAAGCATCGCTGCCTCATAGGCGGGAGCCGCAGGCTGTTGATGCCCACCGCCGCAACCGCCGCCACTACCACCGCCACCACATCCGCATCCCATGATCATTTCCTCGCTGGGTGTTGCCTGGGCCGTAGGCGGGTACACCCCGCCGGGCCAACGTGGCGGGCTGAGCCCGCCCACGGATTCAGGGAATCAAGCCACCGGCTCGCTCACTTTCTTGGGCGCCACGCGGTGTGGCGTCGCCTGGACGGGCGCACGGTAGCCGGCCGGTGCCTGCACCGGCGGCAGGCTGCGACCGGTGTTTTTCATGCGCACGATCTGGTAGCGCCGGCCCAGGTACCACACCGGTGCGCTGACAATGTGCACCAGGCGGGTGAAGGGGAACAGCACGAACAGGGTCACGCCGAGGAACACGTGCAGCTTGTAGATCAGCGACACCGGGGCGATGGCCTCGGCGGCCACTACCGGTTGCAGGGTGACGATGCTCTGCGCCCAATTGCCCAGCATGATCATCACCGAGCCGTCCATGTGTCCGGTGGAGGCGACGATGGTGCCCAAGCCCAGCAACAGCTGCACCAGCAGTACGATCAGCACCAGCTGGTCCGAGGTGCTGGACGAAGCGCGCACGCGGGGATTGGTGAAGCGACGATGGATCAGCATGATCAGACCGATCAGGCACAGCAGACCAAAGAAGCCGCCCGATACCATGGCCAGCAGTTGCTTGTCGGCGCTGCTGATGACGTGGTGGTACAGGGCTTCGGGCATCAGCAGACCGACGAAGTGGCCGCACAGCACAAAGATGATGCCCACATGGAACAGGTTGCTGGCCAGGCGCATGCCCTGGGGGGCGAGCATCTGGCTGGAACCGGTCTTCCAGGTGTACTGGGCCAGGTCGAAGCGCGCCCAGCTGCCGATCAGGCAGATCGCCAGGGCGATGTAGGGATAAACCCCAAACAGCAGGAAATTGAAGTTAGCCATTAACGCACCTCCTGGGCCAGCGCGGCTTGCCCGTCATGCTTGAAATCAGTCCAGTGCAGCGGTACCGCCGTTTCCTCACGAGCCTTGCCCGGCCCGGAAGGCTGCGACGGGCAACGGTCCTGCTGTTCGGCCTGCAGGAAGTTCACCTGCTCTTCCTCCCAGATCTTGTCGAGGGCCTCCAGCGAATCGTCGCGTTCCTCGGCCGCCACCTGCTCGCGCAGTTGGGCGACCGCGGTCAGCGGTTGTCCGGCGATCTGCAGCAGCGCGCCGAAACATGCCGCGTGCGGGCTCTGGCGCTCCTCCAGGCGCGCGGCCAGCAGCGCCAGCAGGTGCGCCACATCCGCCAGGCCCTCGCGGGCCTCCAGATCGTCGCGGGTGGAGAGGTATTCCAAGTACAGCGGGATGTAGTCGGGCAGCTCGCGCACGCCGATGGCGAACCCGGCGGCCTCGTACTGGGCCATCAGGTCGACCATTGCCTGGCCGCGATCGCGCGACTCGCCGTGGACATGTTCGAACAGCAACAGCGACAGCGAGCGGCCCTTGTCGAACAGTTCGCTGTAGGCTTCCTGCACGTCCATCAGCTCGCCGCCCACCAGCTCCTCCAGCAAGAGGCGCAGTTCGCCGCGCTGCTCAGGGCTGATCTCGCGAGCAGTGGAGATGGCCTTCGCCAGCTCCAGATAGCCCTCACGTAACTGCTCGGTCGGGTAGTCGAGCAACAGGGAAATCACCTTGAGAATCTGCATGCTCATTCCTCCCACAACTGCACGGTCTGGATGATGTCGCGCTTGTTCGCCTTCTTGGCGCCAAACATGTTCACTTCGGAGCTGCCGCCACAGCCGTTGCCGAAGCTGAAACCGCAGCCGGAACGCTCAGCGAAGGCATCGCTCATGGCTTCTTCACGGTGCGCCGTGGGAATTACGAAGCGGTCTTCGTAGTTGGCAATCGCCAGGTAGCGGTACATGTCGTCGGCCTGGTGACGGCTCAGGCCGACCTTTTCCAGCACCTCCAGATCAAGTACGCCGTCCACCTGCTCGGCGCGCTTGTAGGCGCGCATGGCCAGCAGGCGCTTCAGAGCCAGCTTGACCGGCTTCTCGTCGCCGGCGGTGAGCAGGTTGGCCAGGTAGCGCAGCGGAATACGCAGGCTGTCCACGTCCGGCAGCACGCCGTCCATGCTCACGTGACCGGCCTGGGCGGCGTTCTGGATCGGCGACAGCGGCGGCACGTACCAGACCATCGGCAAGGTGCGGTATTCAGGGTGCAGCGGCAGCGCCAGCTTCCAATCCACAGCCATCTTGTAGACCGGGGACTGTTGCGCGGCGTCGATCACCGACTGCGGCACGCCGTCTTTCAGGGCCTGGGCGATGACCTTGGGATCATGCGGGTCGAGGAACAGGCCCAGCTGCTCTTCGTACAGGTCCTGTTCGTTGGGCGTGCTGGCCACTTCGTGGATACGGTCGGCGTCATACAGCAGCACGCCGAGGTAGCGGATACGGCCCACGCAGGTCTCGGCGCATACGGTCGGCATGCCAGCTTCGATGCGCGGGAAGCAGAAGATGCACTTCTCGGATTTGCCGCTCTTCCAGTTGTAATAGATCTTCTTGTACGGGCAGCCGCTGATGCACATGCGCCAACCGCGGCATTTTTCCTGGTCGATCAGCACGATGCCGTCTTCTTCGCGCTTGTAAATCGCGCCACTCGGGCAAGACGCCGCGCACGTCGGGTTGAGGCAGTGCTCACACAAACGCGGCAGGTACATCATGAAGGTATTTTCGTACTCGCCGTAGATGTCCGCCTGGATCTTGTCGAAGTTCTTATCCTTGCGACGCTTGGCAAATTCGGTACCGAGGATTTCCTCCCAGTTCGGCCCCCACTCGATCTTCTCCATGCGCTGGCCGGAGATCAGCGAGCGCGGTCGCGCCACCGGCTGGTGCTGGCCCAGCGGCGCGGTGTGCAGGTGCTGGTAGTCGAAGTCGAACGGCTCGTAGTAGTCGTCGATGCTCGGCAGATCCGGGTTGGCGAAGATATTCGCCAGCACACGGAACTTGCCCCCGATGCGCGGGTTGATCGAGCCGTCGGCATTGCGGACCCAGCCGCCCTTCCACTTGTCCTGGTTTTCCCATTCCTTCGGGTAACCGATGCCGGGCTTGCTCTCGACGTTGTTGAACCAGGCGTATTCCATGCCCTCACGGCTGGTCCAGACGTTTTTGCAGGTGATCGAACAGGTGTGGCAACCGATGCACTTGTCCAGGTTCAACACCATGCCAATTTGTGAACGGATTTTCATTGTGTCGACTCCTCAACCTGGACCCCAGCCTGAACCTCGTGAAATGGCATGGTGTAGGCACCATGCGCTATCGCCATTGGTGAACGGATTTTCATGGCAGATCCTCAGATGTCTTGCGGCAGGGGTTGCGGCAGGTCGTCGCCATACGGGCCATCAAGCCAGTCGACCTTGGCCATTTTGCGCACCACGACGAACTCGTCGCGGTTGCAGCCCACGGTGCCGTAGTAGTTGAAACCGTAGGCTTGCTGGGCATAGCCGCCGATCATGTGGGTGGGTTTGAGCACCACGCGCGTCACCGAGTTGTGGTGGCCGCCGCGAGTCTTGGTGGTCTCGGAGCCGGGCACGTTCACGATGCGTTCCTGGGCGTGGTACATCATCACCATGCCTTCCATCACCCGCTGGCTGACCACCGCACGGGCGGTCAGCGCACCGTTGGCGTTGAAGCATTCGATCCAGTCGTTGTCCTCGATGCCGACCTTCTTGGCGTCGACTTCCGACATCCACACGATCGGCCCGCCACGGCTCAGGGTGAGCATGATCAGGTTGTCGGTGTAGGTGGAGTGGATGCCCCACTTCTGGTGCGGCGTGATCCAGTTCAGCGCGATCTCGGGATTGCCGTTGCTCTTCTTGCCCTTCACCGACTCGACGGTGCGGGTATTGATCGGCGGTCGGTAGCTCATCAATTGCTCGCCGAAAGCCTGCATCCACGGGTGGTCCTGGTAGAACTGCTGGCGGCCGGTGAGGGTGCGCCACGGGATGTACTCGTGAACGTTGGTGTAGCCTGCGTTGTAGCTGACGTGTTCGTCTTCCAGGCCCGACCAGGTGGGGCTGGAGATGATCTTGCGTGGCTGGGCCTGAATATCGCGGAAGCGAATGGCCTCGTGCGCCTTGGGCAGTGCCAGGTGGCTGTGGTCGCGGCCGGTGAATTCCGACAGTGCGGCCCAGGCCTTCACGGCCACGTGGCCGTTGGTTTCCGGTGCCAGCGACAGAATCACTTCCGCCGCGTCGATGGCGGTTTCGATCTTCGGCCGACCCTGGCTGACGCCTTCTTCGCGCACGGTGTAGTTCAACTCACCGAGGAATTTCACTTCTTCGTCGGTGTTCCAGTTGATTCCTTTGCCGCCATTGCCCAGGGTATTGAGCAGCGGACCGAGGGAGGTGAACTTCTTGTAGGTGGCTGGGTAATCGCGCTCGACCACGGTGATGTTCGGCGCGTTCTTGCCCGGCTGCAGCGCTTCGCCGGCGGTTTTCCAGTCGGTGCCGCCGAACGGCTGGGCCAGTTCGCCGGGGCTGTCATGCATCAGCGGTACGGTGACCAGGTCCTGCTCGACGCCCAGGTGCCCTTCGGCCATTTCCGAGAACGACTTGGCGATGCCCTTGTAGATTTCCCAGTCGGAGCGAGCTTCCCAGGCCGGATCGATGGCCGCCGACAGCGGGTGGATGAAGGGGTGCATGTCCGAGGTGTTCATGTCGTCCTTCTCGTACCAGGTCGCGGTCGGCAGGACGATGTCGGAATACACGCAGGTGGAGGACATGCGGAAGTCGAGGGTGGTGACCAAGTCGAGCTTGCCGATGGCGCCGTCTTCCTGCCAGTCCACTTCGCCCGGCTTGAAGCCCTGGGACTTGCCGGTGTCCTCGTTCATCACACCGTTTTTGGTACCCAGCAGGTACTTGAGCATGTACTCGTGGCCCTTGCCGGAGGAGCCCAGCAGGTTGGAGCGCCAGATGAACATGTTGCGCGGGAAGTTATCGGGGTTGTCCGGCTGTTCGCAGGCAAAGCGCAGGCTGCCGTCCTGCAGGGCCTGGACCGCATAGTCCTTGGGCGACAGGCCGGCGGCGGCGGCATCGCGGGTAATCTGCAGCGGGTTGCGGTTGAGTTGCGGTGCGCTGGGCAGCCAGCCGGCGCGTTCGGCGCGGATGTTGTAGTCCAGCGCGTGCTCGGGGAACTGCGACTTGTCGGCCAGCGGCGAGAGCACTTCATGCATGCTCATCTTCTCGTGGCGCCACTGCGAACTGTGGTTGTAGAAGAAGCTGGTGCCGTTCATCTGCCGCGACGGACGATTCCAGTCGAGGCCGAAGGCCAGCGGCAGCCAGCCGCACTGCGGACGCAGTTTTTCCTGGCCAACGTAGTGGGCCCAGCCGCCGCCGGTCTGGCCGACGCAACCGCAGAGCATGAGCATGTTGATCAGCCCGCGGTAGTTCATGTCCATGTGGTACCAGTGGTTCATCGCCGCACCGACGATGATCATGGAACGACCGTGGGTCTTGTCGGCGTTGTCGGCGAACTCGCGGGCGATCTGGATGGCCTTCTCGCGGGCCACACCGGTGATCTGCTCCTGCCAGGCCGGGGTGCCGGGTACGCTGGCGTCGTCGTAGCTGGACGCCACGTTGGCACCGCCCAGACCGCGGTCGATGGCAAGGTTGGCGGCCATCAGGTCGAACACCGTGGCGACCTTGACGGCCTTGCCGTCGGCCAGGGTCAGCGAGCGCACCGGTACGCGACGGGCCTGAACGTCTTCGCCTTCGACGGCGGTGAAGTGCTCATGCAGCTGGCCGCCGAAGTAGGGGAAGCCGACGTCCACGCTTTCGCCACTGCCGATCTGGCTCAGTTGCAGATCAACCTCGCGGCCGTCCTTGCCTTCGCGGGCTTCGATGTTCCACTTGCCCTTCTCGCCCCAGCGGTAGCCGATCGAACCCAGCGGCGACACCAGCTCACCGGTGCTGCCGTCCACGGCGATGGTTTTCCACTCGGGGTTGTTTTCCTGGCCCAGGTTGTCGGCCAGGTCCGAGGCGCGCAGGAAGCGGTCGGCGCGGTAGTAGCCGTCCTTCTCGTCGAGCAGCACCAGGATCGGCATGTCGGTGTAGCGCTTGGCGTAGTCGGTGAAATAGGCGCTCGGTTTCTCGAGGTGAAATTCCTTGAAGATCACATGGGAGAACGCCTGCGCCAAGGCCGCGTCGGTGCCTTGCTTAGGGTTCAGCCACAGGTCGGTGAGCTTGGCCACCTCGGCGTAGTCCGGGGTGATGGCCACGGTCTTGGTGCCCTTGTAGCGCACCTCGGTGAAGAAATGGGCGTCCGGGGTACGTGTCTGCGGGACGTTGGAGCCCCAGGCGATGATGTAGTTGGAGTTGTACCAGTCGGCCGATTCCGGCACGTCGGTCTGCTCGCCCCACACCTGCGGCGAGGCCGGCGGCAGGTCGCAGTACCAGTCGTAGAAGCTCAGGCACACGCCGCCGATCAGCGACAGGTAACGCGAGCCGGCGGCGTAGGACACCATGGACATGGCCGGAATCGGCGAGAAGCCGACCACGCGGTCCGGGCCGTATTGCTTGACGGTGTAGACGTTGGCGGCGGCGATGATCTCGTTGACTTCGTTCCAGCTGGATCGCACGAAGCCACCCATGCCGCGCTTGCTCTTGTAGGACTCGGCCTTGGCCTTGTCTTCGACGATGCTCGCCCAGGCCTCGACCGGGCTCTTGGTGGCCCGCGCCTCACGCCACAGTTTGAGCAGCGGCTTGCGCACCTTGGGGTATTTGAGGCGGTTGGCGCTGTAGATGTACCAGCTGTAGCTCGCACCACGCGGGCAACCACGCGGTTCGTGGTTGGGCAGGTCGTTGCGGGTGCGCGGGTAGTCGGTCTGCTGGGTTTCCCAGGTGATCAGACCGTTCTTCACGTAGATCTTCCAGGAACAGGAACCGGTGCAGTTCACCCCGTGGGTGGAGCGCACGATCTTGTCGTATTGCCAGCGCGAGCGGTAGACGTTCTCCCAGTCGCGTGATTCTTGGCGCGTTTCGCCGTGACCCTCGGCGAACTCGCCTTGCTTGCGGTTAAAGAAGCGCAGCTGGTCGAGTAGGTGACTCATGGTGTTTTCCTCTTCAGGCTGAGCGCCCACTGCCGGCGCGCTCTGTCGTAATGGCTTGGCAGATCGGTGGCTAGCAGGGATTCGAGGCGCCGCGCCGCGCATACCACCACCAGGTGACGGCGATGCAGCTCAGGTAGTAGGCGATGAACAGGTACAGGGCGGCTTCGGCGTTGCCGGTGAGGGCCAGCGACGTACCGAAGGCCTTGGGAATGAAGAAGCCGCCGTAGGCGCCGAGGGCGGCACTAAAGCCGATGACGGCGGCCGATTCGATGCTGGCGTTCTTGTTGGCGGCGTCTTCACTGACCTCGCCGCGCTGCAGGCGCTTGGCCCACTCGCCACGGAAAATCACCGGAATCATGCAAAAGGTCGAGCCGTTGCCGATGCCGGCAAAGAAAAACAGCAGGATGAAGGAGCCCAGGAAGCCCCAGAAATTGCCGCCGCCGTTCTCACCGGGCAGGAAACTGATCACCGCAAACACGAACGCGATCATCAGCGCGTAGTTCCACAGGGTGATGCGCGCGCCGCCGAACTTGTCCGCCAGCATGCCGCCCAGGGTGCGGCTCAGCGCGCCCACCAGCGGGCCGAGAAAGGCGTACTGCAGCGGGTTGATGTCCGGGAACTGGGTCTTGCTGAGCATCGCGAAGCCGGCGGAGAAGCCGATGAAACTGCCGAAGGTGCCGATGTACAGCCAGCACATCAGCCAATTGTGCTTGCGTTGGAAGATCACCGCCTGGTCCTTGACCGATGCCTTGGCATCAGCGATGTCATGCATGCCAAACCAGGCCGCCAGAGCGGAGACGGCAATGAACGGCACCCAGATCAGACCGGCGTTTTGCACCCACAGCTGGGTGCCATCGCTGAGCATCTGAGGCTCGCCGCCGAAGCTACCGAACAACCCGCCCACTACCGCCAGTGGCACGGCGAACTGCATGACCGACACGCCCAGATTGCCCAGGCCCGCATTCAGCCCCAGCGCGGTGCCCTGTCGGGCCTTGGGGAAAAAGAAGCTGATGTTGGACATGCTCGAAGAGAAGTTGCCGCCGCCAAAACCGCACAGCAGGGCGATGATCACGAACACGCCGTAGGGGGTATCCGGGTTTTGCACCGCGATGCTCATCCAGATGCAGGGGATCAGCAGCGAGGCGGTGCTCAGCGCCGTCCAGCGCCGCCCGCCGAAGATCGGCACCATGAACGAGTAGAAAATGCGCAGCGTGGCACCAGACAAGGAGGGCAACGCGGCGAGCATGAACAGCTGTTCGGTGCTGAAACTGAAACCGATGCTGTTCAGGCGCACCGTCACGGTACTCCACACCATCCACACCGCGAAGGCCAACAGCAGCGCGGGCACCGAGATCCACAGGTTGCGGGTGGCGATCCTCTGTCCGACGTCGCTCCAGAAGTGCGGGTTTTCGGGGCGCCAGTCGGTGATCACCGCGCCTTTGGGCGGTTGGAAGTCGGCGACCGTTCTTTCAAGGGTGGACATGCTTATTCTCCTTGGACACTGACGCGCGCAGGCACGCTATTGCCCATGAGCGGGGTTTGACGGATTTCGCTGCGGTAAATCCAGATCAGGGAGATCCAGACCACGCCATACAGCAGCATGAAAGCGGAGGTGCGTACGCCGGTGAGGTCCACCAGAGCGCCGAACATGATCGGCAGGATGAAGCCGCCGATGCCGCCGGCCAGGCCGACGATGCCGGAGACCACGCCCATGTTGTGCGGGTAGTCATCGGAGATGTACTTGAACACCGAGGCCTTGCCGAACGCCCAGGCAATGCCGACGATAAACATCAGCGCGGTGAACACCCACGCATTGAGGCCCAGGGAGAAGGTCTTCGGGCCGTTGACGGTCTGGATGGTGAAATCGGTCTGCGGATAGGACAGCAGGAACAGGCACACCCAGCTCACCCACATCACCCACCAGGTCACGCTCTGCGCGCCCCAGCGATCCGACATCCAGCCACCCACCGCGCGCAATACACCGCCGGGCAGCGAGAAGCAGGCAGCCAGCAGCGCAGCGGTCTGCAGGTTGAAGCCGTATTCCTCGACGTAGTACTTGGTCATCCACAGCGCCAGGGCCACATAGCCGCCAAAGACGATCGAGTAGTACTGGCAGTAGCGCCACACCGCCGGGTCTTTCAGCGCCTGCATCTGCTCGCGCAGGGTCACTCCGCCAGCGACGCGGTGCGCCTTGTTCTCGCGGGTGAAAAACCAGAACAGCAGCGCAGTGATGAACATCGTCGCCGAGAAGACCTTGGGCACCAGCTGCCAACTGCCGGCGGCAATCAGCGCCGGGGCGAGGAACTTGGTCAGCGCCGACCCGGCGTTGCCAGCGCCGAAAATGCCCATGGCGAAGCCCTGATTGTCCTTGTCGAACCACTTGGCGACATAGGCGATGCCCACCGAAAACGAGCCGCCGGCCAGACCGACAAACAGGCCGAGCACCAGGAAGTGCCAGTAGGCGGTGGCCTCGGCGATCAGGTAGATCGGCAGCACGCAGACCAGCATCAGCACGAAGAACACCACGCGTCCACCGAACCTGTCGGTGAGCATGCCCAGCGGCAGACGGATCAGCGAACCGGTGAGCACCGGGGTGGCGGCCAGCAGGCCGAACTGGGTTTCGTTGAGCTGCAACAGCTCTTTGATCGGCACACCCAGCACGGCGAACATCATCCACACCATGAAGCACACCGTGAACGCCAGGGTACTCATGCCCAATATCAGGCCTTGCTGCATCTTGTGACCGGCCATAACGACCTCCAGGGGTAGCTGTTATGGCCGCAGCCTAGCGATGGAGCCGAGCAAACCCTTGATGCAGATCAAGGGCAATACAGCCCCTCACCCCCTACTATCCACGCGCCTACCCACAAAGAGGTAAACCCGTAAAAATTAAAATTCCCTTCTTAATTCAATAAGTTAATCAAGCAAGCCTGCTGAGAAAACCGGCTTGATCGATCCCCCGGACTCTTTAGAGGTAGTTGCCATGTTGCAATGGTTGAAAGGCTCGTTGCCGGCCCGAGCGGGCCTCGCGGTGGCCTTGATTGCCATCTTTGCATTGGCCAGCGCGCTCAGCTCCGGCGTGATCGCCCGCCTCAGCGAAGGCGATGCGGCTGCCATCAATACCGCCGGCTCCCTGCGCATGGCCACCTACCGGCTGAGCTGGAAGATCGAGGCGGGAGCTGACATCCAGCTGCTGCAGATGCACGGCGGCAACCTCGAAAAGCGCCTGGAAAGCTCCGACCTGACCAGCGTGCTGCAGAACAGCGATGCGTTACGCCACGCCTACGATCAACTCCATCAGCGCTGGGTGAACGAACTCAAGCCTGCCTTGTTCGGCGGCGATACCCGGCAGTTCCTGGACCATGCAGACAGCTTCGTCGAGCAACTCGACCAGTTCGTCTATGTCTTGCAACAGGACAATGAAAGCAAACAGGCCTGGCAGCAGACCATTCAAGGCCTGGCGCTGTTTGTCACCACCATCGTGCTGATGATCGGCATGTATCAATTGCAGGGAACCGTCCTGGCGCCCTTGCAGGAGCTGAATCGGGCCAATGAGCGTTTTCGCGCCGGCGATCTGAGCGCGCGGGTCGACTACCAGGCAACCGATGAGTTGGGCCAGGTGGTCAACAGCTTCAATGCCATGGCCGCAGCCATTGAGGAATCGCACCGCACGCTGGAAAGTCGCGTGGCCGAGGAAACCGCCAACCTGGCCCAGGCCAATGCCGCCTTGCAGCTGCTGTACCGCAGCAGCCGCAGCCTGGCCAGCCAGGCCGCCGATGCCGACACTCTCGGTCATCTGCTGGACAGCTTTCAGGAGCGTTTGCCTGGCCTGCGCCTGTCGCTGTGCCTGCATGGCGACCCCCAGCAACCGGTGGGCCAGCTGATCGCCCTGCATGGCCAAGAGCTGCGCGAGATCTGCTCACCGGCGGATTGCGCCAATTGCACGCTGCACAACCGCCATAACCTGATCGCCTGCCCGGTGGTTAACCTGGGCAGCGAGCTCGGCGAATTGCGCGCGGCGTTTACCGGCGGCCGCCCTGCCCAGGCCTGGGAAATGGAACTGATCCAGGCGCTGGCCAACCTGATCGGCACCGCGCTATCACTGGAGCGCCAGCGTGAACAGGAGCATCGCCTGCTGATTTTCGAGGAGCGCGCCGTGATCGCTCGGGAGCTGCACGACTCGCTGGCCCAGGCGCTGTCGTTCATCAAGTTGCAGGTCAGTCGCCTGCAAACGCTGATCCGGCGTGGCGAGTCGCTGGCGAGTGTGGAAACCGTCAGCGAGGAAATCCGCGACGGCCTGAACACCGCCTACCGCCAGCTTCGTGAGCTGCTGACCACCTTTCGCCTGAGCATCAAGGAAGGCGGGCTCGACCAGGCCCTGCGCGATACCGCCCTGGAGTTCTCGACGCGCAGCCCGTTCGAGGTGGACCTGCAGGTCAGTCCGCTGGCCGTGCCGCTGTCGGCCAGCGAACAGATCCACCTGCTGCAGATCGCCCGCGAGGCGCTGTCCAATTGCGCCCGCCACTCCGGTGCCAGCCAGGTGCAGGTTGCCTTGCACCAAACCGGCGAGGCTGTCGAACTGCTGATCGAAGACGACGGCTGCGGGCTGTCCCATGAGCACGACAAACGCCAGCATCATGGCCTGACCATCATGCAGGAACGCGCGCGCAGCCTGGCCGGGCAACTGAGCGTGACAGACAAAATCCCCCATGGCACTCGCGTGCAGTTGCGCTTTCGCCCCGAGTTTCTTGGCCATCCTTTCAACGAGGCCCTTGCATGACCACTCCGCACACCCTGCTCTTGGTCGATGACCATCCGATGATGCGCCGCGGCATCCGCCAGCTGCTCGAACTGGAAGACGACCTCGACGTCATCGGCGAGGCCGGCCATGGCGCCGAAGCACTCGACTTGCTGACCGACCTGCACCCCGACCTGATCCTGCTCGACAACAACATGCCGCAGATGAATGGCGTGGAAACCCTGAAAAAGATTCGCGAGCAGGGCTATGCCGGCAAGGTCCTGCTGTTCACCGTCTCCGACGCTGAAGAGGACGTGCGCGACGCCATGCGTTTCGGCGCCGACGGCTATTTGCTCAAGGACATGGAGCCCGAACAACTGATCGATCAGTTGCGCCGGGTTCTACACGGCAATCTGGTCATCAGCCCGGCACTGACCAAGGTATTGGCCCAAGCCCTGCGCAGCCCGCAAGGCGCGACCCAGGCCGACCTTACCGACCGCGAGCGACAGGTGCTGAAAATGGTTGCCCTCGGCAACAGCAACAAGATGATCGGCAACAAACTGGGCATCACCGAGGGCACCGTGAAGGTGCATATGAAGAACCTGCTGCACAAGCTTGGCCTGCGCTCGCGGGTGGAAGCGGCGGTGTGGGCCCTGGAGCACCTGCGATAGCGGCAAGCTCAGAGCTTGCGGCTTGCCGCTTTCAGGGTTCATAGCGGAAGGTCGCATCCAGCTGTTGCGGGCCGCTTACGGTAACCATCAGGTCCTTGACCAGGCCGTTGTCCAGCCCGTAGATCCAGCCGTGCACCGCCAATGGCTGGCCCCGCTGCCAGGCGTTCTGCACGATGGTGGTATGGCACACGTTGCGTACCTGACGCTGCACATTCAACTCACAGAGCAGGTCGACCCTGGCGCCTTGGTCCAACCCCGCAAACCGAGGCAGGTTTTGATGATAAAGCGCTTTCAAAGCCCGTAACCAGTTGTCGATGATCAGCCCCATCTCGGTATGTCCGAGCGCCGCGCGCACGCCGCCACAGCCATAATGGCCGCAGACGATCACTTGGCGGATCTCCAGGACATCCACCGCATACTGCAGCACCGAAAGCATATTCATGTCGGTGGCCACCACCATATTGGCCACATTGCGGTGCACGAACAGCTCGCCCGGCATCAGCCCGACCACATCATTGGCCGGAACGCGGCTGTCCGAGCAGCCGATCCACAGAAACTCCGGACGCTGCTGGCGGGCCAGTCGCGCAAAAAACTCCGGGTCTTGCGCACGCAACGCCTCCGACCAGCTTCGATTGTTGATCAACAACTGCTTGACGTTCATGTCCTTTCCTGTAGCTACCTGTGGGGCGCAGAAATATCACCCGTCGGCGACGCCCGTCTTGTCCATCGTCAAGGGTGCCCGGCACACCGAACGCTACTCTAGCCACAGCGTCAGCCGCGATGGAATCCTCCTCTCCAGACATCGCGGGCTGGCGCGTTTTACCTACCTCCGCCCTACACACCTGCCTCTTTGGAGGTAGCGCCTTGGAGGGATTTGCCCGCGCTCCCGTGACTTTTACCATGCAGTCCACGGAGGTGACTTTATGCTGACCGACCCCGCCACGCTTAGCGCCCTGCGCCGCCATCACCTGTTCCAGAAACTGCCGGCTGACGTGTTCCAGGATGTCTGCGACCTGGCCATCCTCCGTCGCTTGGGCAATGGGGAAACGCTGTTTCACCAGGGTGAAAACGCCGACCGTTTCTATTTGCTTATCCAGGGTCAGATCAAATTGACGCGGGTCCTGCTCGAAGGCCAGGAAAAGCTGGTGGAAGTGATCCAGCCCGGGGAAAGCTTCGCCGAAGCCCTGCTGTTCAACGGTACTCGCCATTATCCGGTGACCGCCGGTGCCCTCAAATCCAGTAGCCTGGCGAGCATCGATGGCGCTCATTACCGACGCGTACTGGAAGAGCAACCCAAGATCTGCCTCGACCTGCTGGCCAGTTTCAGCATTCGCCTGCATCAGCGTCTCAACGAGATCGATACCCTGACGGTGGGCAACGCCAGCCGGCGCGTGGTGCGCTTTCTCTGCCAGGAGCTGGAAGGCAGCAACGGCCAAATCCAGCTGCGCGCGCCCAAACGCCTGATCGCCTCGCAACTGGGCATCCAGCCGGAAACCTTCTCACGCATCCTGCACCGCCTGATGGATGCCGGGCTGATCGACATGGAGCGTCGCACCATCCGTGTGCTCGACAGTCCCAGCCTGGCCCAATACTGCGAATAAGCCGTTAGGATGAAACGCCCATGTCCTCTCTCCCACTCGTTTATTCCTGCTCCGGCTGCTCCAATGTGGCCCAACTGGCCAATACCCTTGCGGTGCGCCTGGATCGCGCCGGGTTGGCGGAAATGTCCTGCATTGCCGGCATCGGCGGGCGGGTCGCCTCACTGGTCGACAAGGCCAATGCCCAGCGCCCGATCCTGGCCATCGACGGCTGCCGCATGCAGTGCGCCAGGGCCTGCCTGAAACAGCACGGCGTTACCGCCAATATCCATGTGGTGCTCAGTCAGTACGGCCTGAAAAAGCGCTACCGCGAAGACTGCTCCCGCGAGGAAACCGAACGGGTATACGCACAAATGCAAACGTTGCTGGACGACCCGCGCATGGCTGGCCGGGCACCACCCCAGGTAACACCGCAACTGAGGATTGTCAGATAGCGCATGCGCGGTAGCGCCGACCGCTCTGCCGTCCTTGAGCATGATCAAGGTCAAGACATGACCCGCCCACCATACTGAGGCCCTTTGCAGGCCACCTCCGGGAGATACCACGATGCCCAAGCCGTCACCTGCCCTGGTCTATTCCTGTTCCGGCTGCTCCAACGTGGCCCAGTTGGCCAATACGCTGGCGGTGCGCCTGGACCGCGCGGGGCTGGCGGAGATGTCCTGCATTGCCGGGGTGGGTGGCAATGTCCCCGCGCTGGTCAAGAAAGCCAGCGCCGGCCGGCCGATTCTAGCCATCGACGGCTGCCACCTGCACTGCGCCAAGGCCTGCCTGGCCCAGCATGGAGTGACCGCCAATGTACATGTGGTGCTCAGTGAGTACGGTTTGAAGAAGCGCTACCGGGAAGATTTTTCCAGTGCGCAAGCCGATCAGCTGTACGACGAGCTGAGCCAGCTGATTGCCAGTGACCGCATGACCGCGCCGCCCGAGCAACCGAAGCTGCACGTCATCAAGTAATGGGAGCAGAAATGGCGCACATGAAATCACCCGCGACCAAAACAGATGGGGAGCAAGCCGCTCCCCTTTTCCTTCTACTAGTTCAATAACGCGCTGAACGGAAGGTATTCGACCGACTCGCCCTCTTCCAGGGTGTGATTGCATTCGACCAGCGCCAGGCCATCGGCCCAGCAGGCCGAGGTCAGCATCGCAGAGCCCTGACGTGGATGCAGGCAGACACGCAGTTCGCCGTCGACTGTTTCCAGTCGCGCGCGCAAATATTGGCGGCGCACATTGCGCTTGCGCCAGGCAAAACCCGCGGGCAAACGCAGCGGCTGCGGCACCACCTCCCGACAGCCCTGCGCACTCAGCAGGAAGGGCCGCGCCACCACCAGGGCGGTAATCAGCGCCGCCGCCGGGTTGCCCGGCAGACCAAGCCACGGCGTGCCGTGGATTTCACCGAACGCCAGCGGCTTGCCCGGCTGGATCGCCAGGCGCCACAGGTGCAGTTCGCCCAGTTCGCGTACCGCCTGCTTGAGATGGTCTTCTTCACCAACGGAAACGCCACCGGAGGTCATCACGACGTCCTGTTCAGCCGCAGCTCGGGCCAGCGTGTCACGGGTAACGGCCAGATCGTCGGCCATCACTCCGTAATCCGTTACCTGCAAGCCCAGGCTCTGCAACACACCGAGCAGGCTGTAGCGGTTGGCGTTGTACAGCTGGCCGGGGGCCAACTCCTCGCCCGGCTCACGCAGCTCGTCGCCACTGCTGAGCAGCCCGACGCGCAGTGACTGGTACACCGCCACCCGGGCATAGCCCAGGCTGGCCAGCAGACCCAATTCTTGCGGACGCAAACGTTGGCCGGCCGCCAGCACTGGTGTGCCGGCCAGCAACTCCTCGCCTTGCCGACGCACATTGGCGCCGATGTCCAGCGCCGGTACCCAAACCCTCTCGGGCTCCACCTTGCACACCTCCTGGGGCACCACAGTGTCGGCACCCGGAGGCAGTGGCGCCCCGGTGAAAATCCGCACCAGATGACCGCCCGGCAACGGCTCCAGGGCCGCGTCGCCAGCCGCAATACGCCCAGCCAAAGGCAGCCAGCCACCCTGCGCCGGCAGATCGGCGGCACGCAGGGCGTAACCGTCCATGGCGCTGTTGTCCCAGGCCGGCACATCGGAGGGTGCACGCACCTCCTCGGCCAACACCCGACCGAGAACCTGCGCCAAGGGCAACGACTCTACTTGCGGCGCTACCGGCACGCGCTCCAGCAAGGCCGTTATCGCCTCATCCACCGGGCGCAGCCCGTGGGTATCGCAGCCACAGGCGCTCATGAGCGGCTCCCGCAGCAGGTCGCCGCCTGATCCGCCGGGCGCTTGAGATGGGGCACGAAATTGCATGGCCGGGTACGGCTGTCGAGCTGTTCGATAAGAATCTTCTGCCAGGCGGTGCGGCAAGCATTGGGTGAGCCCGGCAGGCAGCACACCAGGGTACCGTTGCTCATCCCGGCCAGCGCCCGCGACTGCACGGTGGAGGTGCCGATATCAACCAGGGAAACCTGCCGGAACAACTCACCAAAGCCGTCCACGGTCTTTTCCAATAGCGGCGTCACCGCCTGCGGAGTGTTGTCACGCGCGGTAAAACCAGTGCCGCCGGTAATCAGCACCACCTGAACCTGCCCATCGGCAATCCAGCTGCACAGCCGCGCACGGATCTGCCAGATGTCGTCGCTCACCAGCGCCCGATCGGCCAGTTCATGGCCGGCCGCCAACAGCCCGTCGATCAGAGCCTGCCCGGAGGTATCGGTGTCCAGGCTGCGGGTATCGCTGACTGTCAGCACCGCGATGCGCAGAGGCAGGAATTCAGCGTTGGATAAATGCGCCATGGAAGAAATCTCCGTTGAAAATATCGATGCAGACTGCACCGCCACCGACGCGCAGCCCATCCCCCCAAGGAGGTACTACCGGCAACGGGGGCCGGGAGAACATGTGAGCCTCAGCCTAGGCCCAATCGATTTTTTACCCCTTGATCAACGTCAAGGGGCCACGGGTTATCTGGCGGCAGAGTATCGATCCCTTCATCCGACACGAGCCTGCCCTATGAGCACTGCATTGTTGAACGAAACACTCGGCAGCCTGGCTACACGCATTCCCGGCGCAACCCGTATCCTGCGCGAGCAACGGCTGGATTTCTGCTGCGGCGGCGCGCAGTCCCTGCAGCAGGCCTGCGAACAGCGCGGAATCGATGCAACCCTGGTGGCCGAACAACTGCTGCACCTTCAGCAACAGCCCGGCGCGAATAGCAACTGGGAGCTGACGCCTACCCCGCAGTTGATCGAGCACATTCTGGAGCGCTACCACGCCCGTCACCGTGAACAGCTGCCGGAACTTATTCGTCTGGCCAACCGCGTGGAGCATGTTCACACCCGCAACCCCGACTGCCCCCACGGCCTGGCCGCGCTGCTGGACGAGATTTACGGCGAACTGGAGCACCATATGTGCAAGGAGGAACGTATTCTGTTCCCGATGTTCAACCAGGGCGTGGCGGCCTCGGTACTGGTGGGCGGGCCGATTGCAGTGATGCGCCATGAACACGATCAGCACGGCGAAGCGTTGGCGCAACTGGCCGAGCTGACCCACGATATCCAACCGCCGCCCGGCGCCTGCAACACCTGGCGCGCGCTGTATCGCGGCCTGCGGGAATTTCGCGATGACCTGATACAGCACATCCACCTGGAGAACACTGTTTTGTTTGTGCGCTCGTGACTGCCCAACGCACGGCTGCGACGAGGACAGATAATTAATGCGGGCAACGTGGCTCGAAACAAGTGGGCCACGGCTCGAATCCGAACAGGCAATCTAGCGTTGCAGGAATGAGCGCGGTATGCGCGAAAGGCAGAAACGAAAAAAGCGACCCTAAGGTCGCTTTCTCGTTGATGCGGGCTTCAGTCTGACCCGTATCGAATATGGCGCAGTGGACGGGACTCGAACCCGCGACCCCCGGCGTGACAGGCCGGTATTCTAACCGACTGAACTACCACTGCGCATTACCTCGAGTGGTGGGTGATGACGGGTTCGAACCGCCGACCCTCTGCTTGTAAGGCAGATGCTCTCCCAGCTGAGCTAATCACCCGTTTGCTCTCGAAGTGGGGCGCATTCTAGAGAGCCCGAATGACCTTGGCAAGCCCTAAATGAAAAAAATTTTGCAGATGTTCCAATGACTTAGGAAATTTCCGCTTTTTAGACAATTCATCCACCGTTGATACCCGCCAGGGTTGGCCTGCGCGCGGCGGGCGGGAATAATGCCCGCTTTGCGTTTTCAGGAGATTCACCCCGCCATGTGGTTCCGCAACCTGCTCGTTTACCGCCTCAATGCCGATTTCCGATTCGATGCCGAGGCCCTGGAAACCGCACTGGCCAGCAAACCTGCCCGCTCCTGCGCCAGCCAGGAGCTGTCCACCTACGGCTTCATCGCCCCGTTCGGCAAAGGTGCGGACGCCCCGCTGATACACACCAGTCAGGATTTCCACTTGCTGGCTGCGCGTAAGGAAGAACGCATCCTGCCCGGCAGCGTGGTGCGCGACGCCCTCAAGGAGAAGGTCGACCAGATCGAAGCCGAGCAGATGCGCAAGGTCTATAAGAAGGAACGCGACCAGCTCAAGGATGAAATCATCCTGGACTTCTTGCCCCGCGCCTTCATCCGCAAATCCGCCACCTTTGCCGCCATCGCGCCAGAGCAGGGCCTGATTCTCGTCGATGCCTCCAGCCCCAAGCGCGCCGAAGACCTGCTGTCCACCCTGCGCGAAGTGCTCGGTTCACTGCCGGTACGGCCGCTGAACGTCAAGCTGGCGCCGACCGCCACGTTCACCGAATGGGTGAAAAGCAACGCAGCCAGCCATGGCCTGCACGTGCTGGATGAATGCGAACTGCGCGACACTCAGGAAGATGGCGGCATCATTCGCTGCAAACGCCAAGATTTGGCCAGCGAGGAGATCCAGCACCACCTCACCGCCGGCAAGCTGGTCACCAAGCTGAGCCTGGCCTGGGAAGACAAACTGTCCTTCGTGCTGGACGACAAGCTGGCGATCAAACGTCTACGTTTTGAAGACCTGTTGCAGGATCAGGCTGAACAGGACGGTGGCGACGACGCCCTCGGCCAGCTGGACGCCAGCTTTACCTTGATGATGTTGACCTTCGTCGAGTTCCTGCCGCAGCTGTTCGAAGCCCTTGGCGGTGAGGAGATTCCCCAGGCCATTTGATTCCTGCTTCCGCTGCCCGTTGCAGTAGCCCTATACACAGGAGCATGCCCTGATGGGCAGGCTGCGGCGGCGCACCACCCCTGTGTCGACAGGCCTGCCATGCGTTCCCGTCACGCCGGGAAGGTGCAACGCAACCGGACACGGTGCAAACCCTGGCTTTATTAATCTGCCTTTCAAGGAAAGCTCCATGCGTGCATTGGCCGCTTTAAGCCGCTTCGTCGGTAACACGTTCGCCCTCTGGGTTTTGCTGTTCGCTGTACTGGCCTTCTATCAACCCGCCTGGTTTCTACCTATCGCCGAGGGCGGCTGGATCGTGCCGCTGCTGGGCCTGATCATGTTCGGCATGGGCCTGACCCTGAAGACTGAAGACTTCCGCGAAGTGGCGCGCCAACCGTTGCGTGTGCTGATCGGCGTACTCGCCCAGTTCATCATCATGCCGGGCCTGGCCTGGCTGCTGTGCAAGGTCCTGAATCTGCCCGCGGAAATCGCCGTTGGCGTGATCCTGGTCGGCTGCTGCCCGGGCGGCACTGCGTCCAACGTGATGACCTGGTTCGCCCGCGGCGACGTGGCGTTGTCGGTGGCCATCACCTCGGTGTCCACCCTCCTCGCCCCGATCGTCACCCCGGCGTTGATCTGGCTGCTGGCCTCGGCCTGGCTGCCGGTGGATTTCGGCGCCATGTTCTGGTCCATCGTTCAGGTGGTAATTCTGCCCATCGTGCTCGGCTTGCTCGCGCAGCGTCTACTGGGCGCCCGCGTGCGGGTGGCTGTGGATGTGTTGCCACTGGTGTCGGTGATCAGCATCGTCGCCATTGTTGCCGCCGTGGTGGCGGCCAGCCAGGCAAAAATCGCCGAGTCCGGCCTGCTGATCATGGCCGTGGTGGTGCTGCACAACGGTCTGGGCCTGGCCCTGGGCTATGCCGCCGGCAAGCTGTTCGGCCTGCCGCTGGCGCAGCGCAAGACCCTGTCCATTGAAGTCGGCATGCAGAACTCCGGGCTTGGCGCCGCCCTGGCCAGCGCCCACTTCTCGCCGCTGGCGGCAGTGCCTAGTGCGCTGTTCAGCGTCTGGCACAACCTCTCCGGCCCGATGCTGGCAACCGTGTTCCGGCGCATGAACGATCCGCAAACGGCGCCGGCCAAGCAGGCCGCCGCCGAATAAAATGCTAGGGGCCCCTTGCCCGGGGCGCCCAGCTGTGCAAAATGAAACGCCGGCGGGGACGACCCCGCCGGCGTTTTTTATTGGCCCTGTGCGGCCGCTAGAGCGCTTCACATCAGGGGACGACCCCAGCTTTTTGGAGGTATCCCCATGTCCTGGCTCATTCTGTTCTTTGCCGGTCTGTTCGAAATTGCCTGGGCCATCGGCCTGAAATACACCGACGGCTTTACCCGCCTGATTCCCTCCGCCCTGACGGTCGCAGCCATGTTGGTCAGCCTGGGGCTGCTGGGCCTGGCCATGAAGGGGCTGCCCCTGGGCACTGCCTATGCGGTGTGGACCGGCATTGGCGCCGTCGGCACGGTGATAGCCGGCATCATCCTGTTCGGTGAATCCATGGCGCCGCTGCGCCTGGCCAGTGTAGCGCTGATCGTCACCGGCCTGGTCGGGCTCAAGCTCAGTCATTGACGTGTCTCAGCGCAGGGCGGATTTCCCGCCCTGCGACTGACAGTCAGATCTGACCCAGCGCCCAGCGCAACAGGAAGAACACCAGCAACCCGCCCGCGATGGTGGCCAGCAGGTTACGGCTGAGTGCGGCAATCGCAATGGTCACCACCCCGCCCAGCAGATAGGCATTGTCCAGGCGCACCTGCAGCGTTTGTCCGTCAGGCATGAACATGCCCGGCGCGACGATGGCGCATAGCACAGCGATGGGCACATAGCGCAGGCCCTGACGCACCAGCGGTGGAAAACGCAGGTTCGGCCAGGCGAACAAGCTGTAACGGATGACGAAGGTGATCACTGCCATACCCAATATCAGCAACCAGATATCCATCAGGCATCCTCCCCGACTGTATGGCGGGTTTCACGACGCTGCTCCAGCCAGACACCGACGATGATCCCGGCGAGTGCTGCAACCAGCAGGCCGAGCTTATACGGCAGGCCGTGAAAGGCCAATGCCACCGCACTGGCCACCAGCGCCGCGGCAACCTGCGGCACATTGCGCAGCATCGGCACGACGATGCCGATGAAGGTGGCGAGCATCGCGAAATCCAATCCCCAGGTCGCCAGGTTTGGCACCGCCTGGCCGAAGGCCACGCCGATCAGCGTGCACAGCTGCCAGTTGGTGTACATGGCCAGGCAGGAACCGCAAAAATACCAGTGTTTGTGCGCCGACTCGTCGCGTGCCGCGTAGCGGTGCTGGACCACGGCGAAGGTTTCATCGGTCAGCCAGAACGCCAGGGGCGCCCGCCAGCGGCCCGGCAGATGGCGCACGAACGGTTGCAGGGTGGCGCTGTAGAGGGCATGTCGCAGGTTGACCACAAAGGTGGTGAGCAGCAGTACGACCATGCCGGCGCCGCCCCCCAGCAAGCTGACCGCAATGAATTGCGCGGAGCCGGCGAAGACCAGTAGAGACATGCCCAATGCCTGCCACAGGGACAGGCCAGCGGCACTGGCCAGGGTGCCAAAGATGATGCCGAAGGGAATCGCGCCGAGAATCAGAGGTAGGGTATCGCGGGCGCCATTGAGGAATTCGTGTAAGCGGGACATGGTTTCTCCTTGGGGAGAAGAAACCTACACCAAGTCGGCGTGGTTCGTCTCACTCTGCCAGCGGCCTCAGAGCGCGACGACCCGCAAATCCTTCACTTGACCGCCAGGGGCTGTTTCGTCGGGCCGCTTTGCAGGGAATGCTCGCTGGCACGCCCACCGGCAAAACTGTCCTCGAGTTGCCGCTTGACCTCTGGCCATTCCAGGTCGGTGATGCTGTACAGCACGGTATCGTCGAGACGGCCGTCCGCCAGGCGACGATGGTTGCGCAACAGGCCCTCGCGCCGAGCGCCGAGCTTTTCAATCGCCCGCTGGGAACGCAAGTTGCTGGCGGCGGTTTTCAGTTGCACGCGGACCAATTGCCACTGCTCGAACGCCTGGCGCAGCAGAAGGAACTTGATCGAAGTGTTCAGTCCCGTGCCGTGCTGGTGATGGTCGAGCCAGGTCCAGCCGATTTCGGCTGCCGGCAAAGCAGGCAGGAAATCGGCGAACCGTGTGGTGCCGACTATCGCCTCATCCAACCGCACGGTAAAGACCACAGCCCTGCCCTCACGCTGCTCCACCAGCGCCTGCCGATACCAGTCCGGACGCAGAGGGCCCTGCATGTAGACCAGGCGCTCATGATTGGCTTCGGCCAGGCTGACCAAGGCCGGAATGTCGCTTTCGAGCAGAGGCTCCAGACGCAGCGCCCCGCGCTGCAAAGTAATAGGTTGCGGCATGAACATCGCACTCTCCTTGTTTTTTCCAGACGGGCCTCGGTCCCATATGAACATCGGCCCCGCCAGAAGTGCCGCCCTGGCATAAAACAAGCCGTTTCGAGCACTGCGCTGTGTCAGGGTCGAACTGGGGTGGGCATCTGCGACATTGGTAGCAAGACGCCTGACGCCGCACCGCTTTACTGCGAAACTATAGGCACGGACGTGGCATCACCTTGCGCTACTCGGTCATTGCCCCGATGTTACCGAGCATGGATCGATCACTGTCGCCACACCCTGTCCGGCCACCTCCGGCCGACGCTGTTTTCAAACGTTTGGAGTTCGCATGTCGCTGTCCCCCGGGCTGATCGCGCTGGTCGCCTTCGCCTACATGGCCCTTCTGTTCGCCATCGCCTTTTATGGCGACCGTCGCCGTACTCCGCTGTCGCCCGCCCTGCGCGCCTGGGTCTACAGCCTGTCGCTGGCCGTGTATTGCACCAGCTGGACCTTCTTCGGCGCCGTGGGACAAGTCACCGAGCAGCTGTGGGCCTTTCTGCCCATCTACCTGGGGCCCGTCCTGCTGCTGCTGTTCGCACCCTGGGTGCTGCAGAAAATGGTGATGATTTCCAAACAGGAAAGCATTACCTCGATTGCCGACTTCATTGCTGCGCGCTATGGCAAGTCACGGCCCCTGGCGGTGGTGGTGGCCTTGATCTGCCTGGTCGGCATCCTGCCCTACCTGGCGTTGCAACTGAAGGCCATCGTGCTGGGCGTCAACTTGCTCATCGGCGCCAACCCGGATTCCACCACCAGCAGTGCCACGGACACCGCACTGCTGGTGTCGGGGGCGCTGGCGCTGTTTTCCATCCTGTTCGGTACCCGCAAGCTGGACGTCACCGAACACCACCGCGGCATGGTCATGGCCATTGCCTTCGAGTCGCTGGTCAAGCTGCTGGCGTTCCTCGCGGTGGGGATTTTCGTTACCTACGGTCTGTTCGACGGTTTCGAGCATCTGCTCAGCCAGGCCCACCTGGCGCCGCAACTGGAAGCATTTTGGGCGAAGCAGATGAACTGGCCGGCCATGCTGGTGCAGACCGGAATGGCCATGATCGCCATCGTCTGCCTGCCCCGACAATTCCACGTCACCGTGGTGGAAAACAACGCCCCGCAGGACCTGCGTCAAGTGCGCTGGGTGTTCCCGCTGTACCTGGCTCTCGCCGCGCTGTTCGTGGTGCCCATTGCCCTGGCCGGGCAGATGTTGCTGCCTGCCGGCGTGATGCCGGACACCTTCGTGATCAGCCTGCCGCTTGCCGAATCCCACCCGGCCCTGGCACTGCTGGCATTCATCGGCGGCGCCTCGGCGGCCACCGGCATGGTCATCGTCGCCAGCGTGACGCTGTCAACGATGATCTCCAACGACATGCTGCTGCCCTGGCTGCTCAGCCGGCAGACATCGGAGCGGCCCTTCGAACTGTTCCGCCACTGGATGCTCACCGCACGCCGAGTGAGCATTGTGGTGATTTTGCTGCTTGCCTACGTCAGCTATCGCCTGCTGGGCGCCAACGCCAGCCTGGCGACCATTGGCCAGGTGTCGTTTGCTGCCATCGGCCAGTTGGCGCCCGCCATGTTCGGCGCCCTGGTGTGGAAACAGGCTAACCGCCGCGGTGTGTTCGCCGGCCTGGCCGCCGGTTCGCTGATCTGGCTGTACACCCTGGTATTGCCGCTGGTGGCAGGCGGCCTGGGCTGGTCGCTGGATGCCTTCCCCGGTCTGCGCACCGTACTGTACTTCCCGTTATGGATCGAAGTGGATCCCCTGACCCGCGGCGTGGTGCTGTCGCTGGCCGGTAACTTCCTGCTCTTCGCCCTGGTGTCGATTTTCTCGCGCACCCGGGTTTCGGAGTACTGGCAGGCCAGCCGTTTCATCGGCCAGGAAGTCTATCGCCCAAGCAACCGGCCTTTGCTGGCGGTGCAAATCAACGACCTGCGCACCCTGGCCGCACGTTTCGTCGGCGATGAACGCGCCGAGCAGAGCTTCGAACGCTTCGCCATGCGCCAGGGCAAGGCCCTGAACCTCAGCCAAGCCGCGGATGGCGACTGGATCGCCCACACCGAACGCCTGCTCGCCGGGGTACTGGGCGCCTCGTCCACCCGGGCGGTGGTCAAGGCCGCCATTGAAGGCCGCGACATGCAGGTCGAGGATGTGGTGCGCATCGTCGACGAAGCCTCAGAGGTGCTGCAGTTCAACCGCGCCTTGCTGCAGGGCGCCATCGAGAACATCACTCAGGGCATCAGCGTGGTCGACCAGTCGCTGCGCCTGGTCGCCTGGAACCACCGTTACCTGGAGCTGTTCGGGTACCCCGAGGGGCTGATTTATGTCGGTCGGCCGATCGCCGACCTGATCCGCTACAACGCCGAGCGCGGCCTGTGCGGCCCGGGCGATGCGGAACACCATGTGATCAAGCGTCTGTACTGGATGCGCCAGGGCACTGCGCACACCTCCGAGCGCCTGTTCCCCAATGGTCGGGTCATCGAACTGATTGGCAACCCGATGCCCGGTGGCGGTTTTGTCATGAGCTTCACCGACATCACCGAATTCCGCGAAGCCGAGACGGCGCTCAAGGTCGCTAATGAAGGCTTGGAGCAGCGGGTCGCCGAGCGCACCCGGGAACTGTCCCAGCTCAACGTGGCGCTGATTGCCGCCAAAGGCATCGCCGAAGCCGCCAACCAGTCGAAAACCCGTTTCCTGGCCGCCGTCAGCCACGACCTGATGCAACCCCTGAACGCCGCCCGGCTGTTTTCCGCGTCCCTGGCCCATGCCGAGCAAAGTCTGCAACCGGAAACCCGCGAACTGGTCCAGCACCTGGACAGCTCGCTGCGCTCAGTGGAAGACCTGATCACCGACCTGCTGGATATCTCGCGCCTGGAGAACGACCGCATTGCCCCGGATCGCCATGCCTTTGCACTGAGCAGCCTGTTCGACACCCTGGGCGTCGAATTCAAGGCGCTGGCCCAGGAACAGGGCATCGACTTCCGCCTGCGCGGCAGCCGCTTGCGCATTGACAGCGACCAAAAGCTGCTGCGCCGTGTGCTACAGAACTTCCTTACCAACGCCTTCCGCTACGCCAAAGGCAGTGTGCTACTGGGCGTGCGCCGCACCGGCAGCCATTTGCGCCTGGAGGTGTGGGACCAAGGGCCCGGAATTCCGGAAAACAAGCGCCGCGAGATCTTTGAGGAGTTCAAGCGACTGGATAACCATCAGACCCGCGCCGAAAAGGGCCTGGGCCTGGGCTTGGCGATTGCCGATGGATTTTGCAAGGTGCTCAAGCACCCCATCGAAGTACGTTCCTGGCCGGGGAAGGGCAGCGTATTCAGCGTCACCGTGCCGCTGGCGCGCTCGGCGGCGCCCAGTGCGGTGACCGGCCGCCAGAACGCCATCCATAACGGCAACCTGAACGGTGCCCAGGTGCTGTGCATCGATAACGAAGACAGCATTCTGATCGGCATGCGCAGCCTGTTGAGCCGCTGGGGTTGCCAGGTATGGACGGCGCGCAGCCGTGAAGAGTGCGAACAGTTGCTTAATGACGATGTGCAGCCGCAACTGGCCCTGGTGGACTATCACCTTAATGAAGGCGACACCGGTACCGAGCTGATGGCCTGGTTGCGCACCCGCCTGGGCGAACCGATTCCGGGCGTGGTGATCAGCGCCGACAGCCGAGCGGAGCTGATCAGCGAGGTGCATGCCGCCGGCCTCGATTACCTGAGCAAGCCAGTCAAACCCGCCGCCCTGCGCGCGCTGATCAGTCGCCACCTAAAGCTGCGCTGAGGCTGACACGGCCCGTGTTGCCACGGGCCAGTCCTTCCATGATTGACCTGAGTGGCTTTACCACGGGGTGTTGAGCGGTACTATGCGGCCCGGAATCACCGCTTGCCAGGAACCTCCATGGATACTCCCCACTTACTTCTCAGCCTTGCTACCGCTTTGGCCATCGGCCTGCTGATCGGCGCCGAGCGCGGCTGGCGCGGGCGCACCCTTAACGATGGCCAGTTGGCTGCCGGTATTCGCACCCATGGGCTGGTCGGCCTGTTCGGCGGACTGTCCACCTTGCTGGCGGATACCTTTGGCGGCGGAGCCTGGATCGCCAGCCTGGTGGTTCTGGGGCTGCTGGTGCTGGCCGGGTATGTCAATGATCTACACAAGAACGGCGATCGCGGCCTGACCAGCGAAATCGCCCTGCTGCTGACCTTCGTGCTCGGCAGCCTGGCCTTGGCCGATTACCGTGCCCTGGCCGCCAGTTGCGCGGTGCTGGTGGCGGTGCTGTTGAGCCTCAAGGACCAATTGCACGGCGCGCTCAAGCGCCTGTCCGCCGTCGAGGTGAGCGGCGCACTGAAGTTGCTGTTCATCTCGCTGGTGCTGCTGCCGGTATTGCCGAACCAGGGCTATGGCCCCTGGGGCGTGCTCAATCCCTACAGCATCTGGTGGATGGTGGTGCTAATCGCCAGTATTGGCTTCGCCGCTTACGTTGCTGTGCGCCTGGTGGGCACGCGCCATGGCCTGCTCTTGACCGCACTGCTCGGCGGCCTGGTGTCTTCCACCGCAATGACCCTGAGCCTGGCACGCCTGCATGATCAGACGCGCCTGCGCAACGTTCTAGCCGCCGGCCTGCTGGCCACCTCGGCGCTGATGTTTCCGCGCGTGTTGCTGGAGGTCGGCGTGATCAACGCCAGCCTGTTGCCCGCTTTGCTTGGTCCCTTGCTGGTCAGTTGCGCGGTCTATGCAGCCGGCGCACTGTGGTGGATCTCCCGACCCCACGAGCCCGGCAGTCCAGACAGCGAGGCGCCACTGTCGAACCCGTTCGAATTGGCGCCGGCGCTGCGTTTCGCCGCCCTGCTGGTGCTGATCCTGTTCCTGGTCGAAGGCGGCCGTCGGCTGTTCGGTGATGCCGGGGTTTATCTGGTCGCCCTGCTCTCCGGCCTGGCCGATGTGGACGCCATCACCCTGTCACTGGCGCGTAATGCCCAGAGCGATCTGCATGCCAGCACCGCCGTGTATGGCATCTTCCTCGCCGCGTTGAGCAACAGCCTGGTCAAGGGCCTGCTGATCGCCGTGGTCGGTGGTCGTCACCTGGCGCTGCGTACCCTGCCCTTTATGGCGGTGGGCTTAATGGCCGGCGCGGCGCTGCTGTTGACGGCATGAAGCGCCTGGGCGCGCGTCCGTAGGAAGGCGTTGAGCACAACGATACCCATCCTGTGGTAGTGATGCGGAACATTTTTGGCCTCCGGCGAGCGGACAAGAAAACGCCTGACTCCCCCAACCAAGGACTGGATGGCTGTCAGCGAGCGCGTGGCTCCCATCGCCCAGGAACAATCGGCATCACACTGAGGGCTGTCACGGTCACGCCACCGCCAGGAGTCGTCATGCCCAGCCACACCGACACGCCTTCCACGCCTGTTCAACCCGCACCTGCGATCAACCTGAACACGGCGAAAGCGCAACGTCTGGATATATCCGCTGATGGCGTGCGCCTGGCGGTTTACTGCTGGGGCCGGGCCGACGCACCACCCTTGCTGCTGGTGCATGGCTACCCCGATAACCATACCGTCTGGCTGCCGCTGATTAGTGAATTGGCTGACGACTACCGGATCATCGCCTATGACGTGCGCGGCTTCGGCGCCTCGCAAAAACCCCGACGGCGCCAGGACTACCGACTAAAGAAGCTGGCCAATGACCTTGAAGCGGTGATTCGCGCCACCAGCCCGGATCGCCCTGTGCACCTGCTGGCCCATGACTGGGGTTCGATTCAGTGCTGGGAAGCGGTAACCGAGCCACGCATGCAGCCGCTACTGGCGTCCTTTACCAGTATTTCCGGTCCTTGCCTCGATCACGTTGGCCATTGGATGCGCGACCGCCTGAAGCCCAAAAGACGGACCGGCGCGTTACGCCAGCTGACCGGGCAATTGCTCAGCTCCTGGTACATCGGCTTCTTCCACATTCCGCTGCTACCGGAGCTGTGCTGGCGATTGGGACTGGACCGGGCCTGGCCGTGGTTGCTGGCCAGGCTTGAAGGGCTGCCAAACATGCCCCCCGGTACCAGCCAGCGCGCCGATGGCATGCACGGCATCAACCTGTACCGAGCCAATTTCTTCCGCTGCCTGTTCAGGCCGCGCCTGCGCAGCACCGAGGTGGCGGTGCAACTGATCGTACCGCTGCGCGACCGCTTCGTGCGCCCGCAACTGTTCGACGGCTTGTCGCGCTGGGCGCCCAACGTAACTCGACGCGACGCTGACGCGGGGCACTGGCAGTTGCTGGCGCGTCCCCAGAAAATGGCCGACTGGATGCGGCAGTTCACCGCTATGGTAGAGAGTGAAGCCGGCGCGAATCCCGCTGAGCCCGTTACGACGTGAGTCGCGGCCTGGGGTTCTTGCCGGAGTATCACATGTCCTGATCATCCAGCGCCGGCAGGCCGGCGGCACGTTCCAGCAGTTCATTGGGCAGGCTCTTGCTGGCGCGCGCGCCCAGCAGCTTGAGATTTTCCACTCGGCCGATCAGGTTGCCGCGGCCATCCACCAGCTTGTTCCGGGCGCTGGCGTAGGCCTTGTCCAACTGCTGCAGGCGGCTGCCCATTTCGTCCAAATCCTGCACAAAGGCCACGAACTTGTCGTACAGCGCTCCGGCGCGCTCTGCAATTTCACGGGCATTCTGGCTCTGGCGTTCCTGACGCCACAGGCTGTCGATCACCCGCAGGGTGGCCAGCAGCGTCGTCGGGCTGACAATCACGATGTGCTGGTCGTAGGCTTCCTGGAACAGGCCCGGATCGGCCTGCAAGGCCGCGGCGAACGCCGCCTCGATGGGCACGAACAGCAACACGAAATCCAGACTGTGCAAGCCTTCCAGGCGCTGATAATCCTTCACCGACAAGCCTTTCAGGTGGCTGCGCAGTGACAGCACATGACGCTTGAGCGCCTGCTCGCGCACCTCGTCATTTTCTGCGCTAACCAGCGCCTGATAAGCGGTCAGGCTGACCTTGGAATCCACCACCACCTGTTTTTCACCGGGCAGCTGGATCAGCACATCCGGCTGAAAACGCTGGCCCTCGGCGCTCTGCAAGCTGACTTGGGTGTGGTACTCGCGGCCCTTGACCAGCCCGGCATGCTCCAGCACCCGTTCAAGTACCAGCTCGCCCCAGTTCCCCTGGGTCTTCTGGCCCTGCAGGGCGCGGGTCAGGTTGGTGGCCTCATCGCCCAGGCGCTGATTGAGCTGCTGCAGGCGCTCCAGTTCCTTGCCCAGCGAGAAACGCTCGCGAGCTTCCTGCTGATAACTGTCCTCGACGCGTTTTTCGAACGCCTGAATGCGCTCCTTGAGGGGATCGAGCAATTGGCCCAACCGCTGCTGGCTGGACTCGGCGAAACGCTGCTCGCGTTCGGCGAAGATATTGCCGGCCAGCTCGGCAAATTGCGCACGCAGCTCGTCGCGCGCGCCCTGCAAATCCTGCAAACGCTGTTGATGAGCCTGCTGCTGCTCGTGCAGCTCCGCCGCCAGGGCCGCACGCTCGGCACCCAGCCGGCGCAGTTCGCTTTCCTTGTGTTCGCGTTCGGTGAGCCAGGCCTGCTGGTCGGCACGGGCGCGCTGCTGGTCCAGCGCCAGCAGTTCGCGCTCGCGGCGCTGGGCTGCCAGTTCGGCCTGTTGCGCGGCATTGTGCTGGGCCAGTTCAGCGAGTTCCTGACGGCACTCGTCCAACTGGCCGCCGAGCACGTCTTGAGCCAGCAAGGCGGTGTCGGCGCGCTCCTTGAGAACTGCCGCTTCAGCGCGCAGCCGCGCCAGTTGGCGCTGCTGCTGCCACGCCAGGCCGAGCAAGGGCAACGCGGCCAGCAACAAGCCGGCTAAAAGATAGGAAACATGGATCGGCATGACAGCTCCCGGCATGGATTCAGCGAATGCGGCGAGTATATCCAGCCCACTGATCGGGCCGTGCGGCCAAACCAGGAGAATTACTCGGAAAGCGGCGGGTTTTCCGCCTGGCCCAACGCTTGCAGGGCACGTTCATCGCCCGCGCGTGCCGCCTGTTGCAACAGCGCCTGGCCGATACGCCGATCGCGGGCGTTGCCGCAATCGCGGCACAACAGCAATCCCAGCCGGCTCTGCGCTTCTACCACACCCTGACGCGCCGGTTGCTTGAGCAGGTTGCCGGCCAGGCGCTTGACGCTGGTGGCCTGTCCCAGTCTCGGGCTATCCAACAACCAGCCGGCCAGCCGCAGCGGCAAACCACTGCGCGGCATTGCAGCGCAGGTTGAATGAATGGTCGGATGTAGACGCTTCATGGGTTCAGCAAATAGCCAAGGGGGGCGGCACTCTACACTTTTTTACAGCCGGGTAAAGGCTTGCAAAAAACGCTCAAATAGGCCTTGGCGCCAGCGCTCAGCAATCCACAATTTCTGTGGATAACTCTGTTGAGAAGCCGCTGAGAAACGCCGCAAAGCGTGGTGATTCGGGCCATTGAGTCAAATTGTCCATTCTTTGACCATTCAAATAAATTCATTATTTTTCAATGGCTTATAAAAAGCTCAATCGTAAATCAATGACTTGCAAATGAATCTGAGAGTGACTTGACAACGAACGACGCTATTGTGCACAAGTTGGCAGGCCCTACCTCGATAAATGCACAATGCCCGCGAATCATGATAGGTGAACACCAGCCTGCCAACGCGGACAACGAAAAACCCCGGCCAAGATGCTCCGGGGTTTTTCGTTGTGACAGACCTGCACCATCCGCAGATCCTTCGTGGTTACAGCTCAAGCTCCTGCAAATGCTCCTTGGGTAGTTTGCGCGCCCCGGTCAGAATGACTTGCCGCGCTGCCTCATCGAGCATCTGTTCCGCCTCTGCCATCTCCATGGCACCCGTGACCAGGCGCCTGGCTTTCAGCCAGTCCAGCAAAGCATTGACGGCGCGTCGTTCGGCATCAGTAGATGTACACAGCATTCCTCCCTCCTTGGGGCATGTTGGTATGGTCCCCACAGCGTAGACAGGCGATTGCCGAAGACTATTCAGCGGATGTCCGTAAAAGCGACCCCAATCACAAACCCATGATTGCTCAGGCTAAAACCGACCAAAGGCATGGGCTTTTGGCGGTTTTCAGCCAATAAAAAACCCCGCCCTTCCGAGGAAGTCGGGGTTTTGTGTCGATCTGCTCGCGGTCAGCCGGGCTGGCGGCAGCTCGACATACGTATCAGGCTCAGGCCTTGACGCGGGCCTTGTACTCGCCGGTGCGGGTGTCGATTTCGATGAAGTCACCGATTTCGCAGAAGGCGGATACTTGCAGCTCGGCGCCGTTGTTCAGGCGGGCGGTCTTCATCACCTTGCCGGACGTGTCACCACGTACAGACGGCTCGGTGTAAGCGATCTGGCGAACGATGCTGGTCGGCAGTTCAACCGAGATTACCTTGTCGTTGTAGAACACGGCTTCGCAGACGTCGGTCATGCCGTCTTCGATGAAGGTCATCACGCCTTCCAGGTCGTCCTTTTCGATCTCGTACTGGTTGAACTCAGCGTCCATGAATACGTACAGCGGATCGGCGAAATAGGAGTAGGTAACTTCCTTGCGCTCGAGGATGATCGTTTCGAACTTGTCGTCGGCCTTGAATACCGTTTCGGTAGCGGCGCCGGTGAGCAGGTTCTTCAGCTTCATCTTGACGACCGCAGAGTTACGGCCGGACTTGTTGAACTCGGCTTTCTGGATGACCCAGGGAGTGCCGTTGATGTTGGCTACCTGGCCAGCGCGAAATTCTTGTGCGGTTTTCATACGGGATATCCGAGCAGATGAGGGACAAAAAACAGGCCGCGTATGATAGCCAATTCGCGCGAAATTAGTAACTCTGCCCCGCGCACGGCCTGACGACCCTTCTCCGCCTGCCCTGACTGCACGCCCTCAGGCATCGCGCATGCGCTCGCTGAAGCGCAGCAGATTGCTGGCCAGATCCGTTTCCGCTCCCCGGTCGCTACTCCAGGCCTCGGCATGCCGCTGCAGATCGCCCTCACACGCCAGCCAGCGCTGCCACGGCCCCGCCATGTCCTCGCCGGCATTCCAGGCCCGCCATAATTCACCCACCGCCCGCGCCGCATCGGGCGCCAGGGTCTGGCAATATTGATCCAGAAAGGCCTGCAACTTGTCCCAGTGCGCTCCGTCTTCCTGCGGATAGATATGCCAGAGCATGGGCCGCCCGGCCCACTGCGCGCGCAGGAAGGAATCCTCGCCACGCACCGCATTGAGGTCGCAGCACCACAGCAGTTGGTCGTACTCTTCCTGACGAACGAAGGGCAGCACGTTGATGCGCAGATTGCCACGCTGGCAACTGTCGCCCGCACGCAACGCAGGGCCAGCCAGCCAGGCCTGCAAATCAGCCTGGATACGCCCTTCGGGAATCAACAGCCGAGTAGGCCGGGTAACTTCTGTCAACGCCTCCAGCCAACTGGCCAGTCCCCGATTCTCGTAGGCGAACAGCGAGATCAGCCGCTCTTCGGAACTCCGTTGCACACCCAGCCTGGCCAGAAACGCCTGTTGCGCCTGCCCATCGGCCTGAAAAGCCCTGCGCCGCGCCAGCAGATCGCCTTCACGCAATAATCCGCCGGTGGCCGGGCCAAAGCCGGGGAAAAAGAAATGCTTTTGCAGGCCATCGGGCTGCGGCGAGGACAACCCATGACAGCCCGCCACCCAGTCTTCGGCGCTGAGATATTCCAGGTTCAGCCACAGCGGCGCAGGCGTCCGAGACGCCATGGCGGCCTCGAAAAGCGCTGGCAGGCGACAGGCAAAGGCTTCGATCACCACCTCGGCGGGCTCAACCGGCTGCCAATCCCGCGGCCATTGACGCACTTCGACCCCTGCGTGGTGTTGTACGCTCGCCGTGACTGTCGCCTCAGGACACAAACGCACGAACGCGGCCAGCTCATCGACCCACAGGCGCACGCGCTGATCATGTTCAGTCGCCAGTTGTCGAGCCAGGCGCCAGGTCACACCAATGTCGCCATAGTTGTCGACGACACAGCAAAAAATGTCCCAGGAACGCGACATGCAAAAACTCCGAAAAATCATCGCTACACTGGAAACGCGCCAGTCAGCGGATAAAAAACCGTCAAATCGCGGCACGCAGCACACGGCAAGCGTCTAAATCGCAGTAACTTCCCTATTGGGGGCTCGCCAGACAAGCCCTCAGCCTTTATCTTTTGCAGGCGCTTTCTTTCGCCCCCTGCCGGCAAGGCCTGCTTAGGTCGTAGCCAGGCGAGGTGCAATCGGTCAAACACAGCGCAGTTTATTCATTTGTGGCTGCGTATACTGGCCAACCATTCCCCACTGGAGTCATCCATGAACAAAGCTGAACTGATCGAGGCGATTGCCGCCTCCGCCGACCTGCCGAAAACCACCGCTGCCCGTGCGCTGGATGCCATCACCGAGAGCATTACCAACGCCCTGAAAAATGGCGACAGCGTATCGCTGGTCGGTTTCGGCACCTTCGCCGTCAAGGAGCGCGCCGCCCGTGAAGGCCGCAACCCGCAGACCGGCGCCACCCTGCAAATCGCCGCTGCGAAGCTGCCAGGCTTCAAGCCAGGCAAGGGTTTGAAAGACGCTGTAAACTGATTCTCCGACTGCCCCGGCTAACACGCCGGGGCAGTTCCTGCCTAGCCTCCTCCCCACAGGCTATTTGCCATCCGCACGTCGCAAATGCACCTGCGCACCTACCCCTAACGATCAACCCCGAAGTAGTATCCCCTCCCGGTGCGACGTTCATTGCGCGCGGCGATCTGACTACATCCAGAGCCTGCCCCCCGCCTCAGGCAATCTGACTGCCCTGCGTCGAGTTACCTAAACGGCGTTGCCTTACGCATTCGACTTCGGCCATTCAGTAACCATCCGTCACCATGCCCAAGCTTGATCTGCGTCGTTTGATTCTACTCCTGAGCATGTCAGCAACCTCACTGGTTCTGGCTTATTTCCTGTATGCCAGCTATCAGATGCAGCGCGAACTGCTGATCAAGCAGACGCTGGAGGCCAATCGCATTTATGCGGTGAAACTGGCCGAGGTCACGGAAAATTTTCTCAACACGGCACACAAACAACTGGCCTACAGCGCTTCGGTGATCGGCCCGCGCCTGAACACGGCCGAGCATCTCAATGGCGAAGTCGACCGTCTCCTCCTGCAAACCAATACGTTCAACTCGGTGTATATCGTCAATACCGAGCGCAAACTGCTGGCCCGAGCCCCAAGAAATCACCAGGCGGAAGACAGCCTGATCGACAACCCAGGCTCGTATTCCGCACTGGCCAGCCAGCAGCCTTCCATAGTCCAGGCCTACAGTGCCCCCACGGACGTTTGATCGTGGCGATGACGCACCCGCTGCACACTGCGCAGGGTGATTACCTGGGCTATATCGGCGGCGCGATCTACCTCCAGGAAAACAATTCCCTTCATGACCTGCTGGGCGAGCACTATTACCGCGACGGCTCATACCTGTATGTCGTGCACGACCGCCAACTGATTTATCACAACAAGCAGGAGCGCGTGGGGGAAATCATTCATGGCAATCCGGCGATCCATGAAGTGGGCCAAGGCCGAGAAGGCAACCAACTGCTGACCAACTCGGAAGGTATCGAGATGCTGGCCGGTTTCGCGCCCGTTCAGAGCACAGGCTGGGGCATCGTTGCGCAACGGCCCCTGCAGGCCACGCTGACGGAGCTCAACAAGCTGATGCTGAACATGCTGCTCACCCTGGTCCCCTTTTTCCTGGCCGTGATGCTCGCCATCTGGTGGCTGTCGCGAATCATTTCCCAGCCCCTGTGGAGCCTGGCCAAGAGTGTGCAGAAGGATGATGCCCGCATCGCCGAAAACGCGGTTCGGCAGATCAAGCCGTGGTATTTCGAAGTGGCCCAACTCAAGCAGTCGATCTTGTCCGGCTTGGAAATGCTCAACCACAGAATCGGCAAACTCAATCTTGACTCGATGACCGACCCGCTGACCGAGCTGCTGAACCGACGTGGAGCACAAGCGGCCATCGATAAATGGCATGTCAGTGCCCAGCCATTTGCCGTGATTCTTCTGGATATCGACCATTTCAAGCAGGTCAATGATGCCCATGGGCATGACATCGGTGATCTGACGTTGCAGTTTCTCGCCAGGCAGATGCGCCGACTCTCAGGCAACGAAAATGTCCTGTGTCGAAGCGGGGGCGAAGAGTTCATGATGCTCATGCCTGACACCGGCTTGAAAGAAGCCGGTGAATTCGCCGAAAACCTACGTGCCACGCTGGCCGGCACCCGCAGTCCGGCCGGAGAGCCGATCACCCTGTCGCTGGGGGTAGCCCATTACCCCATTAGCAATGCGCGCATTGAAGTGGTGCTGCGCTCGGCTGATCAGGCGCTTTACCAGGCCAAGCGCCAGGGCCGCAACCAAGTGGTTATCGCAGCTGCCCAAAGAAGCTGATCAGCGCCTGCGGCAGTACAACGCAGAATGGCGCCTACTTCAAATTGCCCCACTCGTCATAACGCTCCGGCCATTGAGCTCGATGGTCTGGATGATCAACTTGATCGGACGTTGGCGATTCGGGCCACGGATCAATTGTTAGAGTCCGGGCAATGAGGTGAACAAACCCAGCCAATAGCAACACCGGCAGCAGCACCCAACCACTAATCAACAGCACGCCACTGAGTATCAGCAGGTCGCCAAGCCTGAAGGCACAGCGGACGAATAGCCTGCCGCCACGCGCCCGCACACGTGCCAGCTGCCGCTTTTCCAGGGCGCGCCAGCGCCGCCAGAACGACGTTGCCCGGGTACTCAAGCGGTGTCCCAGCGTTAGCTTGTCGCGCTCAGCCATGACCCACCTCCACCGGCGCCGGCCGGTTCGATGTCACAGGCAAGCTTGGCCGGCGCGGCGGAAATTTCCACATCCACCCAACCTCTACGGCATTCACGGCGCAACCGGCAGCCAGGCCGCAGCACTCGGTTCACGACTGCTATGGCAGCGTTGCGGTGCAACGAGCGGGATTGTGTGACATAAGGGGGAAGCGGGGAACCCGGCATCAGGGAAACCTGGACGCGTTGCGCTTACTGCAGCGCCGTTCCAGGACTAGGCGAATGCCAGAAACAACAAAGCCCCGCAGAACGGGGCTTTGTGTATATCGTCTGGCGGTGAGGGTGTCCGCTTTATCATGCTCCACCAGATTCTAATAATTTCCACTAGAACCTAGATTCTACAAGCCTTCCAGCCTATTCTTTGCCCACTAACATCCACTCAAAACCAACCCGCTCCAGACGCAAAGTGTGGGAACAAGTGTGGGAACAAAATTTGTTCCCACACCCATGGAGGGAAAAGTGGGCAAGCTGAATTCAAAGCAAGTCGAGAACCTGGCCGAAGCTGGCACTTATGACGATGGCGACGGGCTGCGCCTGATAGTCAAGGCGAGCGGGAGCAAATCGTGGGTATTCCGCTACCAGTTCCAAGGCAAGCGCCGTGACATGGGACTGGGGGGCTTTCCCGCCATCACGCTCAAAGCTGCCCGTCTGGCCGTAGCTGACCAGCGCCGGCTGATGAGTGCTGGCACTGATCCGATGACCGCACGTGACGCCGAACGGGAGCGCCAACAGGAAGCCCAACGCCGCGAAGCCCAGCGCGTGACCTTCAAGCAGGAAGCCGCTGGCTATATTGCTACACACCGCGCCGGCTGGAAGAACGCCAAGCACGCGCAGCAGTGGGAAAACACCCTAGCCACCTACGCCATGCCAATCATCGGGCACCTATCACCGGCTGAGATATCAACCGCCCACGTTATGGATATCCTGCGTCCGATATGGGCAGAAAAGACCGAAACCGCTAGCCGAGTGAGAAACCGGATCGAGCTGGTGCTAGACGCCGCCAAGGCCCAAGGACTACGTGATGGCGAAAATCCGGCCCGCTGGCGCGGACACCTGGATAAGCTGTTACCCAAGCGCGCGATGGTTCAAATGCGCGTACACCATGCCGCGCTACCTTGGCCGAAGCTGCCAGCGTTCATGATCGATCTGGCAAAGCATGATGGCCTGACCTATCGCGCCATATGCTTGACCATTCTTACCGCCTGCCGAACGTCTGAGGTATTGGAGGCAACATGGAGCGAAATTGACCTAGAGTCGCGTACCTGGACGATACCCGCCTCTCGGATGAAAGGACACAAGGAGCACCGCGTACCGCTGTCCGAGGCCACCCTCGATGTACTGGCTAGCCTTCCTCGTATCGAGGGAAGCCCCTACCTATTCCCGGGCGCGCGCCAAGGCCGACCGTTGTCGAATATGGCAATGTTGATGGGGCTGCGTCGCATGGGGTGCGGCGATCTAACCATGCACGGCTTCCGCTCAACCTTCCGCGACTGGGCGGCCGAGAAAACCCACTACCCGCGCGAAGTTTGCGAGCTAGCGCTAGCGCATACGGTCGCCACGGGTGCTGAAGCCGCCTACTGGCGCGGCGATGTGTTTGAAAAACGCCGCGCCCTTATGGCTGACTGGGCTGCCTACACAACCACCTCGCCAGCGGCTAACATCATCCAAGGCGATTTCAAGCGCGCATGAACCGACACAGAGTCAGCAACACACTGCCTAACGCAAATAGCCATTCACATCGACTGGATTTGCCCCTAACAAACCGGACAGCGGCACCCCGTTAAGTTGATGCCTCAGCCAGGAGCCAGAACTCCTGTGGAGAGTGGTCAGAGCGCTGTGGGATGCTGCTCGTTGATCGCGGGCAGCCGCTGAATCTCTCATGCACGAAGTAGCAAGCTCCAAACGCGACGGTAGTAATAGCTGGGCAGTTCACTGTATTTCAATCACCAGATTAGCAGCGTCGCATTCGCTGACCAGCAGGATTGGCCCATAGCAACGCAGCGGCTCTTGACCGACCCCACGACCACTGCTTTAGTCCTGCAGGCAAGCCGCTGTCGTCGACAGCACCCAGGTAGCCCGAACCTTCAAGGCTACGCCGCGTTGCGGTGGTTCAACCCAAGTGCGCACAGCGTCCGGCAGCGCGCACGATTGCCGTCCCCGGCGATGGATGCCAGTTTCCTCATTCATGCTCAGGCTGTTCGAGCGAGTCATTGCACCTGCAGCAGTCTTCCCCCCCTGCCCGTGTTGTCTTTGGGTTGCGACAGTTAACGCACGTCTCTGTAGCTCCTACACAGAGACGGGCGCGAAAACAGCTCCGCAGCCCAGGCCCTACACGCTTTACGGGCATTTCCCCCTGCGACAATCCACGTGACAAACGTGGTTCTGCCGCCCCACGACATGAGCTGTACGGCTGCTGACGTTCTCCTGCCGGAGAGCACCTGGGTGACGCTCAGGCCAGACGCAACCAACCCGCTCATGTGCCTTGTCCCGCTCGACGTCCCATGGCAACGACTTGTCCCCGTTGCATGCCTCCACCCGCCGTTTCCCCAGGAAACACCGGAGGTTGGATGAACAGCTCGCCCGTCCAGCGCATGGATACCTCACAGGCCGCTGGGGCCTCAAACCCAGAAAACACTAAACGTCCCGAGGCGGGAAATACGTGAGGAATGCGCCTGGCGAGTCCAGGCAAATGTCGCAGATCACCGAACAGGGGGTGAGGGAATGTCGCATTTCACGAACAAGGACAAGCGCAATTTCGGCTACGGTCGGCAGCTCAACTACGCCGGGCTCCAGGCACTGCGTGACAGCTACGGTGAAGGCCGCTTCGCCACCGTGCAGGCCCATGGCGAGCGCTGGAGATTGTTTGCTGCCTGGTGCAGCCAACAGCATGGCCTGAATGACGCTCGGTCCCTGGACCAAGCGCTGCTGCAGGACTACGCGCGCCACCTCAGCCAAGCGGTGAAACAGGGCGAACTGGCCATCAGCACCGCGCAAAATCGCCTGTCCACGGTCAACCGCACCCTCGAAGTGCTGCGCGGCGATCAACAGGTACGAGTCAGCCCCAGCGCAGCCCTTGGACTGAACCGCTGCAACCTGCGCATGCAAGCACCCCAAGGGCAGGAGCGTTCCCAACTGCTTCCACTCAAGCAGACGCTACGCGAACAGGGCTTCGCACGGGTCGCCGCCATCATCCATCTGGCGCGCGAGGGTGGCCTGCGCCTGCGCGAAGCCATTCTGGCCGACCTGCCACGCCTGCAGCGTGAAGCCGAACTACGCGGCAGGATCAACATTGCCGACGGCACCAAGGGGGGCCGCCGAGGCGCCGCCGCTCCGCGCTGGATACACGTCAGTGAGGGTCTACGCCAGGCGCTGATCCAGGCTACGTCGGTCTCCCCAAAGGGCAGTCGCAACCTGCTCGAACCCGCAGAACGCTATGTCGATTTCATTCAGCGCCAGGTCCGACCGGCGCGCAACCTGCTGCGAGCCCACGGCATCAAGGGCTTCCATGAACTGCGCACCGCGTATGCCTGCGAGCGCTACCAGCAGATCACGGGGCAACCCGCCCCGGTGAATGGCGGCCAACTGCATCGCGAGAACAGAAAACTGGATTACCGTGCCCGCGAGCTGATAGCCCAGGAACTGGGGCATAACCGGATTGATGTGGTGGCTGCTTACATTGGGGGTCGGCGATGAACGATATGAGTCTGTTCTTGCGTGACGTGCTCACCGGCGCAAAGGCCTCCCGCCAGCGCCATCTGCGCCAGGCGGCACTCATCCAGCAAGCGATCGATCAGCACTGGGGGCTGGCCAACCCACACCGCTGGCAAGCCAAGCACCTGCGCTGGTTTCTGGCAGAACATATCGCCGCGCTCTCCCCCGTCAGTCGTTATCGCTACTGGCTGACCATTGTGGTGATCGCGCGACGCCGGCATCGTTTACAGGAATGGCAGCCTCATTTGTGTGGCCCATGGCAACGACCTGGTGGTTAGCTGCCTGAGGCAGGATTGCATCGACTTGACCACTCCGATGCATAGCCACTGGAAGCTGCGTGCATATCGACCAGTCAAGCCGAATCACGACAAATGAAAACGACCCGAAGCCATCCTTCGTGAGAGGCAGAAATCGGCCCAGGCTGTGTAAAAACGCCGCCGAGCTACTGAAGCGCTCAAAAGCAGATCAAATATCCCGCTTATACGCAAAATCCAGGTCTACTGAGTAGCCGAACGTAGGCAGATTCGACGTAGAAGCGTGGACCACCAAATGGTGACTGCGTTTTTACACAGCCTCGGCCAATAGCGGACATTTCCTCGTTATCAAACCAAACCGGTCAGCAGCATTAATAGCGTACCGCTGAGTGCCAGCTCAGCGGCGCTTCTACAACAGACCATCGAGCCGCAGCGATCTGTATCAATATCGCGCATATTAGCGCTGCCAAAGCCGGTGGGATTCGGTTCTCTAACCAGAGCATCGCCTCACTTCTTGGCGCTAGCGATTTCATCTCGAACTAACTTACGCAGGGCTTGTGGGCTGAACTGGGACAAGCTCTGTCCATTGACGAAGAACGTCGGTGTTTCCCGCACGCCCATGGCTTTTACATCTTGCATGTCCAGCTTGAGTGCGGCGTCTATGCCCGGCGACTGCATGTCCGAACGGGCTTTGTCTAAGTCCAGTCCGGCTCCGGAAGCGGCTTCCCACGCCTTGGCCACCTGGCGCGCTGGCTTTGCCGATCACAGGCGAATGGAAGCGCACCAGGTTTGCCTTGGTACTCGCAGCCGGAGCAACTGGTGCGAGCCAAGCTACGCGAACGACCCACCTGGCCAAATGCCGGAAAAGGGCAACGATGGCCAGGCCTACCATAATGAAAAGGCATTGCGGTGGCGGATTGTTTAGTGGCCGTGGCTTTTACCCACATGGGTGTGGCTATTCTTCGGAAGCGCATTGACCCCGCCAGTGGAATTCAGGCGCTGAAGGATTCCACACTCGTCTACACCGCGCCCAGAGGCACAGCGATGTCGTAACTCAACCAGCTGTTGTTGCAGCGCCAACAGGCTGGTCACACGCGCTTGCACATGCTCAATGTGCTCATCCATTAAGCTATTCACACGTTCACAGTTCTCCTCTGGCCTGTCCATAAGCGCTAGCAAGCTTCTGATCTCTACCAGGGCCATGTCCAGTGAGCGGCAGTTACGAATAAATGTAAGCCTCTCAAGATGTTCGCTGTTGTAGATGCGGTAGTTACCCTCGCTGCGGGCGGGGGCCGGCAACAGCCCCTCACGCTCGTAATAGCGAACTGTTTCAACCTGACAATCGGCAAGCTTGGCCAGCTCTCCAATTTTCATGAATAACCTCTTCGACAATGCTTGACCCTGTAGTGGCTTCAGGGTGTTCACTCTGCATAACTGATCAATGAGGATACCTCCATGGCCGGCTGCTGCGGTGACGAACAAAAACTTGAAGCGGTATCAAAGGATGTCTGCTGTGACTCCAGCAAAGTAATTATGTGCTCCTCCACTGCCGCTTCAACGATAAGTGCCGTAGCCGGTTCCAGGCTCAGCAGCTTTCGCATCGAGCAAATGGACTGCCCTACCGAACAGACGCTGATTCAGGACAAACTGAGCAAGATCGCAAGCATAGATAAGCTCGACTTCAATCTGATTAATCGCACGCTTGGGGTATGGCACAGCTTGCCGTCGACCTCGCCTATCGAAGCGGCGATATCGTCTCTGGGCATGCAAGCAGAACCACTTTCTGCCGAAGCGCAAGCCCGAATCAAAATCGAACAGATGGATTGTCCCACCGAAGAAAAGCTGATCCACGACAAGCTGTCCTCACTACCCGGCATTAGTGAATTGACGTTCAACCTGTTTGAGCGGGTGCTGACAGTTCGCCACACGGCAGATGCACTGCCAGTAGCGCTGGCAGCTATTCGTGACCTTGGTTTCACTCCAGTGGTTGAGGGGGCAGCAACGCCAAGCGGAGAAGCACAAGGCGCTCCTCGCAAGAAGGCCTGGTGGCCTTTGGTGCTATCAGGCGTGGCCGCACTATCGGCTGAACTGCTGCACTTTGCAGAGCTTGCTCCAGAATGGGTTGTGGCTGGCGTGGCGCTGCTCGCCATTCTGCTGTGCGGCCTGACGACTTATAAAAAGGGCTGGATCGCCCTAAAGAACCGTAATCTGAACATCAATGCATTGATGAGTATCGCGGTTACCGGTGCAGTGCTGATTGGGCAATGGCCAGAAGCAGCCATGGTTATGTTCCTCTTTTCTATCGCCGAGCTGATCGAAGCAAAGTCACTGGATCGGGCGCGCAACGCCATCCGTGGTTTGATGGATCTGTCTCCAGAGCGCGCCACGGTGCAGCAGGCCGACGGCTCATGGCTTGAAGTTGAAGTTAAAAGCATTGCCGTGGGTGCGTTGGTCAGGGTTCGACCTGGCGAGCGAATCGGCCTCGATGGCGAGGTAACTTCCGGAAACTCCACCATCAACCAAGCACCCATTACGGGGGAAAGCTTGCCTGTAGAGAAAACCATTGGCGACCCGGTTTTTGCTGGAACCATCAACGAAGCCGGCTCACTGGAATACCGAGTCGTGGCTACCGCAGCCAACACCACGCTGGCCCGGATCATCCATGCGGTCGAAGAGGCGCAGGGGAAACGTGCCCCGACCCAACGCTTTGTCGATCAATTCGCCAAGGTGTACACCCCTGTCGTATTCCTATTCGCCCTGGCTGTAGCCATTGTGCCACCGTTGTTTATGGCCGAACCGTGGTACGACTGGATCTATCGCGCTCTGGTACTGCTGGTCGTCGCCTGCCCTTGCGCCTTGGTCATCTCGACGCCAGTCACCATCGTCAGTGGCCTCGCTGCGGCTGCGCGCAAAGGCATTCTGATCAAGGGCGGTGTCTATCTGGAAATCGGCGGCAAGCTTGGCTTCCTGGCGCTCGACAAGACTGGAACCATTACTCACGGCAAGCCGGTGCAGACCGATTACATTCCGTTGGTTGAAGAGAACTCAGAACTTTACCGCACACATGCTGCCAGCCTTGCTGGTCGATCAGACCACCCGGTTTCGCAAGCGATAGCCAAGCACGCAACTGAGAATGGCCTGACGTTTGCCGCCGTTGAAGGATTCGAAGCCTTACTGGGTCGAGGTGTACGAGGCACCATCGAAGGCATGGATTTCCACCTGGGAAACCACCGCTTGGTGGAAGAGCTTGGCCTCTGCTCACCAGAGCTGGAAACGACACTGGATCGTTTCGAACGTCAAGGAAAAACAGTGGTGGTGCTGTGTAATTCACAGCGTGCCATTGCCATGTACGCAGTTGCCGACACCGTCAAAGACTCCAGCCGCCAGGCAATCGAGGAGCTTCACGCGCTTGGGGTGAAGACCACGATGCTGACAGGCGATAACCCGCACACCGCAGAAGCCATCGCAAAGCAGGTAGGCATCGACGAGGCTCGTGGCAACCTCCTGCCGGTCGACAAGTTGCAGGCCATCGAAGCACTGCAGGCGCGCGGCTACGTTGTCGGGATGGTCGGCGACGGCATCAACGATGCGCCGGCGCTGGCCAAGTCTGAAATCGGTTTCGCCATGGCCGCTGCCGGAACGGACACCGCCATCGAAACTGCGGATGTAGCGTTGATGGATGACGACCTGCGAAAGATTCCGGCCTTTATCCGGCTGTCACAACAAACCGTAGCCATCCTCAAGCAGAACATCGTGCTGGCGTTAGGAATCAAGGCGCTATTTCTCACCATTACCCTAACGGGCCAGGCCACCATGTGGATGGCGGTCTTTGCAGATATGGGCGTCAGCCTCTTGGTGGTGTTTAACGGCCTGCGCCTTCTGAAAATAAAACCGGAGGTTTGAGATGAAGGCAACATTGCAACTTGCAATTGAAGAAGCCTTTCAACAGGCCGAACACGCTAGGCTTGAAAAGCGCGGTGCAGATGCCTTTCAATGGCTAGAGCGCGCGCACATCCTGACCCAACGCCACCCCATGCTGCATGCCAGGTCACACTGGCTTATGCTCGCGCTCGGCTGGCAGATTGGCGATTATCGCGAGGTCGCGGGTCAAATACCCCGCATTGTGGCGGCCTTGCTGTTCACTAAAATATGGGTGCCTATCGGCAATACAGGCCGTTCCAGGATTAGTGCTTTCAGGCCCTTGCCGGTTCCTCAAGATATCCAAGCCTTGCTTATTAATGACGACCCGAACCGCTCAGTACTGAGCTAAGCCCGTTGGCTTGGAACTCCTCTCGCTGGGGTCTTGTCACGCATCTGGTGCTATCACAAGCACTGAGCTTTTTTTACTTCAAGAAACGGGCTAGGCGGCTCACTTCGGCTGGATACGTTTACTACGTCAACTTATTCATCCGGGGCCGGTCTACGTTTTCAAGGGCATCTTCTCAGCAAGCTGATGCAATGTTTCCTACGTGGAGCCTAGCCATGAAGACACTAACTCTAGTTGCAGTCGTAATCACCGCCTCGCTGTTCCCTGCTCTTACGTTCTCTGCCCAAGAAAGCGGGCAGGCCTCTCCTTCTCAAGCCGAACTGCCTGCCGTCAATATCCAGCAGTTCGAAAAACAGATGGCTCAGATGCAAGAAACCATGAAGAAGATGCAGGAGCAAATGAGGCAAATTCAGAAGACCAAAGACCCCCAGGAACGCCAGAATTTGCTACAGCAGCATCAAGCGATGATGCAGAACGGCATGGCCATGATGGGCCAAATGTGGGGCAAAGGCACGATGGGCTGTTGCGCAGGTGGTGGGATGATGGGGCAGCACATGATGAATGGCGGAATGATGGGCTGGGATCAGATGAGGGAACACTACTCGAATCTCACCCCGGAGCAGATGAAAGAGCACCAGTATATGAGGGATCAGTACATGGGGATGCAGCAGATGATGATGGATCAAATGATGCAGCACCAACACCATATGGGCATGCAGCCACGTTGATTCAACGAGATTGGCCTCTAACGGGAACAGACGTTTCAGTGCAAGCCAATAATGGGGCGCGCCGACATTCCCTCGAGCACTTACCCAGGGGGAAGCAAGTGCGTGCCAGCATCGCTGGCTACGCAACAGGCATCCGCACTTATTTGTGCTGAGGCTTTTTCCCACTCGTATCAAATAATCAAGGGATTTTTGAGACGCGAATGTCTGCAATGGGTCGGTTCCGGCCCATAGTAACCGGCTGTTTTCGGCCAGGAGCAGCCGCTCGGATGTACCTACAAACCAGGGGCGATTCAAACATACTCCTCGCGGGTTCCGTAGGTCGCTTAGCGGCTGTATTGCTAGTTGTCACCCCCATCCTTTCGCCCCTCCACCCCGGCCCTCCCCTGCGCAGACAAGTGCGCAACGGGCAAATGCCAGCCGTATCGAATCGCCATGAACCGCAGGCCAAAGCACAGTAGCCCTCCGGCCAGGGCGGAGATGCCGTAAGGCAGGCCTAGCTGGTCGCCGCTGACGACGATGCTGGCACCGGCCAGGGCGGCAACCGATCTCAGGCACCGACCCAATCGGCCCAACGAGTTCACCCACTATCCGCGTGAAGTCTGTGAACTGGCCTTGAGCGCAACCAGACCGAAGCCGCTACTCGCGCTCCGATCTGCTGGAGAAGCGCCGGCATTGATGAATGACTGGGCGGCGTTTTGTGTGAGCGAGTGCAGGCCAAGCCGTATGGCTGATTAAGGCCGCTGCTTAACCCTTCAGTGCAGCTTCGATTGCAGCGATATCGATCTTTTGCATACCCATCATCGCTTCGAACGCGCGCTTGGCGGCCGCTCGATCAGGGTTGGTAATCGCGGCCGTCAGAACGCGCGGAGTGATCTGCCACGACAGGCCCCATTTGTCCTTGCACCAACCGCATGCGCTTTCCTGGCCACCGTTTCCAACAATCGCGCTCCACAAGCGGTCCGTCTCGGCTTGGTCGTTGGTCGCAACCTGGAACGAGAAAGCCTCGCTGTGCTTGAACATCGCCCCTCCGTTCAGCCCGAGGCAAGGGATGCCCATGACCGTGAATTCGACAGTCAGAACATCACCCTGCTTGCCTGCGGGATAATCGCCAGGGGCGCAATGGACAGCACCCACCGCGCTATCCGGAAACGTCTCGGCGTAGAACGTCGCAGCATCCAACGCAGTGCCGTCGTACCAGAGACAGACGGTATTTTTATTGATCATCTTGAATCTCCACGGGACTGATATCGATTCTAGCCGCGCAACTTGCCTTGAGCGTTACAGAGCATGTCGCTTCCTGACCAACGCGGCCTTTAACCCCAGGCTAAGAAAAGTTCGTTCGCAAATTGAAATGCAACGAGGATCAGGCTGCACTGACAGCGCCGCATCAGGCTGTGGCGCCTCATTTACTTCGATATCGATCAGCTATCGCCCGCATCAAACGCCTGCCGGCTCGCTGCCATCGCACATCTCTTTGATGTTGAGCCCTCGGCAGGTCCAAACACTTAATCGGCCGACCTGTCATTTTGGCGCACTCCACTCTCCGCCTTAGCGGGGCCGATCCTGGAAGGCGGGACGACTTGCAAAGTACATTACAGCTAATGTAATTAACTCCCAACTGTCGGAGGCGCCGCCATGAACAGAAAGAACGAGCCCGGCCTGGGCGAACTGCTGCGTTACGTGTCGGAGTTGGTGGAGTTCGGGGCCGAGGAGCATTACCAGCAGATGGGCCTGAACTTCCGGGCACGCTATACCCCTGTGCTGCGAGCCATCCGTTCGGGCGCGCAGACGGTTACGGAGATCACCACACGTACCCATCTGACCCAGGGCGCCATCAGCCAGACAGTCGGCCACATGGAGGCTGACGGAATGATTTCCCGTCAGCGCGGCGAGGATGCTCGCAAGAGCGTTATCCAGCTGACGCCGGTCGGAAAGAAACTGGTGGCGAAGCTGAACTCGCACTGGACCGCGACCTTCAAGGTCATCGAGCAGCTTGAAGAAGAAATCGGCTACCCGCTGCGCTCTGTGCTGAAGGACACGGCCAGAGCGTTGGAGCGACAAGGTTTCTCGCAGCGGCTGACCCTCATCAAGCAGAACCTCGCAGCGGGAGGCACCAACGATGAATAGCTCCGCCACAACACTGAAAAACTGGTTTGAGCAG